>PLME01000012.1:72282-105307 GCA_003142375.1 Dehalococcoidia bacterium | reverse complement strand
ATGGTGGAGTAGGCCAGCACGCGCTTGATGTCGTTCATGACCAGTCCCATGCTGGCGGCGAAGATGGCCGTGAAGGCGCCGATGACCGCTACGGTGGTCATGGCCTCGGAGGAATGCTGGAAGAGCGGGTAGAAGCGGGCCACCAGGAAGACACCGGCCGCCACCATGGTGGCAGCATGGATCAGGGAGCTGACGGGGGTGGGGCCTTCCATGGCGTCCGGCAGCCACACATGCAGCGGGAACTGCGCCGATTTGCCGGCGGCGCCGGCGAAAATGCCGATGGCCACCCAGGTGAGGGTCGTCCCGGCCAGCGCGCCGGTGGCAACCAGGTTGTAAAGCGTCTGCGTGTCGAAGGTGCCGGTCTGTGCATATAAAATAAGGATAGCGGCCAGGAAGCCGAAGTCGCCCGCACGGGTGACGATGAAGGCCTTCTTGGCGGCGTTGGCGGCGGAGGGTTTATGGAACCAGAAGCCGATCAGCAGGTAGGAGCCGAGGCCGACTCCCTCCCAGAATACGAACATGAATAAAATATTGTTGGCCAGTACCAGTCCCAGCATGCAGGCGGTGAAGAGGGACATGAAGGCGTAGTAGCGCTGGTATCCCGGGTCGCCCTTCATATAGCCCTGGGAGTAGATCTGCACCATGAAGCTGACAAAGGTGACTACCACCACCATGACGGCCGTCAGGGCGTCTACCAGGACGCCGATATGGATGTTGAGGTTACCGATCACGGCCCACTGGATATCTTCCACCAGCAGCTTGTGTTCCGGTGCGCCCATGACGGCCAGCAGCACCCAGAAGGCCAGAGCGCAGGAGAGTCCGACGGCGCCGATGGTCACATAGCCGGCCACCTTGGGCCATTTGTTGAGAAAAGGCCGCAGGATAAGGCCGATCAGCAGGAACGAAGCGAACGGCAGTAGGAATATAAGCCAGGGGACGATTGTCGGCATTATAGCTTCCTTAAGACCTCCTCGACGACGTGTATCCTCTCCTGAGAGACGTATATCTTGTAGGGGACCAGCTCGCTGATCTCCAGCTTCTCGGAATCGGGAAGGATGCGGGTGGGGATGCCCTCGCCCTCGAAGAAGTCCTTCCACATATCGGCAATCATTTTGTTAGGCGCGCTCTTTATCTGTACCCACATATCGTTACCATTTCAACAGGTTGAAGTTTTCCATATCGACGCTCTCGCGGCTGCGGTAAATCGAGAAGACGATGGCGATGCCCACGGCTACCTCGGCTGCGGCCACCACCATGACGAAGATGGCGAATAGCTGGCCTGTGAGGGCGGCGGGGGTTATATACATGGAGAAGGCGATCAGCGTTATGTTGACGGCGTTGAGCATGATCTCAAGGCACATGATCAGCTTGATCACGTTCCTCTGGGTTATGACGCCGACCAGGCCGATGCAGAACAGGACGGCCGACAGAATAAGATAATGGTCAAGTCCAACGCTAAACATTATTTATCCCTCAGTACTGCAATGGCCCCGAGAATGGCCGAAAGCAGGAGCACGGCGGCTATCTCGACCGGTAAAACATAGCCGCTGCCGAATAAGGCCTGTCCGATTGGCTGGATGGTCTGCTCGGGCGGGGCGCCGCCAAAGTTAACAAAACTGGTATTTAAAATGCCGTAGGCTATGGCCGCCAGGAGCAGTATACCTACAGCCCCCGCTACATATTTATAGTTGTCCAGGGGATAGCCCTGCCTGGCATCGCGGGTCAGCATGACAGCCACGATAATCAATATGGAGATGGCGCCGACGTAGATCAAAATCTGCACGATGGCCAGGAAATCGGCGTGCAGCAGCAGGAAGAATCCCGCCACCGACATAAACAGCACGATCAGGCAGAGGGCGGCGCGGAATATGTCGCGCACCATGATTACAGCGATGGACGCCACCAGCGCTATAGCGGCCAGCAGGTAGAAAACTAAATCAGGCACCGGGCCCCCTCTTGCGTTTGCTCAACGGGAATAACGTTAACTTTTGCCCGCCCTCTTTCCTGTCGTAGATAAGCAGGCTCTGTTCGGGCAATTGGGCATAGAACTGCGGGCGGAAATAGGCGCTGGGCTGATGCTTATCGCTCAGCTTCAGCTTCTCCTTGTCTAAAATTGTATCGCCCCTGCGGTATTTGGCGCATTCATATTCCAGTCCCATGGCCAGGGCATCGTAGGGGCAGGACTCCACGCACAGGCCGCAGAAAATGCAGCGGCCGGAATCGAGCTCGAATTTATCCACGATGAACTTATTTTCCTCGCCGTGGTGGGTCACCAGGATGATATTGCCCTGCAGGCAGGCCTTGGTGCAGGTGCCGCAGCCGGTGCACCTGTCGGGGAACCAGACCAGCTCGTTGCCGCGGATCCTCTTGGAGCGTACCAGCTTCTCATTGGGATACTGCACCGTGAGCGGCGGCCTGAAAAGGTGTTTGAGGGTCAGCGCCATGCCCTTGGCAATGCCCATTCCGTAACGTTCAAACTTCAACCCTGCCACCTCCCAATGTGAACAGTCGGGACCAGAGCAGGACTAAAGCGGCGGCGAAGGCGAAATTGAGGATGACCATCACCCACAGCATGGATGCCGGCACGACCAGCACTTCAATGGCAATAATAATAAGGTTGATGACCGCCATGGGCAGCAGGCCTTTCCAGGCGAAGGCCATGAGCTGGTCCACGCGCAGCCTGGGCAGCGTGGCGCGCATCCAGACGGTAAAGCTAAAGACCAGCACGACTTTGATCAAGAACCAGATAACGGGCGGGAGCAAGGGACCGCTCCATCCACCCAGGAACAGCGTGGTGATAACGGTAGAATAGGCCAGGGCCACGCCGTACTCACCCATGAAGAACATGGCAAATTTCATGCCGGAGTACTCGGTATGGTAGCCTGCCACGATTTCCGAATCGGCTTCCAGCAGGTCGAAGGGCGAGCGGTTCATCTCAGCCAGGCAGCCCAGGAAGAATATAACGCATCCCAGCGGCATCACCAGGATGAAAGGGATGCTCTGCGACTGCACGATGCTGAGCATGGAAAACGAGCCTGCGACCAGCACCACGCCGACCAGGGAAAGCACCACCGGCAATTCATAGCTAACCATCTGGGCAACGGTGCGCATGCCCGAGATCAGGGCAAATTTGTTACTGGAACCCCAGGCCGCCATAAAGATACCTATGGTCGATATGGAGCTGATGGCCACGACATATATAATTCCAACATTCAAATTGGCCAGTATGGCCCCGTCGCTGACTGGTACGACGGCAAAGATCATCAGCACGGGGACGAAAACCACGATGGGCGCCAGGAAATGCAGGATTTTATCAGCCTTGGCCGGGACGATGTCTTCCTTCAGCAGCAGTTTGAGGCCGGTGGCCACCGGCTGCAAAATCCCTTCAGGGCCGCAGCGGTTGGGGCCCAGACGAAGCTGAAAGCGTCCCAGCAGCCTGCGCTCCCACCAGATGAATATTATTACCAGGGTTAATGAAACCGCGACTATCAATATTACCCCCATCAGGGCGGGCACCAGGTAGGCTGCCCAGTCCGGCAAGCCGGAGGCCAATAACGTCTTCTGAAATTGATCGAGCAGAGTCATCAGCGGTCTATTTCTCCCAGTACTACGTCTATACTGCCGAAGATGATGATCAAATCGGCGACCTTCCAGCCGATCGCCATATCGCGCAGGGCGGTAACATTCATCAGGGAGGGCGGGAAGATATGTACCCTGTAAGGTGCGATCGACCCGTCGCCGACCACGTAAAATCCCAGGTTGCCCTTGGGGGCCTCGATGTGGCCGTAAGCCTCGCCGGCGGGAGGCCTGAAGAATTGCGGTACATCGGCCCAGACCGTCCCTTTGGCGGGTATTTGGCCTATGGCCTGCTCGAGTATGCGGACGCTCTGCCGCATCTCCCGCATGCGCACCCAGAAGCGGTCATAGCAATCTCCCACGTCACCGGTGGGCACTTCGAAATCAAATCTGTCGTAGATGGAATAGGGGTCCTTTTTGCGGATATCCCAATTTACGCCACTGGCACGCAGCACCGGTCCGCTGGCGCCGATATCGATGGCCATCTCCCTGGGCAGGATACCCACGCCCTTGGTGCGGGCCAGGAAAATTTCATTCTGCTTGATCAGCTGCTCATATTCGCCGATGAATTTGGGCATTTCTGCCACAAACTTCTTGAGCGCGGGCATGAATTCTACTGGTACGTCCTGGCTCATGCCGCCCACGCGCATATAGTTGAAGAGCAGGCGCTGCCCGCAGGTCATTTCGCACAGGTCGACGATCTTCTCGCGCTCGCGCCACATGTAAATCAGGGGGGTGGCAAGTGCGCCACAGTCATTAAGGAAGGCGCCGATAGCCAGGAAATGGTTGGCCAGGCGCATCAGTTCGGAAAAGATGATCCTCAAATACTCAGCCCGCTCAGGGACCTTGATGCCGGCCAGCTTTTCCACGGCCAGGCAGTAAGCCAGGTTGTTGGTCATGGAGGCAACGTAGTCCAACCTGTCGGTGAGGGGTATAACCTGGGTGTAGGTGCGGGTCTCAGCCAGCTTCTCGATGCCGCGGTGCAGGTAGCCGATGATCGGCTCGACATCGACGATGACCTCGCCGTCCAGCTGCACCCTCAGGCGGAACACGCCATGGGTCGACGGGTGCTGCGGGCCGAGATTCAGATAAAACGGCTCTGTCTTGATAGGCATCTTATAGATAGTCCCTCCGCAGAGGATAGCCTTGGAAGCCTTCCCAGGTGAGCAGCCTTCTCAGGTCGGGATGGCCTTCGAACTTGATGCCGAACATATCGAACATCTCCCGTTCCTGAAAATAGGCCGACCGCCAGATAGCGACCAGCGAGGGGACGGCGGGATTCTCCCGGTCGTAGAGGCGGGTTTTAAGTATCAGGCTGTGGTTATGCTCCATGGAAAGCACCCTGTAAACAAGCTCAAAGTAGTCGATGTAGTCGACGGCGGTGGCAAAGTTGAGATAGTTGAAGTCCAACCCCGGGGTGTTTTTCAGAAATTCGGCGACCTGCGCCAGTGACTTGCTCTCCAGCATGACGGAGGTCTTGTCGCTGGAGACGACGGAGCCGGGTATAGCTTCGGCTATCTTCTTCCCTAGTTCTTCACCGCTGGTTATAACAGTCAATTTATATAATCCTGTTGCTATTTATGGCTTGGATAGCATGGGATCGTCCATGGTTCCCTTGATGATCTTGGCATGCAGCCTGTTGATGCCGAAGATGACCGCCTCGGGCTTGGGGGGACAGCCCGGGATATAAACGTCAACCGGCATAATGCGGTTAACGCCCGGTGTGACGCTGTAAGATTCGCGGAAGGTTCCGCCGCTGATGGCGCAGGCGCCCATGGCAACCACCCATTTGGGCTCAGCCATCTGGTCGTAGATCATGCGGGTGGCCAATGCCATCTTCCAGGTGATGGTGCCGGCAATGATCATAACGTCGGCCTGCCTGGGAGAGAAGCGCACCACGTCCATGCCGAAACGTGAAAGGTCGAAGCGGGAAACCGACATGGAGATCACTTCCATGCCGCAGCAGGCGGTGGCAAATAACATGGGGAATATGGAGCGCTGGCGTCCCCAGGCCAGGATGGTATCAGTGGTAGTTAAGAATACGTTGCGATGGACTGCTTCATCGATCCACCTGTCGGGATCGGGTATGGCGCTGGTGCTGTCTGCAATGAGTGAATTGATGTAGGCCCCTTCGACGGCGTCTGCTTCCTGCGGGGTATTAACTTCAGGCCTGACTATTTCCACTGCAGGGCTCCCTTACGCCAGGCATAAATGTATCCTACAGCCAGGATGACTAAAAATATACCCACCGCAACTAGCCCGCCGACGCCTAAGTCTTTAATATTGACCGCCCAGGGATAAAGGAAGATGGTCAGCATGTCCAGGAGGACAAAAAGGACTGCAAAATAATAGTAGCGGAAATTGAACTGCACCCAGGTCTTGCCGATGGTCTGCATGCCGCTTTCATATTGGACCAGCTTGGCAGCCGTTTTCTTGCCCGGTATCAGGCCAAGCGCCTTGAAAAGCATGGGCAAGATGGGAATGAGTACGGTGACACCTGTTGCAATTAGCAGGAGGATTCCGACATAACCAAACTGATCGAGCACGTGTTAAATCTCTCCTATTTCAAAGCCGTTGGTTAGTATATTACAACTCGTAAAACGATGTCAAAATCAATTTTGTTAGCTTGACTTACGAGTGATAGCGAGTATTATAATTAGTGTTCGAATTTATTATTTCATTGAAAAGTACGGTCAAACATCAGCCAAAATGCGTATTACAGGCGGCTCAGCCAAAGGGCAAATAATTAAGACTCTGCCAGGCCTCCTGGTGAGGCCTACGACAGATAAAGTAAGGGAGGCGATATTCTCCATGCTCGGCTCTCTGGCAAACAACTGGGAGAGGGGCCTCGACTTGTTCGCAGGCAGCGGCGCCCTGGGCCTCGAGGCCCTCAGCCGTGAGGTAAAGTGGATAGATTTCGTAGACCAGAATAACAGGTGCTGCCAGATCATCAAGCAGAATTTGAAGAAAACGGGATTTATTGACCAATCTCATGTATACTGTTGCCCGGTTATGAAAGCACTGGGTTTTCTGGATAACAAATACGACATGATTTTT
Organism: Dehalococcoidia bacterium; assembly: GCA_003142375.1. Taxonomy (GTDB): domain Bacteria; phylum Chloroflexota; class Dehalococcoidia; order GIF9; family UBA5629; genus UBA1162. Next base: position 98,674 of record PLME01000012.1, on the reverse strand, counting down.
TTAGACCCGCCCTACGCCGATACCTCGCTGGGCTCAGTGATTACCGGCATCTCGCAATCCAGCCTTATAAACGGGGACTCGATAATACTGGTATCCCATTCGGCGCGATCTGCCCTTGAAGACCGCTATGACGGCCTGCTCAAGATCAAGGAAAAGCGCTATGGGGACACCGGCATTTCAATATACCAGAAGGAGGTCGCAGCTTGACTACCGCTTTGTATCCCGGCAGCTTTGACCCTATCACCAACGGACACCTCGACATCATAAAACGGGCTTCATCCATCTTCGATAAGGTGGTGATCGGTGTATATGACATACCGCTTAAATCGCTGCTCTTCACTGCTGACGAGAGGGTTGACCTGGTAAAGAAATCGGTGGCTGATTTTAAAAACGTCGAAGTCAGGGCTTATTCGGGCATGACGGTGGAGTTTGCCCGCCAGGTGAATGCCAAGGTGGTGGTGCGCGGCCTGAGGGCCAGCTCCGATTTTGAGCGCGAGTTCGAGATGGCGCTGATGAATAAAAAGCTGGCTCCCGACGTTGAGCTGATGTGCTTTATGGCCAACTTGAGGTATCAATTCTTGAGCTCAAGCCTGCTTAAAGAAATAATCAAGCTGGGCGGCAACCTGGACGACATGGTTCCGACCCATGTCTGTGCGGCTTTGAAAAAGAAGCTATTGACTTAATTACTTTATATACTATATATAATATTAATTTCGGAGGTTTGAACAGAGATGGCTTACAAAATTACGGATGATTGTATCAGCTGCGGCGCCTGTGAGGCGGAATGCAAAAATGAAGCCATAAAAGAAGGTGAGACCATATACGCGATTGATCCCGCCAAATGCACGGAGTGCGTCGGCTGGTTTGATAAACCTAAATGCGTTGAGGTTTGCCCGGTGGACTGCTGCGTCCTCGACCCCGCACACAAGGAAGCCAAGGACCAGCTCCTGGAAAAATGGAAGAAGCTCCATCCCGGCAAAACCCCGGCCTGATTGCTTCAATAGTCCAACCTCAAGAGAACTTAATAGATGCTGACCATTGACCATGATCTTTTACAGATCACCGGTAGTGAATTCATTCTGGACGCGGGCTGCGGAAACGGACGCCATATCTGGCAGGCCTCCAAGGCCAACAAGGGGACCTCGGTGGCCTTCGACCTGGATATGGAGAGCCTTCAAAAGGCCAAATACATGCTCGACCAGATGGATGAGAAGGCGGAGACCGCCGGAGCCTGGCACATGGTCTCCGGCAGCATCCTCAGCCTGCCCTTCGAGGATGCACAATTCGATAAAGTCATTTGCTCCGAAGTGCTGGAGCATATACCCGATGATACCGCGGCTGTGGCCGAGTTGACCCGCGTTTTAAAACCGGGCGGCCTGCTGGCCGTAAGCGTGCCATCCTATTTTGCGGAGTCAGTCTGCTGGAAGATCTCCGATGACTACCACAACACCCCCGGCGGGCACATCCGCATCTATACTCATCAGGAGATACAGGACCTGCTGAAGAAATTCGATCTGGCTATCTTCGCCGTAAGATATAAGCATGCGCTGCATTCGGTCTGGTGGTGGTCCAAAGGCATCTTCGGTCTGAAAAATGAGAAGGCCTTCATACCGTCCCTATACTATAAATTCCTGGTGTGGGACATCTACACCGGCCACAAGTATACAAAGTGGCTGGAAGCAGGCCTGAACCGCATATTCCCCAAGAGCACGGTGCTGTACTGCCGCAAACCCGAAGCCGCCTGACTATTTGGCGCCCAGGCTTTTAGCCTTGTTGTAGGCGGCGGCCACCGCATTAATCATCAGGGACCGTAACCCCCCACTTTCAAGCTGCAGCAGGGCCTCGGCCGTCGTGCCGCCCGGCGAAGTGACCATGTTCTTGAGCTCGGCCGGGTGTTTGGCCATTTTTTTCATAGTTTCGGCAGAGCCGACGATGGTCTCTACTACCAGTTTGGTAGCCACATTGCGGGGCAGGCCGATATGCACCCCGGCGTCGATCATAGCTTCGATGAATAAAAATACGTAGGCTGGGCCGCTCCCGCTGATAGCCGTCGCCATATCGATATACTTTTCATCGGCAAAATATTGCTCTTCGCCCATGGCCGCCAGGATGGACCGGGCGATTTCACGGTCTTTGTTGCTCAGGTCTTTGGCTGACGTCCAGGCGGTCATACCTTTGCCGACCTGAGCGGGCGTGTTGGGCATGGCCCGCACTACCTTAAAATAGTTGAGCTTTGAACATATGGTGTCCAGGTTAATGCCGGCTGCAATGGAAATGATCAGCTGAGACTTCAGGCGCCCTGCCAGTTGGCCCAGTATAGCCGGGAAGTCCTGCGGTTTGATGGCCAGTATTATAACCTCTGCGCCTTTAACAGCGGCCAGGTTGTCCCCGGTTACCTTAACTTTATATCTATTATTGAGCACGTCACGCCGGGGCTTCGCCACATCGCTGATTACGATGTCATCCCGGCCAGCCAGTTTTTTACGTAGTATGCTTTTCACGATGGCCTCGCCCATTGTGCCTCCGCCCAGTACAGCTATCTTCATGATCTAACTCCTTTCACCGAATATTGCCCTGCCGATACGTATCATGGTAGCCCCTTCCTCAACCGCCACCTCGAAATCATCGGTCATGCCCATGGAAAGCTCTTTAAACCCGAAATGTTCATTCAATTTCCTTAGCTTCCGGAATACCGGCCGCACCTCTTCCGGATCATCGGCAAGCGGAGCAATGGTCATTAGTCCTAAGACCTCGAGGTTGGGCAATGCCGCAATGGCTTTGACGTTGGCGTCCAGGTCTCCCACGGGAAAGCCGTATTTAGTTTCCTCCTCCGCAATATTGACCTGGATCAGGATGGGCAACTTTTTAACCGTATTCTCATTTAACAGGTTGGCCAGGCGCAGAGAGTCAACACTCTGGATTATGTCCACCGTTCTTACGGCGTCTTTTACCTTATTTGTCTGCAAATGCCCTATGAAATGCAACGTCAGCTCAGAACGGATGTCACCCAATTCAGCGTACTTGGCCTGCGCTTCCTGAAGCTTGTTCTCTCCGAAATGCCTGAGGCCGCACTGAAATGCCATCCGTACAGCCACCGCAGGGAAATTCTTGGTGACGGCTACAACTTTGACCGTGGATATATCCCTTCCGCCCTGCTCACAGGCGGCGGCCAGGCGCCGCTGCATGTTTTCGACATTGGCAGCTATACTCCGACCCGGATCACCCACTTCAGACTTGTCCACTTCGTACGCACAGTTTATTCGTATATTTTTTCTTCCTCGGCGCCCGCCTCCTGTGCATCCTCCTCAACGTTGCGCACCTTCTCTGCCGGCTTCAGCGTCTCACGGTAGTATTCATGCTGTATGATTAAGTCCATTATCTCGCTGGTGCCCGTCCATATAATGGAGAGCCGGGCGTCGCGCAGCATTTTTTCAATGGGATACACATTGGTGTAGCCGATGCCGCCCACTACCTGCATGGCGTTGTTGATTACCTCCCAGGCAGCTTCCGTGCCGAACTTCTTGGCCTCCGAGACCAGCCTCCTGGTGTACCCGGTGCTCCCCAGCGAGTCGACGGATGCAGATGCACCGTAGACCAGCATCCTGGCTGCATCGAGCTTGGTAACGCTGTCGGCTATTCTGAAACTTACTCCTTCGAACTCACGGATCTTGCGGCCGAAGGCCTTCCTCTTGTCGGTATACCTGGTTGCAACCTCAAGCGCAGCCCTGGCCATGCCGATAGCGCCCGCCGCAGAGGTCATCCTCTCCGGGATCATCATCTGGTTAAATACGTCGGCGCCCCGATTAAGGCCCAATACCAGGTTCTCCTTGGGCACCCTGGTATCTTTAAAAACCAGTCTGCCGGCGCCTCCACCCCTTGTGCCGAGCAGGCCGTAGATGTATTTGGCTTCTACGCCCATGTCCCTCTCGACGATGAAGGCGCTGATGTTCTTGCCTGCCGAGCCTTCGGTCCTGGCATAGACCAGGAATATATCGGCGCCTTCAGCGCCGACCACAAATCTTTTCTGACCGTTTAAAATGAAATAATCGCCCTTCTGCACAGCAGTCGTCGTGGCGCCGAAGAAATCGGAACCTCCCCTAGGCTCCGTCAGAGCTTCGGCACAGAATATCTTGCCCTTGAGCAGCGGCTCCAGATACTGGCGTTTTTGCTTGTCCGTTCCGAATACATCCAGTGACTCACCGACGATGCTGACCAGGGAAAATAGGCAGCCCAAAGACATGCCGAGCACGCCGATTTCCTCCAGCGCTATAGCCTCATCCACCCATTTCAATCCCCGTCCCCCATAGTCTTTGGAAAACCGCAGCCCCAACAGGTTTTTCTTGGCCAGGCCAATCACATATTCACGTGGGTACCTGATCTTATCGGCGTCCATATCAATCAACAGCTGTTTGGGAACCGATTTCACATATTGCCTGACTTCGTCACGTAATGATCGTTGTTTATCGGACATCAATGGTTCAAGCATGTTTACACCTCGCGCTGTTAATCAGCTTTATACCGCTTGTTATATTGCGGCGTTATTTTACTACGATGTTGATCAGCTTACCGGGGACATAAATGATTTTCAGGATATCTTTGCCGGAGGTATAAGATTTAACGCGCTCCTGGTCAAAGGCTATCTTTTTAGCTTCGTCTTCGCTAATGGATGCCGGCACCGTCAGCTTGTCCCTGACCTTGCCGTTTATCTGCACCACCAGGGTTACTTCCTCATCGGTAGCCAGTTCCGGGTCCCATCCCGGCCATCTCTGTTTGTGAATGCTGTAGGGGAGTCCGAGGTTCACCCAGAGCTCCTCTGCCATGTGCGGCGCCGAAGGCGCAATCAAAATAAGCAAATTCTTGATGGCTTCATCCCATGTCTTCTTGGAGACGGAGCCCGCCTCTGAAATCTTGTTCAACAAGTTCGAATATTCCATGAGCGCGGCCAACATGGTGTTGAAGCGGAAGCGCTCCATATCCTCCGAGGCTTTCTTAATGGTTTTGTGCATAACCCGTTTGCACTCTTTTTCACTGTCGGCATCCACTGTTTTTGCAGCATAGTCCAAAGAGGCCAGCTTCCAGATCCTGCTCAGCCACCGGCTCATGCCTACGATCCCGTTGTCGTTCCATTCACCACCCTGCTCCCAGGGGCCAACAAACATGAGGTAAACACGTACTGCATCGGCGCCCATATCGGACACGTAATCGTCAGGAGTGACCACATTGCCCTTTGATTTGCTCATTTTCTCACCCTGGAAGACTATTATGCCCTGGTTAAAGAGCCTGGTGAAGGGCTCGTCAAAATCCACCAGGCCCATATCACGTATAGCCTTGATAAAGAAGCGAGAATACAGCAGGTGCATGGTGGCATGCTCGGCCCCGCCCGTATACAAATCGACTGGCATCCAGTATTTCAACTTGCTTTTCTCGAAGGGGAATTTATCGTATCCGGGGCTGGTATAGCGCAGGAAGTACCATGAAGAGCACATGAAGGTATCCATGGTATCCGTTTCCCTCTTGGCAGGTCCTCCGCATTTGGGGCAGGTGGTATTTACGAACGATTCGCAGTACTTGAGCGGCGATTCGCCGGTAGGCCTGAACTCTACGTCTGGGGGAAGCAAAACAGGAAGGTCCTTTTCGGGCACCGGCACGATGCCGCACTTGGGGCAATATATCATGGGGATAGGCGCTCCCCAATATCTCTGACGTGATATTAGCCAGTCACGCAGCCGGTAAGTGATGGTCTTCCCGCCCCAGCCCTTACTTTTCAAGTAATCGCAGATGGCAGATTTCATCTCTTCACTGTCCAGGCCGTCGAACTGCTTCGAGGAGTTGACCATCTTGCCGTTTTCTACATGGGCCGCTTCAAGGTCCTTACCGTCCCAATCATAGGGCGCAACAACGATCCTGATAGGAATGCCGTACTTCTTGGCAAAGTCAAAATCTCTCTGGTCGTGCGCCGGCACGCCCATGACTGCGCCCGTACCGTATTGCGGCAACACATAGTCGGCGATCCATATAGGAACCCTTTCGCCGTTAACGCGATTGATCACATAGCTGCCCAGAAATACGCCGGTTTTTTCGGTCTCGGCGGCCGTCCTTTCGAACTCGGTCTGCCTCTGGGCCTTGCGCATATAGGCCTCGACCTCGTCCTTTCTGTCCTTGGTAGTCAGAGCCGGGACCAGCGAGTGCTCAGGCGCAAGCACGAAGAAAGTGACGCCGAAAAGAGTGTCGGGCCGGGTGGTAAAAACCCTGATCTCCTTTTCCACAATGCCCGGATGGTCAAGCCCGAAAGAGATATCGGCACCGTAGCTCTTACCTATCCAGTTGGTCTGCATGATACGAATGCGCTCGGGCCAGTCCATGTTTTTATATTCGAGCAGCTCATCAGCGTATTTTGTAATGCGGAAGAACCATTGCTCAAGCTGCTTTTTCTCCACGATGCTTTCGCAGCGCCAGCAAACGCCATCATCCACCACCTGCTCATTGGCCAGCACTGTCTGGCATTTGGGGCACCAGTTGACCGCCCCCTTGCCGCGATAGGCCAGACCGGCCTCATAAAGCTTCAAGAAAAACCATTCGGTCCATTTGTAGTATTCGGGCAGGCAGGTAATTACTTCCCGGGTCCAATCATAAATAGCGCCGATGGTCCGCAGCTGGCGTCGCATATTCTCAACATTTTTGATGGTCCATTCGGCCGGGTTTACCCCTGTGGCTATAGCCTTGTTCTCAGCCGGCAGTCCAAAAGCGTCAAAACCCACAGGGTGCAGGACGTTATATCCCTGCATGCTCTTATACCTAGCATATACGTCCGAAGGCGCCATGGCATACCAGTGTCCGATGTGCAAGTCCCCAGACGTGTAGGGAAACATGGTCAGGGCATAAAACTTCGGCTTCGGGTCATTCTCCTTAACTTCGTACAGATGGTCCGCCGCCCATTTATCCTGCCATTTCCTCTCTATTTCTTGTGGGTTATATTTACTCGAAGCTTTCATAATAGTGGAAATTTTAACTTCAGAACCCTCTACCGTCAATATTCACTGGTTGTATAGAAGCAGAAATGTTGCCGGAGCGAAAAATTGTTATCATGGTCTCATAGAGTACTTACGGGATAAGCTATGCGGCGAGAGAAATTCGAGAAACTGGTCCTGGATGCCATCTCCAGTATGCCCGACGAATTCAAAGAACTCCTGGAAAATATCGATATAGTCGTGGAAGACTGGCCCAGTAGCAGCCAGATCAAAAGTCTGGGCCTGAAAAACAAATATGAGCTTCTGGGTTTGTACGAAGGAATCCCCCGGACCAGAAGGGATCGCAGCTACAACCTGGCGCTGCCGGATAAAATATCGATCTTCCAAAAGCCCCTGGAGGCAGACTGCTCCTCTGAACAGGAATTGAAGCAGGAGATCATCAGGACGGTGAAGCACGAAATCGCCCATTACTTCGGGCTCGACGATGACCGGTTGGAAGAAATCGAAAACGGCGGCGATACTTAATTACTATTGATTTACATTTAATTTTAGAGTAGAGTATTACAAAGGTTACATGTGTGGTAAATATTTTGGAGGCTAATATTACATGAGAAGGTTGCTGATATCGTTACCGATCGCCCTGTTGATATTGATGGCGATTATCACCCCTCGTGCAGCTTATGCTGAGAGCGTATTATCCAACAACCAGGTTTCACATGGTTTTGGACAGTCAATTTTAACTTCTGAATCATCGTATCCTACATTTTTAGCACAAGATAACGCCACTCTACCGGACGGTCTGGTCCTTGCCAAAGGTTCCCCCTTCATTACACCCTTTGAGGTCAACAAAGGTGATGTCGTCACCATAAAAGTAAAAGCCACCAATTCCAGTCAGCAACAGATCACTTACGATCTCGGAGTGCAGGTCAACGGCAAAACGGTGGGCAATCCACGGACGATCACACTTGATGCCGGCCAGACCAACGATAATATCATCTTTCAGGTAAACGCCGAAGACTCCGGCAATAATGATGTAAGGGTCGGCAATTTGCAGGGGTTTTTTACGGTCAAAGAGAGCGGGTCATTCTTGGATATGTTCCCCCCTTACCTGTGGGGGTTCTTTGGAATCGTACTCGGCGTAATTATCATGATGACCATTCTGATGGTAACCAAACCTTCTAAGCGAAAGGCGGGAGCGCCGGGTGAGCAATTTAAAAAGGGCGCCAAGCAAAAAGGCAAGCCGGGCAAACCGGGCATGGGAGATGCTCAGATGCCGGGCGGCCCGCAGCGTCCGGGCATGGCCGGCGCACCTGAAGGGATGTTTATGGGCATGCAAACCCCGGGACAGCCAGGAATGCCTCAAGATATGTCTGCACCCGGTATGCCCGGAATGCAGCAACCGTTCCAGGGGCAACCTCAGCCAGGCATGCAACCGCCGTTTCAGCCAAACCAACCGGGTATGCACCCCCCCTTGCAGCCAGGTATGCAGCCCCCCGGTATGAGGGGTCCTCAATTCCCGGGCGGGCCGCAAATGCCGGGCGGACAACCACCTATGCAGGGAATGCCTCCCGGAGCGCAACCGATGGGTCCGGGAATGCAGCCTCAAATGGGCGGCCAACCGCCTATGCAGGGAATGCCGTTCGGGATGCAACGGCCTCAACCTGGAATGCCCCCTGGAGCGCCGCAAATGCCTCCGGGCCAGCAATATATGCAACCCGGCCAGCAGACCATGACACCTCCCATGCCTCCGGGTATGGGCCAGTCAGGGCAATCAGGTATGCAGCCTTCGGCAGGACCCGGCGCCGGACCGATGAGCATGCCCAAGTTTTCCACCAGCAACCTCACTATTACGCCGAACAATGTCAAAGTGGGCGAGCCTGTCAGCATAAGCGTCATAGTTTCCAATAACGGAATGCAGACGGGAAAATACAGCGTTGTGCTCAGGGTCGGGGGTGTTGTTGAAAATATCAGCGACCTTTCCCTGCCGCCCGGCGCTAGCCAGACTGCCGGTTTTACGGTGGTTAAGGACGTTGCAGGCGACTACTACGCCGATATTGACGGCCTGGGTGGATTTTTCACGGCCATCCCCCTGGCGCCACCTTCATTCATTGTCAGCAATTTCTCTATTGGCCCCGAACGTGTCAGGCAGGGACAACCAGTTATCGTCACAGCTTCGGTAACTAATGTGGGTGAGGTAACCGGGACTCATACCCTGATCCTGCGCGTAAAGGGCTTATCCGAGAGCCAGCAGGAAGTCAGCCTGGGTCCGGGCAAAATGCAGAATATAGAATTCCAGATAGTGAAAGACACGCCGGGCTTTTATCCGGTTGCGCTGGAAAATTGGACGGGCAAGTTCGTCGTAGAGATGGATTGGAACGGCTGACAAACCGGTTATAACAAACCTATTCCGTTTCTTCGTCAGTTCTGAGTAGCTCGTCCTTATCTTGAATGTAGTCTATATACAGGATCCCATTGAGGTGATCTATTTCGTGCTCGAGTGCCTGGGCCAGTAGTTCTGTAGCCTTCTTGCGGACCAGTTTACCATGTCTGTCCCTTCCCCTGACCTTGACCGACTCTGATCTCGTAATCTCTGCCTGGTAACCCGGTATGCTCAGGCATCCCTCCATGACACACCTTTCACCCGTCTTTTCAACGATCTCCGGGTTAATCAGCGTTATTACATCCTCCTCCTCGGGAATTCTTATAACTATGATACGGAGGGGGGCACCCACCTGATTGGCCGCCAGGCCCACGCCGGGAGCAGCAGTCAGTGTTTCGACCATGTCGTCAATCAGGCGCTGGACGGATTCGATGTCAGTGACCCGTTTGGCCTTCTTCCTGAGAACAGGATCGGGGTTGGTGCGGATTCTTAATACAGCCATGCTAAATAATTAAAGCATACCGACAGGGTCAACGTCCAAAATCCATCCCGGCGGGAGGTCCACCTTTTCCAATATATTGTGAACAGTGCGACCCAGAATAATGAGCTGTACCTGATATTTGCCCCTCAGTCTCGAAACAAATGAAGGCGCGGGTCCGATTAATTTAAACCTTTCTGCGCCCTGCTCGTCCATAAGCATCTGGATACTGGCAGCCAGCCTCGCAGCTTCTATCCGGCATTTCTCTTCATTGCTGTGACTGTAAACAAGGCGGACCATACTGGTAAACGGGGGGTAGCCGAACTCACGCCTGTAATTCAGTTCACTTTCATAAAATCCAACATAATCATGCAAGGCAGCATACCTGATGGCGTAATACCCGGGATTATAAGTCTGAATGACAGCTCTACCCGCTGTTATCCCTCGACCGGCCCTGCCTGCGACCTGGCACAAAAGCTGAAATGTCCTCTCCCCCGAGCGGAAGTCCGGCAGATTCAAACCCGTATCCGAGTTAACGATGCCTACCACAGAGACGCCGGGAAAATCCAGCCCCTTAGCCAGTATCTGTGTGCCGACCAGGATATCGATCTCACGTTTGCGAAAGCTGTTCATAGCTTTTTCATATTCCCGGGCTTTGGCCATGGTATCGCTATCAAAGCGCAGCACCCTGGCATACGGAAATAATTTCCGGCATTCAGCTTCAACCGTCTCGGTGCCGATGCCGAAGTATTTAATCTCCTTGCTGTAACAGTTAGGACAGCTCCTGAGAACGGGATACGCACGCCGGCAGTGGTGGCATATCAGACGCTTCTCTACAGAGTGGTAGGTGAGAGAACCCGAACATCTCTTGCAGCTCGGCACGAAACCGCAATTCATGCATTCCACAAAGGTCGACTGGCCTCGCCGATTGATAAAAAGTATAACCTGCTCCTGTTGCTCCAGTGCCAGCTTTACCTGGGCTTTTAGCAAGCGGCTGAAAATGCTGCGGTTCCCCGCCTTGAACTCATCTCTCATATTTACAACGCTGACTTCCGGCAAAGGCGTGCTGCCCAGGGGCGTGATACGTTCTTTTAGCTCGATAAGCTGATATAGACCATTAACGGCCTTATAGTAGGTTTCGACATCGGGTGTTGCACTGCCCATAATCAGCGTGGAGCCCGTCAGCCTTGCTAATTGCACTGCCACATCACGGGCATGATATCTGGGTGTTTGGTCGGACTGCTTATAGGCCCATTCATGTTCCTCATCGACTATGATCAGGCCCAGGTCAGGTTGAGGGGAGAAGATAGCGCTGCGCGGGCCGATTACGATGTCAAAATCTCCTTTCTGAATGCGCCTCCATTCCTCGTATTGTTCCCCCTGCGAAAGCTTGCTATGAAATACAGCAACCCTGCCCGGAAACCTGGCGAAGAAACGATTGATAGTCTGTGTGGTAAGAGAGATTTCAGGCACCAGGCATATACCTTTTTTACCGCACTTTATCGTCTCTGCCAGCGCCCGCAAATATATCTCGGTTTTGCCGCTTCCGGTAACACCATGCAATAGAAACAGGTTGGGTTTAGCGGCGCTGCCCTGACCATCGATGGCGGCTTCTATGGGATGCCAGACCAGGTTTTGATTGTCGGTGAATGTGAAAGGCAGTTCCAGAGGAAGCTCGCGGCAGGCCAGCGGGTCACGGCTTACCTCTACTTCATCCTCGACTACCAGACCTTTGGCCAGCAGCGTTTTTATAATGCCCCTGTTCAGATGCAACTGTCCTAGAATTTGGGGCACTGGCAACCTGCCTCCGGATTCGGAGAGCAATTCCAGTACACTACGCTGCTTGGCAGATACGCCTTTTGCCTTTTCACTTTCAGGGACACGTGTCAAATATTTTATTGACTTCGGTTTGATTACGGTGTTTCTTTCAAAACCGGGGGGCAGAAACAGGGCTATGGATCGCCAGAGTGGAGAGAGATAGTAGTCGGCAATCCACAGGGCGAGCTTTATACGTTCGGGGGATACGATCGGGGATGAAGAGATAAGCTGCAATATATCTCTGGTGTCAGGGTAAGAAGGTTTTTCCGTGACCTCAACGACAATCCCCTGCAGGACCCTGGGACCGAAGGGCACCCGGATCCCGCAGCCCACCTCCACCTTTAGTGCTTCCGGGATCGAATAGGAGAAGGTATGTCGATGGCCGCCAGGTGCATTGACGGCCACCTCAGCATATTTCATCCAAATTAGTTAGATTCAGAAGGTGGTTCAGCGGGTGCGGCTTCGGCGGCGGGAGCCTCTTCAGGCGTAGCTACGGCGGCAGTCTCGGCTATACGCTCACGCCTCTCCTTTAGCCTGGCTTCCTTGGTACTGAGCCTCCTGATGTAGTACAGCTTGCTGCGGCGTACTTTACCATGCCTTACAACTTCAATTTTTTCCAGCAGCGGTGATGCCAAAGGAAATGTATGTTCGACACCTACGCCGGAAGTGACCCTGCGCACTGTGAAATTCCCGCCAGCCCCGTTTTTAGCGATTTTGATCACGAGCCCGGGGAACGTCTGTAACCTTTCCCTGCTGGCTTCCTTGATCTTAAAACTGACACGTACATTATCCCCGGCCGCCAGCTTGGGCAAATTCGGGTTTATTTTCGTTTTTCCTAGAGACTTGATATCCATTTTCTGATCCCTTTCCTTAGAATTTAATTATTGTTTAAATCAATAGATTTTAACATTTTGTTATCTTTATCCGTTAGTGCAGCCTTATTCAACAGGTCCGGCCGCCTGCTGGCAGTCCGCCTCAGGCTTTGAGCTCGACGCCAATTTGCAATCTCTTTGTGGTTACCCGATAGCAGTACATCAGGCACTTTCCAGCCCCGGTATTCCGGCGGCCTCGTATATTGAGGATACTCCAGCAGTCCTTCCATGTGGGATTCCTCTACCAGAGAGGCGCTTGAGCCGATAGCGCCGGGCAACAGCCTCACCAGGCAATCTATGATCACCATGGCTGCGACTTCGCCTCCGCTCAACAAATAGTCCCCGATACTGATCTCATCGGTGGCAAGGTGCTGGGCCACTCTCTCATCTATGCCCTCATAGTGGCCGCATATCAATATGATGTGGTTTCCCTCAATAAGCTTGCCCGCCAGTTCCTGTGTAAACAACTTTCCCTGGGGTGTCAGCAGCACAATGCGGCAATCGGCCGCCTGATTTTCGGTTTTTACGAATTCCACAGCTTCAAATATGGGATCCGGTTTCATGACCATCCCCGCTCCCCCACCATAAGGATAGTCATCCACAGTACTATGCTTATCATGCGTAAAATCCCTGATATTATGTAACCTTATATCCACGACCTGCTTTTCGGCAGCTCTGCCGATAATGCTATGCGACAGATAGCCCGAAAAAGCTTCGGGGAAGAGCGTCAATACATCAATACGTAACACAGTGCAATCGTCCTTAGATACCTAAAATAGCAAACAATTTTACCATACCTGTAATAAAGCACAAAATAAACCTTCAGGCCTTTACCTTTTATATATATGTGAATATTCGGATACCCCTTACACAATATATTGTGTTTTTGCCCCCAAGCAACCTTATATCTGGTGGTTTTTAAAATTTCCGGCTACCTTTTGCAGCAAAATCGCCAAAAATTATCCAAGTTTTTTCCCTGTTTAGCTATTGACAAGTGGGGGAAAAAGTGTTCATAATGGGGCGTAGTGGTAAAAAGTGGTAAATAAGGGGAAAGGATATGGTAATTAACTATCGCTTCGAAAACATGGTGGAGCCAGATCTTTTCTCGTTTATAAAAGAAAATGATTTTACAGGACTGAAATTGAGACTTTTATTTTTCTGGGGGAAGCACCCACACACTACATTTGATCTGGATTGTATTGCAAACTTTCTGGATATCACGCGCTATCACCTGCGTGACATCATCAAGGATTTAGTCAATAGAGGAGTGATCGACGAACAATATTGCTCAAACGGGATGGCCCATTACTCTCTAAACCATGAGAACGAGACAACCAAATATATTGGCGAACTGGCCTGCCTCGATTGCAGCATCTTGAATAACATGCTGGGAGCGATTGAAAGAGAAGCTCTGCCGGTATAAATACTCCGTTAGGTTAGTTAATTATGTTTGTTGGTGAATACGAATACAGGGTCGATAACAAGGGTCGTCTGCCTTTGCCGCCCAAATTCCGCAAAGACATCGATGACGGGCTTGTGCTTACCATGGTGGCCGACAATTGCATCACGGCCTACACCAGGGATGACTGGTCCAAGATGACCGCCAACCAGGCCCCGACCGGTTTCCTGATGTCCGATAAGGAAAGGAAGGTAAACCGCTTTATCTTCAGTAACGCCAACGAAGTCACAATTGATAACCAGGGCAGGATATCCCTGCCGTCAGCGCTGAGGGAAAGATGCGGTATCAGCGATAGCGCCGCTATCGCCGGCGTAAACAACTATTTCGAAATTTGGAACCCGGCCCACTTGAAGAAAGAAAGGATTTCCTCCGACGATGCACGTCAGATTATGGACTTTCTTGAGGAGAGGAAATGAGCCTTGCTTTAGATAGAATGGTACATACACCTGTGCTGATCTCTGAGGTTATTCAGGGGCTGGACGTCAGGCCGGGTAAACGATATGTCGATTGCACTTTGGGCGGCGGCGGCCATTCAGCAGCCATCCTGTCCAGGTGCCAGCCCGGCGGTGAACTGCTGGGTATTGACTCGGACCCTGAGGCCATCAGCATCGCACAACACAACCTCTACAACTACTTCGAAAGCACCGTAATTGTTAATGACAACTTCTATAACCTTGAACAAATTTGCACGGAGACCGGGTTTATGCCGGTGGATGGTATTTTATTCGACCTGGGCCTTTCTTCCCTTCAGCTTTCCAGCGATGAGCGTGGATTCAGCTTCCAGCGCAGCGGCCCGCTCGATATGAGGTTCAACCCCGACGAGCAGCTTACGGCCGCCGATATCGTGAATAAAATGCCCGAATCCAAGCTGGCGCAGCTCATATTTATCTACGGTGAAGAGTCTTATGCCAATAGGATAGCCAGCAATATCGTCAGGCACAGGCCGATATCGGATACGGCTGAACTGGCTGCCATCGTTTCCAGTTCAATCGGTGACCGATACAGCAAGATTCATCCGGCTACCAGGACCTTTCAGGCCCTGCGCATAGCCGTCAACCGGGAACTGGACCACCTCACCTCCGCCCTCGAGCAGAGCCTCAAGTGCCTGGCTCCGGGGGGCAGGCTGGCGGTCATCAGCTACCATTCGCTGGAAGACCGCATAGTAAAGAACTTCATGTTACGAGAAACCAGATCATGCATATGTCCCAGTAACATCCCCGAATGCCGATGCCATCACCAACAGCAACTCACCCTGATAAACAAGCATCCCATCACCCCGACAGAAACCGAAATCGAAATTAACCCGCGCAGCAGGAGCTCCAAGCTTCGCATAGCGCAAAGAATATAAAAATAGCAGGAGGCAAAGAAAATGATAGAAGCAAGCAGATTCGGCACCATCCTGAATAGGGACAGGAGACTCCTAGCAATATTCGGAGGTATGGTTTTTGACGGCATCGTTTTCGTCAGCCTGATAATCGCTATTGCAATCCTTTACTTCTTATAGCGCTTGTTAGTTAATTCAGCAGGAAAGTTAGTAATTTAAGTTAAGTATCACTAAATCGAAGGAGGCATGGATAAATGACAAAAAGGTTAATCACCGGTATCGATGTTGGTACGACTAAAATTTGTACAATAGTTGCTACCCTTGATTCCGGCGGTGCCCTGCAGGTACTTGGGGTCGGCCAGGTACCTTCCCACGGTCTTCATAAAGGCATGGTCGTCAACGTCGATGAAGCCAGAGATTCGATTGCCGAATCGGTCAAACGTGCTGAACAGGCCAGCGGCGTAAAGATCGAATCAGCCTACATCGGCGTAACCGGCAGGCACATCAGCTCGGTCAACAGCCACGGCGTAGTGGCCATACCCAGGACCGACCGGCTTGTCAGGCAGGACGACCTGTCACGTGTTCTGTCATCAGCCAAAAACATCAACATCCCCGATGACAGAAAAATCCTTCACCAGATCCCCAGAGGTTACAGCCTGGACACCCAGGAAAAAATCAAGAACCCGGTAGGCATGCATGGGTTCAGGCTGGATGTCGAAACCCACATCATCACTGCTTCCACCGCATCAGTGCAGAACCTGGTTAAATGTGTTCGTAGTGTCGGTGTGGAAATCGACGACCTGGTGCTCGAACCGTTGGCCAGCGGCGAGTCCGTACTTACGCCCGAAGAAAAAGAGATCGGCGTAATCATGGCGGATATCGGCGGAGGCACCACTGACATCGCCGTATTTAAGGACGGCAGCATCTATCACACCTCTATCATACCCGTGGCCGGCTACCAGTTCACCAGTGACCTCTCTATCGGCCTGGGACTGCCCTTTGAAATCGCTGAGGCGATGAAGAAGAAGTACGGCAATGTTTACCCTGAGACCGGGCAGAAAGATGAGGGTTCCACTTTGACGGTGGAAGACGGACACAGCGTTTCCTACAAAGACCTTTGCAACATACTTCGGGACCGCATGGAAGAGCTGCTCAGGCTCATTTTACTGGAAATGCCGGATACCAGCTATGCATCGCTGGCCCCGGCCGGACTGGTAATGACCGGCGGCGGATCCAAGATGAACGGCCTCGAAGCACTCGCCCGCGGCACCATCCGCATCCCGACCAGGATAGGAGAACCGATGGGAGTCTATGGCATTACCGATGTGCTGCATGACCCGGCCAACGCTACCGGCGTGGGTCTTCTCCTCTGGGCCATCAAGACCGGCGGAAAGCCCACTTGGGAATCAAAAGGCGGCGGAGCTAAACCCAGCCAGGTAAGCAATGTCATGGGCATGCTCAAGAAATTCTTTAGTGCCTAACACTTAGTATTTTTGAAATAGCAGGAGGTTTTAGAAAGTATGTCGAAATCAATGTTCTCAACAGCACCGGCCAAGATCAAAGCCATAGGCTGCGGCGGCGGCGGCTCAAATGCCATCACCCGCATGGTCCGCGAAGGTATCAAGGGCGTCGAATTCATCTGCATGAACACCGACGCACAGGCCCTGGCCCTGGCAGAGGTCCCGGTACGCGTCCAGCTCGGTGAAAAACTCACCCGCGGGCTTGGCGCAGGCGGCGATCATAATGTCGGCAGGAAATCCGCCGAAGAAAGCCGTCAGGCCATCCAGGAAGTGGTCTCCGGCGCTGACATGGTATTCATCACAGCAGGTATGGGCGGCGGCACTGGCACTGGCAGCATCCCTGTAGTAGCTGAAGTTGCCAGGTCATCCGGCGCTCTAACCATTGCCATCGTAACCAAACCGTTTGCCTTCGAAGGCGCAAGACGCATGAAGGTAGCTGAAGAGGGTATTTTACAGCTCTGCGACAAAGTAGATACCCTGGTCATCATCCCCAACGATCGCATCATCGAGCTCTGTGACAACAAAACCACAGTGGACAATGCCTTCCGGTTGGCTGATGATGTGTTGAAGCTGGGTGTGCAGGCCATTGCCGAAGTGGTAACCGTCCCCGGCCTTATCAACCTGGACTTCGCTGACATCAGGGCCATCATGAAGAACTCCGGCCCGGCCTGGATGTCCGTTGGTCATGGCAAGGGTTCCAACAGGGCGGTAGAGGCAGCCAAGGCGGCACTGGCCAGCCCGATGCTCGACGTTTCCATCAGCGGCGCCAAAGGTGTACTGTTCAACGTAACCGGCGGCAGCAACCTGACGCTCTTCGAATGCAACGAGGCGGCTGACGTAATTGCCCAATCCGTCGATCCTGACGCCAACATCATATTCGGCGTGGTCTTCAATCCTCAGCTTGAGGATGAAGTCCAGATCACCATCATAGCTACCGGGTTTACAGCCCAGTATGGTTCCGGGGTTCCAACCGAGGTGGAACTGCGCAGACTGCTGCGTGGCGCGACCGAAGACAGCCTTGATGTTCCTTCATTCCTGAGAAGAGGCACGCGTTATCCCAATGCGCAAGCGGGAGCACCTCGCCAGGCAGATATGAGCAGAATGCCTCGCTAACATAGTGCAATTCAATTAAGCACTGTACCCTAAAGAGGTCGGAGAAATTTCTCCGACCTCTTTTATTATGTATTGTTAGCCATTGACTGTTACTATATGTTGTGCTAGTATCGTTCTGCACCACACAGTGTAGTGTTTGACGATGAAGTGCCCTTCTTGCGGTGAGTTGGAATCTAAGGTGATAGATTCGCGAAGCCTTGGGGATGAAATTAGGAGGCGTCGTGAATGTATTAAGTGCAAGGAGCGCTTTACAACTTATGAGAGGATCCAGAACAGGGGCCTCTACGTAATCAAGAAAGACGGCAGAAGGGAAGATTTCAACCGTGAGAAATTGTTTTCAGGCATCCGTAAAGCCTGTGAGAAACGTCCCATGCCGACCGGGACCATTGAAAAACTGGTCGAGACGATTGAAACGGACCTGTATCGGCTGGGCAAGACTGAGGTCCCCAGCTCGCTGATCGGGAAGATCATAGTCAGCAAACTGGCCGACATCGATCATATCGCATATATCAGATTCGCCAGCGTTTACTACGAGTTCTCGGATATTACTACTTTAAAGCAGGCGGTTGATACTCTGATCGAGAGCAAGCACGGGGCGCCCCTTGACGGGCAATTGCTCCTGATAAATCCAAGGGAAGCCGAAAAGCAAAAACGCAGAAGCAAGAGACAGCAAAGTGGTTAACAAGCAGTCGAAGAATTATCTATCGGACTCAATGCGCAATTACGTTGCGCAGACCGTCTTCACATACATGCAGACCATGGGATTGGCCGACAGGCATCAGCAGGAAGACCTGACAGAGCAAGTAATTTTGAGGTTGGAGAAGAGTATGTCCATTGAACCACACACGAAAACAAAAAAAGTGGAACTTACTTTCCCCGGTATGGAAAAACCTGATAGCTTCAGTGGCTCCACAACCGCCGACAAGGAACAGATAGAGTCCGTGGTCAACGAGCTCCTGGCAGAAAAGGCCAGCGCCAAGACACCGGCCGAAAGCCCCGCTGCCACGCCTTCCGCCACTCCTGCTATGATGCCCGCAGCCGCTCCTGCCGTCGTACCCACCACCGCTCCGGTCGTCGTGCCCTCCGCCAGCGAATTGAAGCTAACTGAGAACGCCCTTATCGTGCTGGAGAAAAGATACCTGCAAAAAGATGGCCAGGGAAATGTAATCGAGACTCCCGAAGAGTTGTTCCACAGGGTCAGCAGTTATATCGCTTCCGCTGAGCTTGTGTTCGATAAATCCGCCAGCGTCGCTGAATGGGAAGCCAAGTTCTACAACCTCATGACGTCACTGGAATTCCTGCCCAATTCGCCCACTCTCATGAATGCCGGCCGCGAGCTGGGACAGTTATCGGCCTGTTTCGTGCTGCCCATCGAAGACACCATGGAGTCGATCTTTGATGCCGTTAAATATACGGCCCTAATCCATAAAAGCGGCGGCGGAACCGGCTTCTCCTTCTCCCGAATCAGGCCTAAAAAGGACAGGGTAGGATCTACAGGGGGCGTCGCCAGCGGACCGGTCTCTTTCATGCGTGCCTTCGATACTGCCACCGACGTCATTAAACAGGGCGGCATGCGCCGGGGCGCCAACATGGGGATATTGAATATAGACCACCCGGATATCCTGGAATTCATCTCATCCAAAGAAGACCTGAAAGCATTTACGAATTTCAATATATCGGTAGCCATCACCGACAGTTTCATGAAGGCTGTGGAGGGGAATAAGGACTACGATCTCGTCAATCCGCATAGCAAGGAGGTTGTGGGTAGGCTCAACGCCGGGGAGGTCTTCGGCAAGATAGTTGACATGGCATGGAGAACAGGCGACCCGGGCATAATCTTCCTGGATAGGATAAATGAATTTAACTCGACACCCAACCTGGGCAAAATAGAAAGCACCAACCCCTGCGGTGAACAACCTCTGCTGCCCTATGAATCATGCAATCTGGGTTCGATCAATTTATCCAGGATGATCAAGCGGATCAACAGCCATAGCGAAATTGACTTCGACAAGCTCAGGGAGGTTATCAGGCTGGCCGTGAGATTCCTGGATGACGTGATCGAGGTCAATAAGTATCCCCTGGACCTCATAGAGAAGATGACCCGCAAAACACGCAAAATCGGGCTGGGTATCATGGGCTTCGCCGATATGCTTATACAAATGCAGATACCCTATAACTCAGATAGGGCGCTTGAGACCGCCGAAAGGGTAATGCGTCTTATTTCTGAAGAAGCCACTAAGGAATCCGAGTCGCTGGGACGGTCCAGGGGCACCTTCCCCGCCTTCCACGGCAGCACATATGACACCAATAACGGACCTAAGGTTAGGAATGCCAACAGGACTACCATCGCCCCTACCGGCACCTTAAGCATAATCGCAGGCTGTTCCAGCGGCATCGAGCCTATATTCGCTTTGAGTTACTTCCGTCATATACTCGACGGGCAGACGTTAATAGAGGTCAACCCCTATTTTGAAGAGGAGGCCAAGAAGGACAGTTTCTACTCAGCCGACCTGATGCAAAAGCTGGCGGAGGGGGAAAAATTACATGACATTCCCTCCGTGCCCGATCGGGTCAAGGATGTTTTTGTAACATCGCATGATATCTCCCCCGAATGGCATGTCAAAATCCAAGCTGCCTTCCAGAAATATACGGACAGCGCCGTTTCCAAAACGGTAAACCTCCCTCACGAAGCCACCATCGAAGATGTGAAAAACGTCTATCTGATGGCTTACAAACTGGGACTGAAAGGCATCACAATTTACAGGGACAGGAGCCGCGACAGCCAGGTGTTGAATACAGGCCAGAAGGAACCCGTTAAGGAAAAGGAAAAGGAGGCGGACAGGGAAGCAGAGGCCGAAGCCAGGCTCTCCCCTCGCCAGAGGCCCAAGATCACCAGGGGTATTACCGAGCGTGTAACCACCGGTTGCGGTTATATTTATATTACCGTCAATTTTGATGATAAGGGAATATGCGAAGTTTTTTCCAGCCTGGGCAAAGCGGGAGGCTGTGCTTCCGCACAACTGGAAGCTACCAGCCGGCTCATTTCGCTTGTTTTCAGATCGGGAATCGATGTCAGTTCGGTCATAAAACAGCTCAGGGCCATCAGGTGTCCTTCCGTTTCATGGGAGCACGGACGTGCCATATTATCCTGTGCAGACGCTATCGGCAGCGTATTGGAAAAATACGTGAAAAAAGATGAAGATACTGTTCCTATGCAACATATCAGCCAGCCTACCGGAAGCTCCACCGGGCAATGCCCCGATTGCGGGAATCTGCTTGTATATCAAGAGGGCTGTCACATTTGCCCGAGTTGCGGCTATACTAAATGCGGATGATATGTTACATTATGACGGAGGGGTGGAAGAGGCATGGATGCCGCTGAAAATCGCTGTTCTCTTGCGTTCAAACAGATAGCTAAAGTAGTCAACAGTGAATTACCTTTAAAGAAAATGATGGGGTTGATCGCGGCCAGTGCAGCACGGTCGTTGCAGGCTTCGGGCTGCGCTATTATGTTGCTCAATCCCCAGCGTGAATACCTGGATATCATCGGAGCCTTCGGACTGAGCGATATCTACTTACGCAAAGGTGCATTGAACGCCCGCAAGAGCTACCCCGAGATATTGGACGGCAAGACGGTCGCCGTTGAAGATATTATCGCCGATAAAAGGACTCAGTTCCCCGAGCAAGCAGACAAGGAGAACCTCAAGTCTCTGCTGGGCGCTCCTATTTTGCAGAAAGAGGAGGTAATCGGGGAAATCAGGATTTACACCCATGAGAAAAAGCATTTCAAACCTCATGAGAAAGACTTCATTGCCACCGTGGCTAATATCATTGCAGTGACGTTGGAGAAAAACGAACTGTCCCAGTACTTAAATACACACCATGAAACCAATGTCACCCAGCAAAAGAAACTCACCAGTTTCTCCCACCTTCCTTTGAAGCCAGTGCGCCCTACCAGCTTCAGCCATCCCAGCGAAGAGGAGTTTGCCAGATTGCTGGATTTCTACCAGGTGGAATGGCTTTATGAGCCACGCTCATTCCCATTATCATGGGAAGACAAAAGGATAACCGAGATGTTCACGCCGGACTTCTATTTACCTGAGATAAATTTGTATATTGAGTTAACAACTACCAAGCAAAGCCTTATTACAGAGAAGAACCGCAAGCTGCGCCAACTCAAGGAACTCTATCCGGATGTCAACGTAAAACTGCTTAATAAAGCCGATTACCTGAAGCTTTTTGTTAAATACGATTTTATACCCCTGGGTGAAAACAAGATGAACGGCGTGGGGAAATACCTGTTTAATAAGACCCAGATCGACAGGCGCATCAAGTCTCTGGCCAAACAGATATCCAAAGATTATCAGGGGAAAGACCTTATTCTTATAGGTGTTCTCAAAGGCGTCATATGTTTTATATCTGACCTGATGCAGAATATGTCCATACCGCTTGAATGCGATTTCATGGCGATATCAACTCCCCAGGGTAAATCCGATTCGCCTATTAAAATAACTAAAGACCTGGATATCGATATCAAAGGTAAGCACGTATTAATGGTGGAAGATATAATCGATACGGGAATGACTTTAAACTATGTGTTGAACTACCTTGCTACACGCAAGCCGGCGAGTTTGAAGGTATGCACGCTGCTGGATAAGAGGGTTAGACGCTTGATCGATGTACATCTCGACTATATCGGATTCGAGATACCTGATGAATTTGTCGTAGGCTATGGACTGGACGTCAGAGGAAAATACCGCAATCTACCCTTTATAGCTATTTTGGAATAAAAAAAGCCCCAAGTAACCTCAGTATCCCGGTTCCTCATCTTCCCCCCTTACACTATTCGGCCTTCGCCTACCTCGTGCTAGGGACCTCTGCCTCCCCGTTCCAACGTCGATTACTTGGGACATTTTCAAAATTAGCACATAAACGCATATATGTCAATACCCCTTTTACGATCAACAAAACAATTTTGTAAAAAATTTATTAATTTTTACTAGATTCAAGGTACCAGTAAAGATATCAACACAGTTATTTCCCCGCCCCACAGTAGTGCGACCACCGTACCCAATGCAAGAAACAATGCGAAAGGAACAGGCTCGGTGAATTTTCTTAGCCCGAGTATTACCAGGACGATAGCCATCAGGCCGCCGGTCAAAACCGCCAGGTATATGGCCGCCATGACCAGCGGAAAGCCCACCATGATACCGATTAACCCTCCCATCACAACGTCACCGAATCCGATCACTTCTTTTTTAAACAGCCTGGCTATACACCAGATCAGAAAGAAAAGGCCGAAGCCTGAGGCTAAACCGATGGATGCGCTGATTATGTCAGGCGACAAACCTGTCAGAATTTTGACCGCTGTGATGATAAGGGTAATGCCGACAGCCGGATAAATAATGATCCCCGGTATAATGCCTCCTTCCAAGTCGGTAATGGAGAGTACTATCAAGATGCACATGTAGAGAAGAACAATTGGCAACTGCCATTGCGGTCCTAATACGGCCCATGCCAGCACAAACAGCAGCCCTGTTATCAGCTCCACCAGCATCGATCTCAGGGGTATGGCAGCGCCGCAGTAGCGGCACTTGCCTCTTAAAATAATGTAGCTGAGTACAGGCACAAGGTCCCTTGATTCCAATGGATGCCCGCACTGAAAACAATGGGAAGGCGGAGAGACAATCGATTTGCGCTGAGGCACCCGGTCTGCCACGACATTTAAAAAGCTGCCAAAGCTGATGCCTACCAAGAATAAAATAAACGCTGAAAGAATTTCCAAGTGATTTTAATTACCGCTACGTATTTTTGATTTCCTATCCATCAGGCCGTTGACGATTTGCTGTCTATCGGCTTGAAATCCGCTTCCATTGCTCAACATAACATTTACGATGCCTGCCAGCAGGGTTAGTTCCTCGTCCGGTACTATTTCGGCCGATTTCTTAAACGCCGCTACGGATTCCTGGTAGTTTTCACCGTAGATGTCGGAAATACCCAGCAACGCATATCCCTTCCAGTCGCCTCCACCACTATCAAGGCGGGATTTTAAAGCACCAATTACCGGTTCCATTTCACCGGCATTGAAAGTGGTCAATAAACCACAAAAATTAACAAAGTAGCTTATATCTTTAGCATCATTCTTGATCGGTGTAATAAGAAAATCGGCTGCCGTCCGGTTATCACCTGTATATGTATGCAGCAATCCCTGAAAAAATGAGGTCTGTATCCACAGGGGGTCGCTTTTGGTCGAGTCAGCTAATTTCTGTTCCGCCGCCTGATAATCTCCTTTGAAGATGAGCGCCAGTGCCCATTTGTTTAAAATCACCGGATTTGCCGGGAATATCCGGTCAGCTTTTTCATAAAGTCCAAAGGCATCATCAAATTTGTCTTTATCGCCGTTCAGAGCCCAGTAGACGTCCACGTCGGCCAGCCGGTAATACCAGATGGCCATGGCCGGATCCACGCTGATAGCATCGTTATAAGCTGACTCACTTAGGGAGAGCAATTTTGCTTTCTCCTGAGGGTCCTTGCTCTCCAGAGCCATGTTATAAGCCAGGTTACCCACGAAGTTTTGGTAGTAGGATTGCTGGGGTTCGATCCTTGCCGCCTCACTATACATAGCCAAAGCGACATTCTTGTTTTTGTTATAAAGCTTGAGGCCGCTCTCAATGTAGGTGTTAGCCATTAAAGGGCGAAGTGTAAGGCCGGCTCCGATAACAATAAATATCAAAAGTACCAGTACTGCAGTGAATTTCCTTGCGGGGCTGGGGGCTCTTACCTCCGTTTTACACCCTTCATTTGCCATGCCTGCAGGCTGGGTGGGCTGAGTAATTTCTCCCGTGAAGTCGATTTTGATCTCGGCTGCGGTCAGCGCTAAAACCAGCCAGAACACCAGCTCCGCCGTGATAACCGACGGGTCGAAAAATACGTGGGCACAATATTGCATAATAGCTGCAATAAAAGCCGATATAAGCAGAATTGAATTTCTCTCACTACTTCTCAGTAGATATTTGAGGCCCATGCAGAAAAATATGCCGAGAATCATCAGAAAAGCCAGCAATCCCAGGATGCCCATAGTTGCCGCCAGGTACAGATAATGATTTTCCGGTTGCCCGATAAGTAGCGACTCAAAAGTGTATGTGCCCTTCCAGGCAGGAGGAAATCTGGTCTGTGCCACAGCTATGAACGTCTCGGGCCCGTATCCAATGAGGGGCCTCAAGCCATGCAAATTGTCCTGTAGATAGGGTATTTCAGGTGATTGAGTAATTACGTCGATAGCGCACTGCCAGGTCTGTAGACGGATAGGCAACGTTCCAAGCCCGACCTGCTCCGCAACTGTGGCGCCGGGATTGCGGCTCTCTCCGGGTGAAATGCCGTTTTGCGGAATCATCATCTGACCAAGTAGAACGGCAGCAATAATTCCGACCAATAAAAGGGCAAAAACGCTGAGGGCTAGTGTTGTCTTTCTCTGCAGGAAAATTCCCGCTAACACAAAGAAAGCGAAAATCCCTATTATGAATAGCAGCAGGGTAATGGAATATTGCGCCAGCGCCAGGCAACACATCTGCAAGACAAATACCGCCAGCAGTCCAATGAACCTGATCCGCTTCCGGATTCTGGATAACGGCGTATACCAGGTCAGTATAATTAAAGCTAGTGTGACCGGCATAATCATCGCTATGTAGCCGCTTAACGACAGTGGGTTGCCATCTATAGATACTACCCTGCCGCCCACCCCCGCCCACGGCGCAACGAAAAATTGCACTACGCCTATCAAACAAACTATAGCGGAAGATATCACAAGCGCGTATAGGGCACGGTAAACCTGCTTACGTGATCTAATTTTCTGCGACAGTATCAGGAAAAAAATGATCCATGCTATATTGGGGAGAAATCCTACGCTGCCCGCCAGGTTTCCCCAGAGGCTCTTATAGGGTATGATGGAACACGACGTCGATATTATCCAGATCAAACCTAAGAACAACACCGCTACCTGTAGCGGCGAACTTTTTACTCGATCAGACAGGCTTCTCCAACTGATTTCATGCTTCCAGAGCAGCCACTGCGCCAGCACCAGGCCCAGCAATATGCATACAAGGAAAACCAGGGTAAGCGATTTAACAAAATAATAGGCGTTGAGAGTGAACGGATCATAGGCAAGGGTAACCAAGACTATCGTTAGAAGCCAGACCCATTCGATGGCTTTCTCCAACCTGCTATACAATTTGCTGTTTCTGCCGCTGAGTAATTCCATTAACTTCTGTAGCTAGCTATGCGCGGTTTTTCACTTATTATACTATGCCACGGGCAACTTTGGATTATACCAAAATGTGACCTTAGTACTATGTAAATGTGACC
Organism: Dehalococcoidia bacterium; assembly: GCA_003142375.1. Taxonomy (GTDB): domain Bacteria; phylum Chloroflexota; class Dehalococcoidia; order GIF9; family UBA5629; genus UBA1162. The sequence goes on along the minus strand of PLME01000012.1, from coordinate 72,381 downwards.
AATTGGCTATTTACTTTACGATCGGCGCCAGTATAATTGAACCGTGGGACAAAAATCGGATTAAAGGATTAACATGGCCGGTCAGGTCGGTCCGGCCAG
>PLME01000012.1:0-72253 GCA_003142375.1 Dehalococcoidia bacterium | reverse complement strand
CTGTCCCCCTATTTCCTGGGTTCCCCGCATGGATCCTATACCATCGACCAGACAACCGGCCAGGTCTCTCAGACAACCTACCCGTGAGAAATTAGATAACGTAAACCAGATGTAAAAAAAGAGCGTGGATTAAATTCCACGCTCTTTTTATATTCTTCATAATCAGCTTCATTTAATCGTATTATCAGACTTCAATATTTTGTTTACATCGTCTACATCCTGACAGAAGGCATATACCGATTCCCGCGATATTACCTTCCTCCTGTATAGATCTACCAACGCATCATCCAGCGTCCTCATTCCCATATTAGAGCTAGTGCGAATGGTGTTGGGAATGAGGAACGGTTTCCCTTCCCTGATCAAATTCTTGACCGCTGCCGTAGCCAGCATGATTTCCACGGCCGCTACGCGTCCGCCTCCTATACGCGGTACCAGAACCTGGCAGAAAACCGCCAGCAGAGTGGATGCCAGCCTCGACTGTGCCATCTGTCTCTCATGGGGCGGGAACAGGTCCACGATCCTCTCAACGGATTGAGCAGCGCTGGGAGCATGCCCGGTGGACAGCACCAGGTGTCCTGTTTCGGCCACAGTCAGGACAGCAGAAGCCGTCTCCAGGTCCCTCATTTCACCCACCAGTATCACATCCGGGTCCTGCCTCAGGACGTACTTTAAAGCGTTCACGAATGAATGTGTATCCTGGTCCAGTTCCCTCTGTGAAAAGGCGCATTTAATGCCGGGATGAATGTATTCGATAGGGTCTTCGATGGTAACAACATATCTCTGCAACGAGTGGTTAAGGTGACTGAACATGGCAGCTATGGTTGTGCTTTTACCTGAGCCTGTGGTGCCGGTAACCAGTATCAGTCCCCTGGGCCGCGTTATCAACTCCTTGGCGATATCGGGCAGCCCGATTTCTTCGACACTGGGAATATGGTCCGACAAAATACGTATAGCCAGGCTGATCGAGCCCTGCTGCCAGCAGGCATTACAGCGGCCGCGCCCGCCTCCCGGAAGCTCATGCGCAAAATCAACTTCCAACTCGCTCTTTAGCAAATCCCTCAAGTGGATATTGGCGAGCTGGTGAAAGAGGCGCTCGACATCCTCGGCAGTCATAATCCCGAATTCGGCGAACGGCTTTAACTCACCGTCAATTCTCAACAGGGGAGGTACGCCTGCTACCAGATGGAGGTCTGATCCCTTTTTATCTTTTGCCAGCTTTATCAAATCCTGAATATTCATCTGCAACTCTTGGATCTCCCTGGGATTCGCTTTTTTATCTGTCCGGTGTCAAAGTAATCTGAAACTGCGTTTGATTGTACGATGTGCTGGTTATGGAAGTCACATCTACCTGTTTGTAATTTCCGTTCTGCTTGAGGTTGCGGGCATAATCGAGCAACATATCACCATTAGGAGCTGTACCTTGAATCAGTATGCTTTTGCCGTCATCGTGGACAGAGGTCAAATATATAAATCCCGGCAGGGGAGCTATCAAATCGCCCCAGTCCCTGTTGATAACAGACCTCTGCCGAGCCAGATAATCCAGCGGAGCTTTTAAGTTGTTAAGTGTTTGCTTGTATTGATCACGCAGCTTGGCGGCTTTATCTCCCTGCTCTTTGACACTCCTTTGCGTATCCACGACCTGCTTTGTCTTCTCATTGACAAGCAATTGCAGGCTTTTGTTCTGTGCCACCGTCGAACTAAAAAGAATGTAGGTGGCAATAAATATTACTGAGGCAATAGCCAGCGCGAAAAGTGGAAGCATGCTGGTCCTGGCCGCAGGTTTGGTAGCCCCCAGCCGGGGCATAACATCGATATTAACCTTCATCAGCTTGGCCACGCCGCCCATCCCCTTCAAGGCCATCCCGGTATTGGCGGCAAACCTGCCCTCATCAACCCCGGCGGGATAAGCCAGGTTGGAAGGCAGGGCTCTTATGCTGTATGTAATAACCTGCTCCAGGCCATCTCGCAGGTCGCCGCTCAGGAAGCACTTTGCATTCTTGTCCAGTTGTCTATCGGTATGGCTGGAATTATAGAAATTGACCGTCCTGACTATTTCATCGTTGATCATGGATATTTTATCTGGCTCGCTCATATCTGCCTGAGCGAAGGTCAGGCTGCGCATCAGCTCCGGTATACCCGAGTCCAACACGCTGATATCAAAGCCGTTTACCTGCACATTTACCACCACGGCGGTCTGTTCATCAACCACGCGGTCCACAGCCAGCGGCTTAAGCTCCAGCGATTTTAGCCTGAGGCCGCACAGCTTCAAGGTATCCGTTACCGAGTCGACATTTTCATGTGGCAAACCGAGCAGGCACAGCGCCGATTCAACACTCGATATTTTGATGTCCTGCCACGAAGTATAAAGGGTTTCCAGCGGGACGGGGCTGACGCGTTCCATCTCTTTCCCGGCTGCCTCTGCCAGCAAACCTCTTTCGAGTTTGGGTACATATACCACTCTGTAAATTGAATGAACACCGCTTACACAGGCTATGGCTTCTCTCTCCCGGATATTGTTGGTGGTAAGCAGATTAATAATTTGCTGACTTACGGACTCTTTATCAAGAACGACTCCGTTCTGCACCCAGCCGGCCGTCAAGTTCCCTTCGACGGCGTATGTCACCCGTTTGCCGCGGACCTGGGTTATCCTTACCGAATCATCTTCAATATTTAGCGTCAACATTTTTCTTTTACCAGGCCGTTCTCATTGATCAGTGCAAAACACGGTAACGGTAATTGTGGCCTGGTCCGGCGACCCCTGGGCCTGAGCGGGCTGCATGCTTATATCCGTTGCCATACTTGACGGCAATACCTTGTCCAGGTCCCTAATAAAATTCAGGAAATTCTGGATCCAGCCGTTCATGCCCAGTATATAAACAGTAACGGGATAGTCCGTACCCTGTATTTGAGATTTGTCAGTTGAGATGGACATGGACGTGATGGTAATGTCATACTGCCAGGCCAGGTTAATCAATTTCTGCGATGTCTCGATGCTGTCGCAGCCATTTCCGTAAATTGCCCTTGCAGCGGCGATATCTGAGCGTAATTTAGTTATTTCACTATCGATTGAGGACTGTGCTGTTAATTGGCCCTGGAGGATATTATATTGCACTTCCAGTTCCCCCAGCCTGTTATTCAGGGCGCTCTGCCTGTAGATCTCGTCCGAGTAGGACATGGCGATGGGCACTATGGCTATGAGAAAAAGGGCCCCTACAATGATCAGCCACACAGACGTGCTCAAGCGGGGCAGCCTTTGCAGGAGGCTACGTGTGGCACTCTTGGAAGAATTAGCGGGCGGACGCAACTCTATTTATTCCTACCAGCCTTTTGCGCATATTATACATTAAATAAGTCAATTTTAACCCGTTTCTATATTTTTCATCCGGTATCTCATTGATAATTGTAGTCAATTAAAACCGGGACGCCTCCTAGGCCAGCGCCGGGTATCTGGGTCTCCGAGTGTATGCCGCTCATGTACTTAATTGTCATGCTATCGACCTCTATGCCGCTTTTAGCAATAACAGAGCCGTATACATTGTAGCCGTCAGCGCCTGGACCACCATGCAAATAAGCAAAACCGTTAGGAGCATATATTACTGCCGCTACCTCCGCGCTGCCCGAAATGTCGACAGCAGGGTTCGATTTAGTACTCCCTGTGCCCTCGACAATAATAAAAGGGATGTTACCGGCCGCAAGGCTGGCTGATGCCCCACCGCTTACAACCAGCGCCCCATCGACTATGATGGTGTAGGCTCCCTTGACCACCCCACTTCCAGTTATGGTGAGCTTTCCTTTTACATGCAAATTGCCGTTTAATATAACAGTATTAGATCCCCCTATAGTCGCATCGCCGTTCACATATCCGGCCCCTGGTAGGGTATATGTCGTACCACCATTTGCCCAACTTGATGCCTGGCTGGTGAAGTTCGTGCCGTTGGGGGCATCCGCCGGAGTCGTAAAATTGGAGAGGGTAATTGTATATGAGATTGGTGTCGGTTGATTGGGGGCCTTTGTGGCAACACACCCACTCCACTGATCGACGGTCACGCTGTTTGTTGCCGATGCAATGCCCTGTCCGGGGCACGAAGTTCCTCCGACTTCTCCATTCTTAATATTTACATTTCCATTTGCCCATATATTGCCGTAGTTACCCGGTATTTTCCCGTCGGATATTATGTGTCCACCGCCGTCAATGATGAAATCCCCTTGGAGGCTGGCTGCCGCCTCGCTGAATATATTGTTGCCGGGGGCTGGAATATTGATTTTGGCCACCACGGTTGCCCTGGGTTGGGTACCCACCAGCGCACTCGACTGAATGGTATAATTGTCAGATGAGTTATCGATGGCAGACGTATGCGCCAACTGCGTCACATTCACTGTCAGCCCATTGACCGAAAGAGTATAAGGGAAAGCAGGGGCGGCGGAATTTTTATTAAAATACCAGTAGACTGCAGACACACCTGCATCGGCAGAGTAATAGGCTGTTACGTCCTGTTGAGCAGTGCGGTTTGTGGTCAGGAGTGAATACATGAACCCCAACCCGGGTATAACTATCAAGGCCGCGGCCACCAACAGTACCAGGGCCAGGGGCAATACCATGCCGGACTCTTTACCACCGATTTTTCTTAGAAACCTTCTAAACATCATAATGCGCCTCACTGCGGCGGTATCCTCTGGAAGATTTTGAAGACCTTACTGAAGCTAACGTTATTTTTTACCGCCTTGACAGTCAATAAATACGTATTATTCTCGTTAACTGTGGGGGTGACCTTGGTAAATAAAGTGTCGGTCCCGGGGTTTACGATATATTGTGCAATGTATTGCCCATTGCGCCTAAGTACCCCATTGCTTATCGTGTAGGCTATAGTGCTGGTCGTAAACGCGCTCCCGTTCCATTGATAGCATGACATTGAGCAGGTCCAGTTGCCCGATGACCCGGCCGATACACTGTAGGCGCCGGCGACGTCTTTGGCAATCCAGTCGCCGGCCTGGTGTACTTGCGCCAACACTATGGCCTGCGCCATATCAGAGCTCGTCAGCTTGGTCGCCTCGCTGAATGTCAGGGCCATAACTGCGCTGACCCCGCCTATAATAGTTATCAGGACTAACAATTCTATCAGCGTGTAACCCCTGCTCCACTTGGCGTTTAAACCAGACTTTCCGCTTATCATCATCTTATGTCAACTTAATAACCGGTTATGTATTCGGCTATCTGCATGCTCTTCACTTGATTTCCCATCTTATATGTCACGATAGTATATGTCACGGTAGCAGTCACCTTCTGGATTTTGGAATCGCTGTTATAAGGTGATGCGGTCAGCAAAGCTCCTTGTACCGTTACGGAATAGCCTGTGTAACCCGATGGAAGGCTGTTGTGGGATGAATCCCAGGCCGGATAGGGTCCGCCCGGCAATGTATATGACCAGGGCGTCGTGGCTTTAGAGATATTGGTCCAGTTTTCGCCTACAGACCTGACATATTCAAGTTCATAGCGCGCCAGGCTTTCCTCCGTGATATTGGTGCGCGCTATATTATTACCCTGAATGGTTGTATATATGCCCGCAACCAATGTGACACCCACGAAGCCCAAAATAGCGACGGCTACCAGGGCTTCCATAAGACTGACTCCCCACTCACCACCACTGACAAGAGGCCTCATATGTTTACCCTCCTCCTCCGACCATGCTGACGGTGGAGTAGATAGGAACGAAAATAGACAATGCCAGGAACCCGACCACCAGGCCGATGGCTACGGTCATGGCAGGCTCGATCAGGCCCAGCAACGTCTGCAGCTTGTCAGCCGCCTCGATTTCGAAGCTGTCCGAGACCACAGTCAAAGTGCTGTCGAGGTTTCCGGTCTCTTCCCCCACCCTGATCATCTCTACCATGAGCGGCAGAAAAACGAGCTTTTTCCTCATCGCCGAGGCCAGGGCCTCGCCCTTGATAATGTCCTGCTCTACATCCATCAGGGCTTTGGCTATAACCTTATTGCCTGCGGAATCGGCGGTCAAAGTTAAAATATCGGGCAGGGGCAGGCCTGACCTGAATAGCAGGGTGATGCTGCGGCAGATACGTGAAAGGGTGTTGAGCAGGATGAGCCTACCCAGTACCGGCAATCTAAGCAACAGGGCATCCTTCTGATAGGCGCCCTCAGGCGTCCTGCTATATAAATAGCCGACTACCCCTGCCAGGCCAATAACTATAAATATGTATATACCGTAGCTGGTGGCGAATGAAATCCCCCATATCAGTATCTGTGTGATCACCGGCAGGTTACCGCCCAGGTTTTTAAATACGGCCAAGATCGGCGGCAAAATGAATGTGACCATGAGTATGGCCACCAGGATTGCCAGGACCAGCACCACCACGGGATAAGTTGTCGCCTGCTTGACCTTCCTGACAGCCGCTGTAGACTGCTCGGAATAGCCGGCAAGGTTCCTCAGTACGCTCTCCAATTGACCGGTTTGTTCGCCGACGGCAATAATCTTGCAGAACATCTTGGAAAAAGCCCCGGGGTGTTTTTCCAGGGCAATTGATAGCGGCAAACCAGCGCGCAGGTCGGTCACCACTTTTGCCAGCATGGCGGAAAAATTCTTGCTGACCGACTGTGCACGGAGCAGGTCGAGGCTTTGTACTATCCCTACGCCGGACTCGAGAAGCAAAGCCAGTTGCCTGGAAAACATTACCACATCTTCCGGCTTGACCTTCGGTTTCATAAAGGAAGGAACACCGGTAAGGAAAGGGGTGATGGGCTTTACGTTGAGAATCTGGTAGCCGTCGCGTAAAAGCGCATCGCCGGCGCTCTTCTCGCTGTCGGCAGTTATCCTGCCTTTTACGACCCGGCGGTCTACCGTATATCCGACATATTCGTATTCCATAGCCTCTTTACCCGAAAATATATATTTAAGCTAATTCCAGACTTTGTGTACTAAGAGATAGCAAAGGCGTTTCTGAGGACTTCATAGGGGGTGGTGATGCCGGCTTTGGCCTTCATCATTCCGTCCTTGGCAATAGTCACCAGGCCCTGGCTCAAGGCAGTGGCATGGATATCCTGGTTGCCGGCGCCCGCTACTATCATACGGCGCAGCTCATCGGTCATGGTCAAGATCTCAAATATGGCGGTGCGCCCCAGATAGCCGGAATATACGCATTCCTTGCAGCCTGCGCCATACATAAACTCGGTCCTGCTCTCCCCCGTCTCCTTCTCATAGGCTATTTGCTCAACCAGCGGTACCGTCACCTTACGGGCGCAGTGAGGGCAAACGCGCCTGACCATCCTCTGGGCTACTATGCCTACCAATGCGGAGCTTATCAGGAACGGCTCAACACCCAGGTCGATCAAGCGGAAGAGCACTCCTACCGTCTCATTGGCATGCACTGAGGAAAGGACCAAATGCCCCGTAAGCGCCGACTGCACGGCGATCTGCGCAGTCTCGCTGTCACGTATCTCGCCCACCAGGATCACGTCCGGGTCCAGCCGGACGATGGAGCGCAGCCCGCCGGCAAAGGTCAGGCCCGCCTTTATATTAACTTGTATCTGATTAATATTTTCAAAGCGGTATTCTACCGGGTCTTCGATGGTTATGATGTTTTTGCCCACGCTGTCCAGCGAGTTGACGGCTGCATACAGCGTCGTAGTCTTGCCGGCGCCCGTCGGGCCGCTGATCAAGACCATGCCGTAGGGCATCATCAACATCTTTTCGTATTGCTCCTGGCTCTCCCTGAGAAAACCGATCTGCGGAAGGGCCAGCGCCGCCATGGACTTATCAAGCAGCCGCAGCACCCCCATCTCTCCGTTAACGGTGTTGATAGTGGCTACGCGCACGTCGATCCGCTTGGCATCCGCCTCGAAAGAGAACTGGCCGTCCTGCGGCCGGCGGTGGTCGGCAATATTCATATCAGAAAGGATCTTGATACGCGAAATCAAAGCAGTGTGCACGCTTAACGGCAGAGAGGCGACCTCATGCAAAATACCGTCGATCCTGTAACGCACGCGCACCCTTAATTCATCCGGCTCGATATGTATGTCGGAGGCGCGTGCCTTAACCCCTTCTTCCAACAGCCTGTCGAGCTGGCGCGCTATGGGGGTATCGGAAGCCTCATCCGCCATCGCAACATCCACCGGCGCCTGGGCTGCGGAAGTCCGGTCGCTACCTTTGCCCCCTCCTTTGGGTGTCTTGTAATTGTAATCAATGGCCTCTTTGATATCGGCCTCGATGGCGGGGATCGGCTCAATCCTTTTTTTGGTATAGATCGACAGGTTCTCTATGGTGAGTATGTCGCTGGGATTGGCCATGTAAACGCGCAAAGTATTGCCTTCCAGGGATTGAGGCAGCACATTATATTTCCTGGCGATATCCTCGGGCACGAGTTGCAGCGCCTCCGGCATGGGCACATCCGCCTGGACATTCAACCTGGCGATGCCGGCCTTGCCCGCTCCGCTTCTAGTATTAGCGCCGCCCTTGGTTTCTTTGGAATCAGATGCCATCATAGACTCGCTTAATGACTATACATATCATGCTAGTGTGGCCGCATCCTCCACATTAATAATTTTTATCTTCTGCTGTTCGGCAAATTGCTGTGCTTCTTTGGCCAGGCCCGGCGACGCCAGCAGTATCTTATCGTGGATGCCGATGTCATAGGCCTTGGTATCATAAGCGGATACGGCTTCCAGGCTAACCCCCTGGGCATCCACCAGGATACCGATGGATATGGTATGTGTGAACAGCCCGTCGTCGTAATAAGCGATAATATCCATGGTATATTCGGCTCCCGAGCGGCCGCGTATTTTGGCTTTTTCCTCCGTCCTGTAGCCCTGTCCGTGCAGGTATTTCAGCAACTGTTTACGGCTTTCAAACTTGAACGGTTTTTTATCAACTTTGCCCGGCTGGTTATCGCCTGCGCCCTTTAAGAATGCCTCCAATTCGTCGGCATTGAACGACTTGATGCGCTGCCTCTGGGCAAATTGCCTGGCCTCGCTATTTAGCCCGGGCATGGCCAGCAGGATCTTATCATGTATACCCAGGTCATAGGCCTTGTTATCGAACCTGAACACATCCTCGAGGCCGATATTTTCCGAATCGTGCCCGATGGCTATACCAATGCCCAGTATGAATGTAAGGAACCCGTCGTCACGCTGGGCCAGCATGTCCATTACGTGCGTCACCCCCGACCCGGACCCGCTGTTCACCCTGGCCTTTTCAAATACATTGTAGCCCTGCTGCTCCAGGTAGGTGATAAACTTGGACTTGAAGCCCATATCGAATGTAAGCCAGTTCCTGCTCTGCTCATTCAAAATGTAAGAGTTAATGGTCTGGACTTTAGCTTCTTCATCGGAGAAGAAGATGGAGCATTTAAGGCACTGCCATTTCATGGTGATATCAGTGGACAGGCCGCCGCAGCTCTGGCACTTGTAATTCACGCCCAGGCTGCGGTAATCCGTGCCCAGGAACTTAAGCGGTTTTTTACAATGCGGACATACGTATTTTCCGCCTGCGATGAACTCCTGCTCCAACCCGTTCTTCCCGCAGGCGAAGTGCTCCAGAATCCTTCCCTTGGCAACATTACCCGACCCGCATTTAGGGCACCTCAGGCTGGGCCTCAAATTCATGGAATTACATACGGGACAGAAGATCAGGCGGTCATAGAAACGCCCTTCCAGTATGCGCTCCTCCACCAGGCTATCGAGTATTTTTATAACCTCTTCCGAGGTCTTGCCCAGCAGCGTTTCAACCTGGGGATATACGGCACCGGACTGCTTGGTGAAGTCGATAACCGGACGTATCTCTTCAATACGGCCGTCGATCATTTCGTTGATAAGGTGCAGCACCTTGGGATCATGGGTTGCCGTTTGAGAAGCTTCTAATATCTCAATCATCTTTTTCCCCGTATACATAAATGTACAGATTACTCATAAATGACCTTATCTTGCTTCAAAAACAACCGCCGGCTCCCGATGTTAGAACCAGTAAATAATAGCTGTGGCCTGCCCTGTGTTTTCACTGCATTCCAGATTCATTTAGCTTAATCTAGCATGCGATTCCGCATTTTGCAAATATCTCGCTGTTTATGGTAGATTTCGACTAAGCCTGATATAACAAATTCCTGCCAAAAACTGATCTTCTCTAGTACCAGGGACTAAAGTCCTATGTATAGTAAATATGTATACTAAATATTCGCTATTTTCCTCCCCTCGCGCCAGGCCGGACAGGTCGCACAGCCCCAAACTGGCTGGTTACAACTTGTTTCCCGGGGGCTGGGCTAGTCTTGTTGACAAGTTGTTAACAAGACTGTAGTATAAAACTTGAAGTGGCAAAGCGGAAGTATCCCAGCGAGTTGAGTACGCGGCATGTCCGCGTCAATGTCGGCGATTATTTTTTGCTCACCGAATTAAGCAACAAACTCGGTATCACGATGGGCGAAGCGCTTCACCTGGCTATTACCTCGCAATCAAGGCGTGAGCCAAAGGTTTCGCCAGCCCAGATAGCCATGCCTGTATTTCCGGTCCTGTCGGAATCACCTTCAGTCGTTAAAGGCAGCGAGCAGGCTGCCTTATCAATAAAGCCAAAAGGGGGTGTTCTAGATGAGTGAAACATTCAATACTCACGTCAAAACGGACGAAAAGAACCTGTCTCTCTTTGGTAGTTTGCACTAGGATTAATGAATTCCTGCAATTGAGCCGCTCCAGTATCAGGGACTGAAGTCCTATGTATAGAAAACGTGGATACCGCATATTCGCCATTTTTCTTTTGCTGGTACTGGGCATTTTAGATATATGTTCGTTCTATCCTGCCGCCCATGCCGCCGACTCAGCCAGCCGGACCCTGACATGGTCCGTAGTAAAAACACCGGCTGAAGGCCCCGACAATGTAATTAGAGCTGGAAGCGAGATTAATTCCGTGGCCCTGGGCGAAGGGGTTATCTATTGCGCCGATACTGAAAACCTGACGCTATTTCGCTCCCTGAACGGCGGGTACAGCTTCACCGATATCAGCAATAGCCTTACCACCGCCGCCGGAGCCGCTTTGCCGGTCTGGTCGGTTGCAGTAGCTCCGGACGATCCGAGATTCGTAGTGGTTGTCACTGATGGTAGTGCACCAGGGCCCCGGCAGGTATATGTATCCATCGATGGAGGTGGCAACTGGCAAAATGCCGGCCTAAACAGCCTGGTCGCGAATGAGTATGTAAGCTGCATAGATATATCCAGGCAATACGGAAACGCGCTGCGCGATATCGCTATCGGCACACGCACCACAACCAACTCCGGGCAAGTATTAAACCACCAGTACGGCTCTGGTAGTATTGGATGGCCCTCGCAGGGCATTACACCTGCTGCTGTAACATCCCTTAAATTCTCACCGAGCTATACCACGGATTTAACACTAGCCGTCATTTCTTGCGGCGCATCGGCGGTTCTTAGCATTGGACAACATGATACTACAGCAAACACTACAACATGGAGTAATATCGCCAGCTTTGCCAGTGTCACAGCGGCTCAGGTGATCGGGACCGACCTGGCACTGCCGTCCGATTTCAACAGCCAGAACCCCGCCGGGCAAGGCTGCTTCACCAGCATCCAATCCGGCACTGCGTTCACAGATCCTATGGGCAGAACTACCCAAACCGGCGTTTTTTATATTAATGCCTTCGCCGGCGCCCTTCCCTACACCATTACCCCCCTGCCTGTGGTCTCTACAGGACGTATCTATTCGATTGCCTATAACGGCAGCCAGACCAACGGCATCCTGCTGGCCGGTGAAGCCACGGCTAACCCGGCTAACCCGGCTAACCCGGCTACCGCCATGGTCCCTATCTATCAAAGCTCCAATGCCCAGTCGTCCAGCCCGGGGACCGCCACCTGGACCAGCTCAGCAGATTATAACGGCTACAAGTCACCAACAGGTGGAGGGAATACTAACAGTCTGAGTATTCCTCCAATCTTCTACGCCAACGCCATACTGGGCTGGGGCTATAACGGCATGGCCTACTGCGCTACAAGCTCGGAAGATGACTATACCGGAGGAACGGGATGGGCTTTAGGACAATGGCCTAAATCCAAATTGAATACTGTGGCACTGGATGAGTCCGCTTTTTCATACAGCTCAAACGGCGGGCTCAGCTGGAACCAGATCGGCCTGATAGATACCAAGATCAATCAACTATCGGATTCGGCAGTCCTTGAAGCTCCACCCGCCACCACCCAGGGCAGCGTGCTCTACCTGTCTTCTCTGAATACAGTCGGCACCGTAACTTATAGTTTCGATAGCGTATGGCGTTCCACCAGCGATACGCTGGGGGATGTATGGGAACGCATCTTAACGCATACAACCAATAACACAGGAATGATCTTGCGTGTGAACGTGAAGGCGACGGGCTCTTCCAGCGCACTGATATTCGGGGACCTGGCCACATCCACTATCATGTATACCCCGGATGAGGGGCAGAGATGGGAACTAGTCCTGGCGGGAATATCATCCCTGCGTGATGTAACATTTAGGGATGAAACAACTATCTACGTACTTGAGGACTACAGGGTAAGGCAACTTTACCAGGGATCTACCAATTGGGTGCCCGGCAATTTCGTCAATACGGATTTACCCGTATCCGCACATACGATAACTACTCCGCTGGTCAACCCCAAAGAGACGGATATGGTCTTCATAGGCACGGGCATCAGCATATTGGGGAACCCCGAGGCCTATGTAGCCTGGACCGATTTTAATGAACCTAACCCCAAATTCACCATACTTAAGATGTTGCCTGAGACAGGTAACGTGCATGTAATCACGGATAGCAAGTACGACAAGAATATGATCATCTATGCGGCCGTAAACGCTGGTGCTGTGTCAATCACAAGCAGCGACGGCGTTATTTACAGATGGGTTGTGGGCAGCAGTACCGACTGGGATGAGCTGGAGCCTATCAACCGTGCATTTTTTGGGATAGCCATGGCCGGCGACGCCCTTTATGGCGCCTGGAACCTTGATACAACCACTCCTTTGAACAGCGGCGGCGTGGACCGCACACTCTATCCGAGGGTCAAGGTCCCCCCGGCGCCCGAGTGGGATGAGATGAAAGACGGCCTTCCCGTATCGGGCGCTGTCAACTATCCCGTTGCCTTCACCCATGAGCCCACATCATTCAAAATATCATCCAATACCAATAATACGTTGTGGGCAATCGATAACATTGCGAAGCCATACGATTTCGATAATAAAATAGGCTGCCTCTGGCAATATATAGACTCGGTAGCCAAGGTGAGCCCCTGGCCAACAGCACCGCCGTCCGGGAGTTTTATCGGGGCGGACCCCGTTACCGGCAGGTCCCAGCAGATTGATATTAAATGGCGGCAACTGAAGGATATCTTCGGCTACGACCTGCTGATGGCCAAAGACGTGAATTTTACGTTGCTGCTGTCCCAGAATGTATTCCTGGTGGACAATAAGACGGGCATCCATATGTTCCCGGTGGATAATAGGACGGGCGCCTGGGTGGTGGGCGTGGATAATACCACGGGTAATTTGATAGTGACACTCGGCAAATCACAGCAATTGTCACCGGGTGCATGGATCCCACCCGGTGTATTGGAAGCCGGGAAGTCCTATTATTGGAGAATCAGGGGCAGCAGGACCATAACCGGCTCCGCCATTCACAGCCTGTGGTCGCCCGTCATGTTTTTCTCAGTCAAACCGGGTTTTGCTGTGAAGGGCATAGGAACGGGCCCGGAATTGCTGACACCTGTGGGCGGCGTCTGCAATGACTGCCAATCGTCGGTCGGCTTTAGCTGGACACCCATTAAGAATGCCAAGAAATATGAGTTCACCCTTGCTTACGATCAGGACTTGAAAGATATAATTGTCCAGACCGTCACGACCACCACCGCCTACAAATATGAGGGCAGTCTGGCGCCGGGCAGAATTTATTTCTGGCAGGTGAAAGCCGTGGCGCCGATTGAAAGCGATCCCAGCCCCACGGGCACGTTCGCCATATCCTCAAGCCGGACCTTACCCTGGGAGTCCCTGCCCCCATCCTACCTCTGGATAGCTGTAATCATCGCCGCGGCGGTTATACTGGTTTTGATCACCGCCGTATTCCTTTACAATTATATGCGCAGGGATTAAACGTACCGGTCCGACGACCATGTGAGAATAAATTAATGGATATAGAATCTGCTTTTATATTTGCTTCACAGGTGAAAGGATACCTGGCCGAGGACGAGGGCCAATGCCTCTTCAAGCTGGCGCTGGAGGCAGCCGCTTCAGGGCCCTGTCTGGAGATAGGCAGCTTCTGCGGTAAGTCCACCGTCTATTTGGGCGCCGCCTGTAAAATCAGGGGAGTTACGCTCTTCACCATCGATCACCACCGCGGCTCGGAGGAGCAGCAGCTGGGGCAGCTTTACTTTGATCCCGACTTGTATGATGAGAAGAAAGGGGAGATAGACAGCTTCCCCATACTGAGGGTCACTTTAAAAGAAGCGGGGCTGGAAGACACGGTAGTGCCCATGGTTACCTGGTCCAGGGTGGCAGCCAGGAACTGGTCCACGCCGCTCAGCCTCGTTTTCATCGACGGCGGCCACAGCTATGAGACGGCTTTGTCTGACTATACCTGCTGGAACCCTCACCTGGTGCCGGGGGGATACCTGATCTTTCACGATATATATTTGGACCCGGCAAAGGGGGGGCAGGCGCCCTACGATGTGTATAAAAAAGCCGTCAAAAGCGGCAATTATGTGGAGCTGCCCATGGTAAATACTTTGGGGATTCTAAAGAAGAGCGACCCCGTGGTGATCGAAAAGAAGGTTTGTTGCTGATTCCCGGTTGAGCATATCCGCCGCCAGGACAACTGCGGCGGCCGTCCAGGTCGGCTTCTCCAGCGGCCATATCTCGTTTTCCGGGTAAGCCATGCCATACCAGTAAGCCCCATCCTCGTCGCGCAAATGGTGGATCCAATTGTAAACCATCGCAGCCTGCCGGTATTCACCATGCACCGCCAGGGAAATGGCCAGTTCGCTCGTTTCGGCAGCCGTGACCCACTGTTTCTCCAGGTTGCAAACTGAACCTTTGCCGTGCACTATGAATTTATCCCAGCTGTCGTAAATGCGGCTAATCGCTTCACGCCCGTTGATGACGCTGCACAGGGCGGGATAATACCAGTCCATGGCAAACGCCGAGAGGCTGTCGCCTTCGAACTTAGCAACATAGGGCAGGGGCATCTTCAGGATTGCGGAGCGCAAAACCTCATTGGCTTCCCGCCAGTCGCGGCGGTCTTCGCCCATGAGTTCCGCCATCTTCAGGGCGCACCTGATGCTTAAATAAGATGAACTGCAGCTGGCGATTTGCGCCGATGGATACAAAGCGCCTTCTGCATCCCTGGCCCAGTATATTTCCCCATTGGGGCCGCGCATTTCGAGAATACAATCTATGGCGCTGCGCACGCAGGGCCACATCCTGTCGACAAAACGGACGTCATCATTTATTAGATAGTTGTGCCAGATGCCCACTGCAATATAAGAAATAGCGTGCGAAACCTTGTACATGTCTTTGGGCCGGCCGTTCCTGTAATTGGCATACCAGCTTCCATCTGCAAGTTGGATATTGGCCAGCCACTCGTAGGCTTTTTGGGCCTCGTCGTGGAAACCGCCTGCATCGATAGCCATGGCGCACTCTACATGGGTCCATGGTTCGACGATGCCCCCCTCCAGCTCCGGCACGCCGCCCCCCTTTTCCTGAACGCTGACTATGCCCTCCAACGTGGGGTTGAGGAACTGCTTCGACAATTGATTTTCCATGCCGAACACATTATCAAGAGTGCTGCTGTTTATGCTCATAGTAGTTTTAAACCCCGGCGTGTAAAGCCTGTGACTCCACCGCCTCCCTGTAATAGTCAGCCGTCTGCCTGGCTGTGTTCTCCCAGTTAAATAATCTCCTGACCCTTTCAACGCCCATCTTGCCCAATTGTCTGCGTTTGTTTTCATCATCCAGCAACGAAGTAATGGCGCCGACTATTGCCCCTGTATCGCCGGGCGGTATCAGGATGCCGGCGTCACCTACCACCTCGGGCAATGCCCCGGCAGTGGTCGATATCACCGGCGTGCCGCAGGCCATGGCTTCGGCTGCAGGCAATCCGAAACCCTCGTAAATCGAAGGGACAACCAGCATGGCAGCAGTGGAATAGTGGTTGACCAGATCATCGGTATCAATTTTGCCCGTATATGTAGCACAGTCTTCCAAATGCAGCGACCGTATCAGCCCCTGCGTATAGCCATTCTTCATGGGCTGCCCGACTATGGTCAACTTGATGTTTCTGGTCTTGCGCAGCTCGGCAACGGCTTCCATTAAATACTTCAAGCCCTTGAGCGGCGTGTCGCCGCTGTTGATCACCAATATTTTATTATCCGCTCTGACCGAACCCGGAGATTTCCTGAATATCTCATGGTCCACGCCGCAGTAGATTATCTTGAATTTATCGGGAGTGAGGCCGAAGCTCTGTGTTATTTCATCCAGCGAATTCTGAGAATCCGTGATGAAGTGCGACAACTGTCCGGCAACCTTGACTTGAGTGTCGCAGACAGCATACCAGCGGCGTATTCCCAGTTCATTGATAAAAGAGCGTGCCGCCTTGAGTGCCAGCTGCCGGTCTATGGTTATAGGATGGTGAATTGTGGTCACCATCGGCATTCCCATCTGCCTGATCTTCAATATACCCTCGGTAATGCACTGGTTGTCGTGCACGATATCATATTTCTTGGCATGGCCATTCTGGCGGAACATATCGTAGGCACGCATCCCGAAGGTCTTCGGCTCGGTAAAGAATCCACCGCATTCTCCAATCCACTCAACGAAGTTTGGCCAGGTATTCAACAGCAGGGGATTGATAAAGTAACGTCTGATTTCAGGGTATCTGTAAAGGTCAAGGCTGGGGAGCTTGATCAACTTGATGCCGTCCGCAAGGTCGGGATAAGGCGGCCCGGCAACCACATCCACCTCATGCCCCAGGTCCCTTAGAGACTGGCTGAGATATTTAACATATACTCCCTGTCCGCCGGAGTATTTATATGCCCGGTAACTGAGTAAACATACACGCATCGGATATCCGCCAACCTCACTTTATTAGTAATCATGCTGAAGGCACCCGAACATTTTACATGTAATTAACCGGTTAATCAATGCTGGGGCAAATTGGAGGGCATCTTACGGCCCTTATTACCTGCCTTTAATAGCTTCGAGATATATGCTGGCCGTGCGTTGGGCGGCATTCTTCCAGTTGAAGTTATCCAGGATGCGCTGGCGGCCCAGCGAGCTGTATTCCAGTCTTTTAACAGGGTCTGCAACGAGGCTGCCTATGGCGACAGCCAGCGCCGCAGAATCAGCGGGAGGCACCAGTATCCCTGCACCACCCACCACTTCCGGCAATGCCCCGGCTGTGGTGGATACCACCGGTGCGCCGCAGGACATGGCCTCGGCTGCCGGCAGCCCGAATCCTTCATAAGTGGAGGGCACGGCCACCAGCGTTGCCGACCTGTAGAGGTTTACCAGCTCATCAGTATCTATACGGTCTCGGAAGGTGACACTGGCCGTGACGCCCAGCCGCTCCATGAGCTTCTCCGTCAGGCCGTCTCCCATGGTCCTGCCCACCACCACAAGGTTTAAATCGTATTTTTTCCTCAATTCGGCCAGGGCTTCGAGCAGGAAGCGTAAGCCTTTGACTGCGGTATCACGGCTCATCACCATCAGTATCATGTTATCCAGCCTTCGCACGCTGTCCGATGGACTAAAGAGTTCGGTATCGATTCCGTTATAGATTACTCTGAGATTGTTCTCAGGCACCTTAAATACTTCGTGAATATGCTGCTTGGCCATCTCCGAGACGGTGATAATATAGGGCAGTTGTTGTGCCACTTTTATCTGCATGCCGGTGAAAGAAAACCAGCGTCGATAGCCAAGCTTGTCTTTGAGGGATTTGGCCGAGCTGATAGCCAGGTCACGGTCTTTGGTGACCGGGTGATGAATGGTCTCCACCACCGGATATCCTGCTTTTTGAATGTCGACTATTCCATATGATAACGTCTGGTTATCGTGTATCACGTCATACAGCTTTTTACCATCACGGCAGAGATACTGGTAGGCCCTCATGCCGAAGGTCAGGGGCTCGGAGAAATAACCGGTCACCGTGCCACCCCACTCCACGAAGTTTGCAAAGGTATTCAGCTTGCGCGGGTCGATGAACAGCCGTTGAAAGGATGTCATGGCATAAAGGTCAAGGCTGGGCAGCTTTATCAACCCCACGCCCTCGTCCACAATAGGATAGGGAGGCCCCGACATGAGGTCTACCTCGTGCCCCAGGTCACGCAGGGCATTGCTCAGATAGCGCATGTAAATGCCCTGGCCGCCTGAATAGGGGTAGCTGCGATAGCTTAAAATGCAAATCCGCATGTGTATAGACCGTTACGCCTTATTTGACGCCAGATATAATACCAGACTTATCGCGCAAAAAGTAAACAAAATTACGTAAGCGAAGAAACTGAAAAACGGCTATTTAGCCTTGCCCTGGTTGGCCACGGCGCTGGTAGCCTTCTGCAGTTCCTCGGCGCTGGCCAGGTAATAGCTGTTCAACTTTTTCAGGTTGGAGTCCAGCTCATAGACCAGCGGGATGCCGGTGGGAATATTAAGGCTGACTATTTCCTTATTGGAGACATTATCAAGATATTTCACCAGCGCCCGCAGGCTGTTGCCGTGAGCGGAGATTATAATCCGTTTGCCAGATTTTATAGCCGGCGCAATTGAAGTGTGCCAGTAGGGGAGGCAGCGCCTGTAGGTATCCTTCAAGCTTTCCGAAAGCGGCAGTTGAACCGGTTTCAAGTCGGCATATTTAGGCTCGCGGCCGGGGTAGCGCTCATCCTTTCTATCCAGGACCGGCGGTGGGATATCGTAGCTCCGCCTCCAGATCAATACCTGACCCTCGCCGTATTTGGCGGCCGTCTCGGATTTATTTAAGCCCTGCAGCGCACCGTAATGCCTCTCATTAAGTCGCCACGAATTTTTTACGGGTATCCACATCAGGTCCAGCTCATCCAGTGCGATCCAGAGCGTCCTGACGGCCCGCTTCAGTACGGATGTGAATGCCAGGTCGAACACATATCCCTGTTCCCGTAATACCTTCCCCGCCCCGGCGGCCTCCTTGATGCCCTTATCCGAAAGGTCCACGTCGGTCCAACCGGTAAACCTGTTCTCACTGTTCCACAGGCTTTCACCGTGCCGCAGCAAAACCAGCTTGATCATATGAATTTCTCCGTAAAACCTATAAAATATTAAATATAATACGTTGATTTTATTTCGATGACGTTTTATTATAACCAAAGCTAGCCCGGCCTGCATTGTTTGCGAAGGGACTTCAGCAAACACAGCTTATAAGCAGGGCTATACCTGAAAAACTGGGTTGAAACCGATTTATAGGGGGATTTGAATTGGTACAAACAGTAAATCTAAGCAAAGACCTGGGGTTCCTGCGAATCGGCGCGGCTGTGCCTGCGCTCAAGGTAGCCGATGTCGACTTCAATGTAAAGGCCATTATCGATATCGTTGAAAAAGCCGGCGCGGCGGGCATACAGGTGCTGTCGTTGCCTGAAATGTGTATAACCGGTTATACGCTGGGCGACCTGGTTCAGCAGGAATCGCTACTGGCAAAAGCTGCGGATGGCTTGAACTCCCTGGTCGAATCCACTGCCGGTTCGAACATGATGCTGATAATCGGTCTGCCGATGTGCATCGACCAGAAGGTCTTCAATTGCGCTGCCGTGATCTGCGGCGGGCAGATACTGGGCATAATCCCCAAGACCTACCTGCCCTCCTATAAAGAATATTACGAGAACAGGTGGTTCGTTTCCTCTGAGGATGCTCTCTCGGATATCGTGCATATCGACGGCAGGGCAGTGCCCTTCGGCACCAATATATTATTCACTCTTCACGGGCTACCCTCGGCCATCATCGGTGTTGAGATATGCGAGGACATGTGGGTTCCCCTGGCGCCGCATGAATATCAGGCCCTGGCCGGCGCCACGGTGCTGGTCAACATATCCGCCAGCAATGAAATACTGGCCAAGGCGGACTGGCGGCGCACCATGGTCTCCTCTGAGTCGGGACGCTGCATTGCCGCCTCCTGCTACGTATCGGCCGGCACCGGCGAATCATCCAATGACGTGGTCTTCGGCGGCCACTGCCTGATAGCCGAGAACGGCAATATACTCAAAGAGTCGCAGAGGCTTCTCCCTGACCCATCTCTGATTACCTCCGATATCGACCTGGACAGGCTGGTGCATGACCGTATCATACTCAACAGCTTCCGGCAATCTCCTGCACATATAAAGCCCTTCCGCGTTATCGAGACATATGTGGACGATACTGCGGCAACCGGGCTTTTAAGGGATATCGATCCGCAGCCCTTCGTTCCCAAAGACCCGGCCAGGCGCGCCGAGAGATGTCACGATATCTTCTCCATGCAGGTGGCTGCGTTAGCCAAGAAGCTGACCGGGGCCAAAATCGACCGTATCATACTGGGCGTATCGGGCGGTCTCGATTCCACCCTGGCGCTGCTGGCCGCTGCCAAGACCGCAGACTTCCTCCAAATGCCGCGGAAAAATATTTATGCCTTCACTATGCCAGGCTTCGGCACTACCGAACGCACCCACAATAATGCCACCAGCCTGTGTAAGGCCCTTGGGGTAAACATCAAACGCGTTGACATTTCAACGAGCTGCAAAGCCCATCTTTCTGATCTTGAGCATAGCGGCAGCGAAGACATCGTTTTTGAAAATAACCAGGCCCGTTATCGCACCGAGTTCCTTTTCAACAAGGCCAATGAGCTGCACGGCATTTTGCTCGGCACCGGCGATTTGACCGAGGTGGCGCTGGGCTGGAGCACTTTCTCCGGCGACCACATGTCGCACTACCATATAAACGTATCGGTGCCCAAGACGCTGGTGCGCTACCTGATACGCTGGGTGGCGGACGAGGAGCTGTCGGGCACGCCGGCCCAGAAGGTGCTGTACGATGTGCTGGATACCCCCATCTCTCCGGAGCTAAAAAGGCCCGTTAAAGGCAAGATCAGCCAGATGAGCGAAGACGTTATTGGCCCCGTTGAACTGGCCGATTTCTTCCTCTATCCGCTGGTCAGGCTGGGCACACGTCCAGGCAAGATACTTTTCCTGGCCAATGAAGCCCGCAAGCAGAAACTGTTCGAGGGGCATTATACGCTGGAAGATATCCACCGCTGGCTGATGAATTTCATCAAGAGGTTCTTCTCCAACCAGTTCAAGCGGACATGCCTGCCCGAGGGGCCGAAGGTGGGTTCGGTCAGCCTGTCGCCCAGGGGCGACTGGAGGATGCCTTCCGATGCCGAGCCTGCCCTGTGGCTGGAAGACCTGGAAAATATGTATTCCAAATTGCGCCGCTAGTATAGCGTGCGCAATCAGACCACCAGTTTGAACGCTTCTTTCTTGGCGCCGCAGATGGGGCATTCGTCAGGCGCAGAACCAACTGCCACATAGCCACAGACGTTGCAGACGTAATACTCCACGCCTTGCGGGTCCATGATGCGGTCCAGCGCCTTTTCATACAGCTTGGCATGCCCTCGCTCCACGTCTCGGTGAAACTCGAACACCTTGGCTACAGCCGCGTTTCCCTCTTCATTGGCATCCTTGATAAAGTCCGGATAGGCATCTTTGGCATAGTTTTCACGTTCAAATGCGGCCTGCAGGTTCTCCTGCGTGTCCGCTATGACTCCCAGCAGCTGTAGGTGGCGGGAGGCGTGTATGGCCTCGGATTGCGCTACCGCCCTGAATAGTCCACCGATAGCAGGTAAACCCTCCTGGTCGGCCTTTAAAGCGAAGGCCAGGTCCCTTACATTGGCCTTTGATTCGCCCGCAAAGCCCTCCTGCAAATTTTTTAGGGTCTTAGTGCCTTTTATCTTGGTATTTTGGTAAAGTTCCATCTGATCGGCGGGGGCGCCGCATACCGGGCAATGCTCGGGTTTCGCCTCGGCCATTTCAAGGTGCCTGCAGTTAGTACACAGCCACATAATTTAACCTCCGAAACTCAATAATAGCTGCTATTTCACCGGGAAATTAGCGATGCCGCGGTGGATCATGCTGATGGCGATAGCGGCTAATAGCAGCGCGAATATTTTGGATACCGCCAGCACCCCACCTCGCCCCAGTATTTTAACCAACCGGTTGGCCTGGGCGAAGAACAGCCAGGATATAAGCAGGTTCACGATGAACGAGAACGTTACGATTAAGATATTGTACTGGTCGTTGAGTATCAGCAGAGTGGTTAGCACGGCCGGGCCGACTACCAGCGGCGTACCCAGGGGCACGACTCCGACCACGTTATCTCCCATCGAGGCCTGCGCCTCGAACATCTTGCCGACCACCAGTTCCTTGGCGCCCAGCAGGAAGAGGATCAGCCCGCCCGCTATGAGGAAATCGTTCACAGTTATCCCCATAAAGATGAAGATGCCTTTCCCTATGGCAATAAACACCAGCCCCAGGGCCAGGGCGGTGATAAGCCCGTTGCGTATCACTCCTCCCCGTTGTTTATCGGTCATTTCCTGCGTAAGCGTAAGCAGGATGGGGATAACGCTGATGGAATCCATGGCCACGAACAGCGGGACGAAGGTCAGTCCGAAATCACGCAGAAGATTCAAAAACAAACCCGTGCCTCTCCTTAAACGATTTTGGATGAATGCGTTTGTATCGCACGTAGTATAGCAAAGGGCTATTTTGCCTACAAACTTAGGTTAATGCCCTCGAACATAGCGGTAATAGAGTTTTTCAGCCTGTTTCTCATCCAGCGTATTGCGGATAATCGCACGCCCGTCCTGAAATACCGTGATATGACAATTATCGGCATCAAAACTCAGCATGTATTCATTGTGTGTCAGGTTTTGGACATCCGTCAGGCGGGCGGCAAGCTGCTTGAACACGATTTCCCCGGAGGCAGTATCCACTATTTGTACGGCACGGCTCTGACCGCAGAGCGACGATTTTAGTAGTGTCTTTTTATTCTTAAGGAATTCATAGTTGCCGTTGCAGGCCGGACAGCCTTCCTTGCGTGTTATGGGCAGGCGCTGGAAAGACCCATCCCAAATATCGAGGCTGATCAGGTCCTTATTCAATTTGTCGCTGCCGACCATGATTTTAATGGCTTCCGTAGCTTCAAACGAGCTGATAGCTGCGGCCGCCGTGCCCAGCACGCCATCAGTCTCGCAGGTAGGCATGGCCCCACCGGGAAGCATGTCGGGGAAAACGCACCTGAAGCAGGGAGTCCGGCCGGGTATTATGGTCATAGTCATTCCGAATGATGAAATAGCTCCCCCGTAGACATAGGGAATCCCCAGTTTAAGGGCAGCGTCGTTGACCAGATAGCGGGTTTCAAGATTGTCCAGGCCGTCCAGGATGACATCCACGCCTGAGCAAAACCTTTCCATGTTGCTCACATTGATATCGGCCACTATGGCTTCGACTTCAATAAGGGAATTAATCGCATTCAGCCGCCGTTTGGCGGCTATGGCTTTAGGCAGTTGTTCTTTAACGTCGTTTTCGTCGAAAAGCACCTGCCGCTGCAGGTTGTGATACTCTACGAAGTCCCTATCGACAATCCTGACTTTGCCCACTCCCGCCCTTACCAGCAGGTTGGCCGCATTGCTGCCCAGTGCCCCACACCCCACTATCACTATGCTGCTGCGTTCCAACTTTTCCTGGCCTTTTTCGCCGATGCCGTGGAACATCACCTGCCTTGAATAGCGCTGCCTGGCCTGCTTTTCCATTTCCATATAATCTTTTCCAGTTTGATCGTTATTTTGGATATAGGTAACAGGATTTCCACGTAATAATATCATGCTTGAGCAGACTGATGAAATTGTAAATAAGGTCAGTGAAGAATTTAGCTATTTATTCACGCGGATTATTTAATCAAGATAGTCTTTGAGCTTACGGCTGCGGCTGGGATGACGCAATTTACGCAGGGCTTTGGCTTCGATCTGGCGGATACGTTCCCTTGTCACGTTGAATTCCTGGCCCACTTCCTCCAGCGTCCTCGCCCGGTCGTCTTCCAGGCCAAAGCGCAATAATATTACCCTTCTTTCCCTGTCGGTCAATTCACCCAGCAATTCATTTATCTGGGTGCGTAGCAGCCCAATGGTTGCCACCTCGCTGGGAGCCATGCCTGTCTTGTCCTCTATAAAGTCCCCCAGATGGCTGTCTTCTTCCTCTCCGACAGGCGTCTCCAATGATAAGGGGGTCCTGGTCAATTTCAGGATTTCCGTTACCTTTTCCACGGAAAGTTCCATGGCCAGGGCAATCTCATCTATATTAGGCTCACCGCCACCCTCTTGGCTTAACTGCCTGCGGGTCCTCAACAACCTGTTGATATTTTCCACCATGTGGACGGGAATCCTGATAGTGCGTGATTGATCGGCAAGCGCCCTTGTAACGGCCTGCCGTATCCACCAGGTAGCATAAGTGCTGAATTTAAAACCGCGCCTGTATTCAAATTTATCGACAGCCCGCACCAGTCCTATGTTCCCTTCCTGTATTAGATCGAGGATCGGCATATGTTGCTGGCTGTATTTCTTGGCAATACTGACCACCAGCCTCAAATTGGCCTCGATAAGGTGCCTGGACGATTTATCCGCATCCCGTTTTACACTGTTGGAAAATTGTATGAATTGGTCTTTAAGCAACTGCAACTGCGCCAGCAACTTTTCATTCACCGGATCCTGGAGGAGTTGCTCCACTTGCGCCCATGACGTACGGCTCCCGATAATGTCATATATTTTCAGTGGCAGCAGCCGGCTGTATATGGATATATCGGCAATATCATGCCAGACTTCCATGAAAGTCTTTCCGCAGGTTGCACATATTGCCTCAACAAAGGATATCTCTACTACGCCGTCGATGGCAGTCCTCAATTCCGGCTTGAGAAGCGTTTGCTTGAAATTACTTCCAGGCTTCATTCCCAGATTTTTGTATAAAGCCAGAACTATCGGGTAGGCGGAAACCAGCTTGCGCAGGCTGGCCAGGATTACGCTGATCTCCCGGTCATACTGTTCCGGATTGGCATTATAGAACTTTTCCAGTCTTTCCAGGTAACGGCCGTCCTCAACCTTGCCTGCCAGCGAGCGCTCTTCCTTGGCATTAAGAAGCGCCACTTTTCCGATCTCACGCAGATACAAGTGTATCGGGTCATCATAATATTCGGCTACCTCAGCCGCTATGACAGACGGCAGAATCTGTTTAATGTCAGGCCGTAAAGCCGTCGGGTCCTCTAACCCATTCTCAATCGACACCAGGTCTTCCCAGATGGAAGACGTGCGGGCGAACTCATCTACTTCCTTTTCGTCGAAAACATCCAGTACAACATCAAGGCCTGTTGATGACTGCTGGCCCGGCGTCGAAATGAAAGGGCTCTTAAGACCGATCTCTTTGCTAATTGTCAATATGAATATCTCGCTAACACCCGATAAATTTTGTTATTTCCAGGCTACAACCTGCTTGTGTCGTTGAAGAAGATTTTTTATATCTTCGGTTTTATCGCACTGTAGCAATCGCTACAATAGACCGGCCTGTCAGCTCGAGGTTCGAAAGGTATCTCGGCTTGTTTGCCGCACTGAGCGCATACTGTGGAATACATCTGCCGCACATAGCCCTGACGGCCACTGCTGCCGCCGCCGCGGGATGATTTCCTCGCCTGCCTGCAATCAGGACAGCGCTTAGGCTCATTGGTATAACCTTTGGACGCATAAAACTCCTGATCGTTCTCGGTGAACGTGAACTCTTTGCTGCAGTCGGCGCAGGTAAGATTTTTGTCGGTGAAACCCATGTGATGACCTCCAAATTATTTACTAATGGCTTGAGTCGGGGTCATCTGAAACATGAATAAATTAAGGCGGGGTAATGCGTTAATGTAATCCAGTTAGCAATAACCGAAACTTAACCACCTTCTTAACTATACAGTAGAAAACCTCGTTACACAAATTCATATCGTATTAGCCGGCAACTGATGACGATCGTGAATTGAAAGGCCAAAAGTGCGGTGCGGACAGCCTGCTAACATATGTCCCAGCTTTACACATAGCCTTATGTAATATATAATATGTATATAGTTCAAGTTAAGGTTATTCACCAGCTTCGTATAGTCTCTTCAGATTTATCTCAAGTTCTTGGATGGCCCAACCTGGCTAAATTAAATACTAAGAGGTCATCCATTTGAGTTTCCAAAATTTCAATCTCCATCCCAGCATCATGGCTGGCGTAGAGGCGGCTGGTTACACAACGCCCACACCCATCCAGATGCAGGCCATCCCCCCGATTATGCAGGGCCGCGATATCATCGGCATAGCGCAAACCGGGACAGGCAAAACGGCAGTTTTCCTGCTTCCAGCCATGCACCGCCTGTTGCAGCTACCCAGGGGCAAGATCGGAGCCCTTATCATTTCTCCCACGCGTGAGCTTGCCGAGCAAACCTGCGAGGCAATCGACGAACTGGGAAAGAAAACCGGCTTGAAAAGCATAGCCATCTATGGCGGCGTCGGCATGGACCAGCAGGTACGCAGGCTTCGCAGCGGCGTAGAGATAGCTGTAGCCTGTCCGGGCCGATTACTAGACCACATCTGGAAGGGCACGATAGACCTGTCCCACCTGGACATACTGGTAATCGACGAAGCCGACCGCATGTTCGACATGGGGTTCCTTCCCGATATAAAAAGCATCCTGAAATGCGTGATGGAGCGGCGCCAGACGCTGCTCTTCTCTGCCACTATGCCGGCGGATATCCGCAGGTTGGTCAAGGACACTTTACGCAACCCGGTCACCGTGCAGATCGGTCAGTCGGCGCCTGCCGACACCGTCTCGCACGCGGTATACCCGGTCAAACAGCATTTAAAAACTTCGCTGTTGATCGAATTCCTGAGACGTAATGAGACCGACTCCGTGCTGGTATTCACACGCACCAAGCGCCGCGCAGACCGCGTTGCTATGCAGTTGGAGAGGGCCGGCTTCCACGTAGCGCAAATACACGGTGACCTGGCCCAAAACAGGCGCCAGGCCGCTCTGGATTCGTTCCGTTCCGGATCAGTTAAAATCCTGGTAGCGACCGACATTGCCGCCCGCGGCATCGATGTCCTGAGCATTTCACACGTAATCAACTACGATATGCCTGATAGCGTTGATGCTTATACACATCGCATAGGCCGCACGGGTCGAGTGGAACAAAAGGGCATTGCCTTGACTCTTGTTACGCATGAAGATGCTTCTCTGATACGTGACATTGAGAATGTGCTGAATGCACCCCTGGAGCGCATCACTCTGGAAGGTTTCAACTATTTGACTCCTGCGCCGGTTGTGACAGGCAGGCCGCTACCTAACAGGTCCAATGGCCGTCGACCATTCAGAAACGGTGTTGCAAGCGGTCGAAAATAGTAAATGATGGGCCTGTAAAGAGCCCTTATCTCGGCTGCTAAATTTGACCGCCCACTGCCTTAAACTTTGCGTCAGCGTCATTTTGCCCCTAAAATTGCAGGATAACAGGCTATGAGGAACTGCCATGGAAGATGTATATGAAAGGCTAAGGCAGAAACTGGACGGCATGACCAAGGGCTATCCCAAAACCGCCAGGGGCTCTGAGATGGTCTTCCTGAAAAAGAGCTTCAGCGAGAAGGAAGCCGAGTTTTTCATCAAATTCAAACCAGGCTTGCAATCCACGCAGCAGGTGGCAAAGCATATGGGGATCAGCCTTGAGGAAGCCGGGGACCGGCTTGAATCGATGGCAAAGAAAGGCCTGCTGTACTGGGAACGGGACGGCAGCGAAAAGAGATACCGCATCATACCCTTCATCCATGGCCTGTGGGAATTCCGCGTTGACTGGTTTGACCGGGATGACGCCGCCAACATGGGGCAGTTTTACATTGACGGGTTCGGGAAAACACTGCTGGATTACCGTCTCCCTATAGCCAGGATCGTTCCTATTCGGCCCAATACAGTGAAGGACGGAAATCTGCTGCCCGAGGATGATATCGAGGCCATCATAAAAAGACAGACGCTGATCGTAGCTAACGACTGCGCCTGCAGAAAGGTAGCCCTTTTCTCCAAAAGGCCCTGCAGTTGCACTGATAATATCAACGTCTGCATTGCTTTTGGCCGGATGGCGGAATTTATGCTGGAATCCAATATCGGAAATCCCCACGTCCTCACTGTCGGACAAGCCCTGGAAATCCTGTACAAGGACGACAGTGCAGGGATGTTCGTCCAGGCTGCGCATGCCAGGGAATGCTCAGGGTTCTGCAATTGCGCCAGATGCCACTGCGGCATATTGATCGGCGCTAAAATCGAGCAGGGCACCGGGTTCGAAACCTGGAGCAATTATAAATGCGTCAAGGATGAGACGGTCTGCATCGATTGTGGAAAATGTGCGGAACGCTGCCCCATGAAGGCGATGTCCGTCAAGGATAAGAAAGCCCTTTATAATCCAGCCAGATGCTTTGGCTGCGGCCTGTGTGTTACAACCTGCCCCAGCGGGGCTTTGATACTTGACAGAAAACCCGATGACCGGCTGACGATCCCGCAGGATGATAAGTTTTTCGATAACCAGGAAAGGATGGGACGTGAAAAAGCGGAGGCCGACAGGATCAGGCGGGTGCAGTCCATCTCGTAACACAAACGTAGCTGTCAACTATGCATGAGCTTGCTTTGACGCAGGACATACTGGATACAGCGGTGAAGTATGCCTGCCAGACCAACTCGCAGAAGATAGTAACCATCGTTCTGCGCCTGGGTGCACTGCGCGATGTCCAAAGGGAATGGCTACAATACTACTTCAACTTTATCAGAAAGGGTACGGTGGCGGAAGATGCTGAAATTCTTGTCATAGTCAATCCCATCGTTTTTAGCTGCCGTGCATGCGGCCGGGAATTCGAGGTGGAGAGGGACAGCCTGTATGACGAGGATATTGCTTGCCCCGATTGCTCCTCAAAAAATTACACTCTTATTTCGGGCACCGAGTTCCGAATAGAAGGCATCGAGGTTGTCTGACAGGCCGGGAGGTTTTTGGTAGCGCATACCGGATTCGAACCGGTGATCTCTGCCTTGAGAGGGCAGCGTCCTAAACCCCTAGACGAATGCGCCACACGAAGCGTTAAATATTATATCAACGCCCCCTCGAAACGACAATTCAGCATTATTTAGACCCTGCGTAGCAAAGTTTTATAATATCCCCAGTCGGGCCTGTGAGTAGGGAGAAATATGAATAAAAGCTGGCTTATATTACTCATATTGGTAATCCTGACGGGGATGCTGGCCCCGGGCTGTCGGCGAGCAGGCCAACCCTCTGCTCTGCCGGCGCAGTCCAGCCTACCCCCGACAGGCCAAAACAATCAAACTACGACCGTGCCCCCCAACGAAACAGTGCCGTCCGTGCCGCAGGAATATGCGCAGCTTTACAGCGGCCTGGCCAGCGAAATGGACCAATTCCAGTTAAAGCTCGACTTAATGTCGAGCGGGAGAGCCACGGCGGACAAAACCGTCTTCGCTGCCGAACTGCTATATGCCAACGGCAACGTGGGCGAAGGGCTCCTGAATCCCCAGGTTATGAGCTTAAACCGGCTGATGCTGGACCGCTTTCAATCCATGGGCATCAAGGGCGTGGTGGTGGCGATCAAGTACCCGTTGCTCAGCCCGGATTTCCCGCGCTCGTCCGAATTCCTCAAGTTTTATAAAGAAATCATCGCTGAATGCCACAGCCGCAATATAAAGGTATTGGTGGAAGTAGGGGCTATTTTCTCAGGCACGCCCTACTCGCCCGTCCAGGTAGACTGGTCCAAGTATACGACGCAAACCTTTTTGCAGGGGTTGGAAGACCAGCTACTACTGGTGGCCGGCCAGGTACAGCCCGACTATCTCACGCTTGCCAATGAGCCGGTCACAGATGAGGGATTGACCAAACTCCAAATAACTCCCGAGGCCTGGAGCAGCTTTATCAACTCAACCGCCAATAGGATTGACCGCTCGCACGGCATCCTGGTCGGCGCCGGCACGGGCACCTGGGAAAACCCCGCCTATATGAACTCCATCATCAATATGCCCGGCCTTGATTATATCGACCTGCACATCTACCCGATGGGCACCGACGATGTGTACCTCGACCGGGCTTTGAGCTACTCTCAAACGGCTGCCGGAAACGGGAAACGCGTAACCGTCAGCGAATGCTGGCTATATAAAACCCTGCCCCAGGAGTTGGGAAGTAGTTTGGGCAACGCCGAGATGATCATGGACCGGGATTACTATAGCTTCTGGAGCCCGCTGGATGCCCGGTTCATCGGTATGGTGGTGAGCTTGGCCGCCAAGGCCGATATGGATTTTGTTTCCTTTTTCTGGAGCCGCTATTTCTTCGCTTACCTGGACTACCAGGCGACACCGCACAACCTCACCACTGCAGAGATGAACCGGCTGATAACCCAGGCCTCAATGAGCAGTATGCAAAAGGGAAATCTCAGTCCCCTCGGCCAGTATCTGCCGAAGCTATTTAGCAACCCGGCCCTTATTTATCCCAGTAAGTGACAGCAGTTTGATAGGGCCCGGTACTGGTGGCTGTCCTTACAAGCTGGCCGTTAACGTATATATTTACGGTAATACCGCCGTCTTCCGTATTATTATGCGCATAAATATAGGCCTGGTTGTTTTCGAATCCCTCGTAAGAAAATCTCCATGGCAGGCCTTGATCTTCGTACTTATCGGTGCCGCCGGAGGGATCGGTCACCTGAATATCCACCGCCGTCGCAGTTCCGACCACCTCGTACATCACTACATCGTTCTGGTGGCAGGCCGCATTTACGCCCATGCATGCCAGTAAAAATAGGCACGCTATTATTTGGATGGCGACGCGAATTGACGGCAAAAGCTTCGATTTCATGGTAAATTCCCTCCGTTATCAGGGCATAATGTACTAAAGGCAGGCTAATTCTATCGTCAATTGCCGGGCACTGTAAAGATACGGGCTGAACGAAATAAAGAAGCTGGCTGGGGATCCAGGATTCGAACCTGGCCTCACGGATTCAGAGTCCGCTGTCCTACCGCTAGACTAATCCCCAGTGCGTCGAGATTATATCATCGGCACGTATTTAAGGGCAACCGGCTGTATATAAGAAAATGCCGGACAATTATCCACTCCCTTCAATCTTGTTGACACTTCCTGTAAAATAGGTATTGTGAAAACCGAAGAAACGACGCACATCGTAATTGGGGAGCATACTATGAAACTTACCTGGAAACCCATTATGGCCAGCATTCTCGACATCATGGCAGGCGCCATCGGCATGGTCAGCGGCATTGCCTTCGCCATGCTGAAATTGTTTTTCGACACCGTTAACAAGGAGGTCCTGCGCTTTAATCCCCAGATAATACAACCCGCTATGATTAAGTGGGTTGAGAATATGTTCTCCACGTTGTTCGCCGTACCTTTCGTTTTGGTTTTTATCGGTATTGTCTCAATCATCGGCGGCGTCTATGCACTTCAGAGGAGGATCTGGGTCTTTGCCCTGGCGGGGGCCATTAGTTCCTGCATAGCCTTCCCTTTCTTCGGGATCCCGTCGGTAATCATCACCTCACTAGCCAAAGATGAGTTCAACTGAGTTGGACCCATCCTATCAGGGCCGTACTTTGTCTGACGTAGATGATATCCAATCGGCATTGGGGATAACCTTCCATAATCCTTCCCTTCTGCAGCAGGCCTTTGTCCATACCTCCTACATAAATGAAAATTCGGGCGCCGACATACACGATAACCAGCGCATGGAATTCCTGGGCGATGCGGTGCTCACCATGATATTCGCAGAGCTGCTTTACAGGGAATTCCCGGATCTGCCGGAAGGCAAGCTGACGGAGCTGCGCATATCGCTGGTAAGACAGGAAAAACTGGCCGAAAAATCCGCCGCCCTCAAGCTGGGTGATTACCTGGTACTGGGAAAGGGGGAGGACTCATCAGGGGGCAGAGAGAGGCGCAATAACCTGGCCGACACCTTCGAGGCGCTGGTCGCCGCCATCTTCCTCGATGGGGGAATAGGCAAGGCCCGTGAATTCGTGTTCTCAAATTACGCCAAAGATATTTTCGCCATCAAGGCGGGAAAGCCGGTCCTCAACTATAAAGCCCTCCTGCAAGAGTATATGCAGGCTAAATTTAAGACGTTGCCGGGATACGAGATTTTGGAGGCCACCGGACCCGACCACGATAAGCTATTCTGCGTGTCGGTCTCACTGGGGGAAACAGTGCTGGCCATTGGCTCAGGCAAGACCAGGAAAGTGGCTGAATCGGAGGCGGCGCGCATCGCCCTTGAGAAGTTGTCCCCGGACATGTATCAGCAGGATTAGCACGTATATTTTAAAGCGATAATTTCCATCTGCTGCGGCAGGGTTTCCTTTTTTACCTCTATTTCGTTAGCGCTGAGCTTGCGAACTTTAGTCTTGCCCTTTATGAAATCCTCCAGCCCGTATTTCAACCAGTCGCACTGATCGGTCTTGTAATGCATGGGAATGACCATACGCGGCTTAACCCTATCGCAGATATTGCCCGCACCATCCACACCGATCGTGAAAACTTCTCCTATGGGAATAAGCAGGACATCCACCTGCCCCATTTTACCTATCTCATCCTTGCCCAGATCGTGGCCGAGGTCGCCCAAATGGCAGACTTTGATACCGTCTACATCGAAACAAAAGATGATATTGGGCCCCCGTTGGCTGCCCTTGCTCTCGTCATGATATGAAGGTATCCCACTGATGGATATGTCCTTTACTATTTTATCAACAGGTCTTTTTAATATCTCCGGCTTGCCGGGTAGCGCCTCCGTGTTATTGTGGTCAAAATGATCATGACTGACCGTAACCAGGTCGACGGGTTCCTTGACCTCGGCATATTTCAGCCCGGAGCTGGTATCGGCGTGGAACGGGTCCATAAGTAGCCTTACGCCCTGATCCGATGTAAGCAGGAAACATGAATGTCCCAGCCATTTGATCTTCACCGTTTTCCTCCCTTATTTACTTAGATTTATAGCTAACCTTATCAATGTCCTGGTGCCAAAACCGGTGGCCCCCTTGACCAGCACTCCCTTGTCTTTTTCGGACATGAACGGCCCGGCAATATCCATATGCAGCCATGGTTTGCCGCCGGCAAATTCCTGCAAGAACAGGGCTGCCGTGATAGCGCCGCCATACCTGCCTCCGGAATTCTTTATATCGGCGATATCGCTCTTATTCAGCTCCTTATACTCTTCCGGCAAGGGCAGTTGCCACAGGTTTTCTCCGGCTTCCTTGCCCGCTTTAACCACTTTGTCGGCCAGCGCCTGATTATTGCTGAACACCCCTGCATAGAGGTCGCCCAGCGCCACATGGCAGGCCCCCGTCAGCGTGGCCAGGTCTATCAAAGGTGAAAAGCCCTTTTTTACAGCATAGGATAAAGCATCAGAAAGGATCAGCCGCCCCTCGGCATCCGTATTGACCACCTCGATACTCTTACCATTAGAAGCTTTCAATACGTCCCCGGGTTTGAGCGCCCGTCCACCCGGCAGGTTTTCTGTAGCCGGGACGACTGCACTTACATTTATCTTTAATCTGAGCTTGGCGACCGCCCTGATGGCTGCAATGACGGCAGCGCCGCCGGACATATCTCCCTTCATATCCGACATAAATTCCTGTGGCTTCAAAGAGATGCCGCCAGAATCGAAGGTCAAACCCTTGCCGACAAAGCCGACCGTTTCTTTGGATGCCGGGTCGCCCCTGTAGCTGAGAACGATGAACTTGGGAGGTTGGCTGGTGCCCTGGGCCACACCCAGTAAAGCGCCCATGGCCTCTTTTTCCATCTGCTTGCGTTCCATAANNACTTAGCTATCTCCGCCATGTGAGTGGGTGTCATATGATTGCCCGGCTCATTCACCATATCGCGGGCCAGCATGGTTGATTCGGCGATGATCCTGCCTGTATCAGCTCCCTTTTTAACGGATTTCAGATTCGAAGCGTCTTTATCCAGCAGGATTACGTCATTAATATCATGTCCGTTATCTTTTTTAGTGAAGTGTTTTTTAAATTTGTAAGCGCCCAGCATGCTCCCCTCGGCAATGGCTTCGGCTGCCATCTCGGCGGATAAACCGCCTGAGCCGGCCCCGTGTAATATGGTAACTGCAGAGTCGCAGTTGTGCGTGGCCAAAGCGCGTATAGCCTCCGCCATAATATTACGCACGGTATCGGCCTTAAAATCTTCTTTCTTTCCCAGCCCGGCGACAGCTACCAGCCTGGCAGGAATTTTCCCCAGGGTATGCAATACGTGGACTTCGCTGGCTTTACCCTTGAACTCCCCGGTCTTTATCAAGCCGCTGATGGCACCTCCCAACGCAACATCCACGGCGGCGGCGGCGCCGCCCGGTTTAGCTACCCCTTCAAACAGGTTCACGACTATAGCGTCGCATTTGATCTTGCTGATATCCCCTGTCTTTACTTCAAATTTCAATTCGTCCTCCCAGGTATAATATTATGTCAATTTGATAGCCGTCGTCTACCGCCTGTTATTTTATCTGAAACGAATCGATAATCAAACACCTCCGCACCGTTTACTCTGTTAAATCTGAATGTTGCTTAAACGCCGATGCCTATGGTATACTTTCAGAAAATAAACCTTTAAGTCAGCCCAGCGAGGCTGGCAAGGGAATGATGAAGTAAATTCATCAGACTGCAAATCAAGTTTACACTTGTAAATGACCTCTTGCCAGCGCGGCGAGAGGTTTTTTTATGGCTGAAAAGATACTGCTTAATTCTTCCGACATCGAAAGGGCCCTTGTTCGTATCGCCCATGAGATACTGGAACACAATAAGGGCGCCAAAAGCATCGCATTTGTAGGCATTAAAACTCGCGGCGTGCCCCTGGCCCAGCGCCTGGCCAAGATAATCCGCACTATGGAGCAAGTCGATATACCTGTCGGCTCCCTTGATATCACACTCTACCGCGATGACGTCACGTCCCTGGGCTTCAAACACGTCGTCCAGCAAACCTACCTGCCTTTCGATATAAGCAACAAACAGGTGATCCTGGTTGACGATGTATTTTATACAGGCAGGAGCATCCGCGCCGCACTGGACGCACTCATGGACCTGGGCAGGCCCCAGACAATTCAGCTCGCAGTTCTGATAGACCGTGGCCACCGGGAACTGCCGATTCGCGCCGATTTCGTAGGTAAAAACATACCTACAGCCCATAATGAGGAGATCAAGGTATTCCTCAGCGAAGTGGACGCCGTCGATAAAGTGGCGGTCAGGAGGTTGGATGGAGAGAATAGTGAGCCTAAATGAACCCAAGCTGAGCACGGCCGGGCAGGAATCTTTGCCACCCCTTTCCATAGGGCAATGGCAGCACAGGAACGTCCTCGACCTGGACGATTTCTCACCCGAGGAGATCACGCTGGTCTTTGAAATCGCCAACGGTATGGTGGAAGTCCTGGGCCGCGATGTGAAAAAAGTCCCCACTCTGCGCGGCAAGACCATCGCAATCATGTTCTACGAGCCAAGCACCAGGACCCGTGCCTCGTTCGAGCTGGCAGCTAAATACCTGGGCGCCGATACCGTAAGCCTGGACGCGGCCAGAAGCAGCGTGGTCAAAGGAGAATCTCTCATCGATAGCCTTCGCACCTTGCAGGCGCTGGAAGTCGATACCATCATTATCCGGCACCCCTGCTCAGGAGCGCCCTATATCGCCGTTCGGCACCTGCAGACCAGAATCATCAATGCCGGCGACGGCTGCCATGCGCACCCCTCCCAGGGTCTGCTTGACCTCTACACGATTAAAAGACAGCTGGGCGATCTGAAAGGCCGCAAGGTGGTGATCATCGGGGACATCCTGCACAGCCGGGTTGCCAGGTCCAACATCTGGGGCATGCGCTCGACCGGCCTTCACGTGGTGCTCTGCGCACCCAGGACCTTTATACCCCAGGGCATGCCTGAAATGCTGGATAAATGCGGGCTTGACCATGTCACAATAGAACACAACCTCGACCATGCCCTGGAAGGGGCGGACGTAGTCATGCCGCTCAGGCTGCAGAAAGAGCGGCAGCAGAGCGGGTTCATATCCTCGATCCGCGAATATATCAGGCTGTACCAGGTCAACGCAGAGCGGCTGAAGAAAGCCGCGCCACATGCCATAGTGATGCATCCCGGACCCATGAACGAGGGTATTGAGATCAGCCACGATGTAGCCTACAGCGGCAGTTCCCTCATCGAGCAGCAGGTTACTAACGGGGTGGCCATACGCATGGCCCTTCTTTATCT
The DNA here is from genome assembly GCA_003142375.1 of Dehalococcoidia bacterium. GTDB lineage: Bacteria > Chloroflexota > Dehalococcoidia > GIF9 > UBA5629 > UBA1162. The sequence continues at coordinate 35,904 of PLME01000012.1, read as the reverse complement.
GGTGGCGGGAGTGAAAAACCAATGACATCCAGGTCTATCTTGATTAAAAACGCCCGCGTTATCTCTCCCTCGCAGGGCATCGATGGAAAAATGGACATCTATATGGAGGACGGGCTGATAAAATCATCGGGCGCAAACTTAAAGGTCTCCGCAGCGGTTACCATCCAGGCCGATGGGTTGGTGGCCTGCCCCGGCTTCATCGACCTTCACTGCCATCTCAGGGAGCCGGGTTTCGAAGAGAAGGAGACCATAGCCAGCGGAGCGGCAGCCGCTATCCGCGGTGGATACACCACCATATGCTGCATGCCCAATACCAACCCACCGCTGGATAATGCGGCTACCGTCGATTTCGTTCGTAAAATAGCCGCCTCGCAGGCGCCCCTGATAACAGTTCTACCGATCGGCTGCATTACCAAGGGCAGGGCCGGCCAGGAGCTGACCGATATGTCGGAGCTGGCCGACTCCGGATGCGCCGGTTTCAGCGACGACGGCAGCCCGGTCAGCAACTCCCAACTGATGCTGCTGGCAATGCGCTGCGCTGCCGGACTGGAAATTCCCATAATCGACCACTGCGAAGACCTCGACCTCTCCCGGGGAGGGCACCTTAACGATGGATGGGTAGCAGCCCGACTGGGTATAAAAGGAATCCCAGCAGCCGCCGAAGAATCCATGGTGGCACGCGATATAGCTCTGGCGGAGATGACTGGCGCCACTCTGCACTTGACCCATATAAGCACCCGGGGTTCAGTGGAACTTATCCGGGCGGCCAGGGCCAGGGGCGTGAAAGTCAGCGCCGATGCTACGCCACATCATCTCACCCTCACCGAGGAGCGCATAATCGCCTCTCCGGCAGAGCCGGGTGTTCCTCTGATATACGATACCAATGCCAAGGTCAACCCTCCTCTCAGGACTGAATCCGATATCGAAGCACTGATAAAGGGCATCAACGATAGTACCATCACCTCAGTCTCCACCGACCATGCGCCGCATACCAGCGAGGATAAGCTCTGCGAGTTCGAACTGGCGGCCTTCGGAATAAGTGGATTCGAAACCGCTTTTGCTGCCCTGATGATGCTGGTTCATTCGGGAAAGATCAAATTAAATACTTTAATAGCCCTGCTGACTTGCGGGCCTGCGGCCGTCCTGCAGCATGAATACGACATCACGGGAACTCTAAAAGCCGGATCACGCGCCGACGTAGCGCTGCTGGATATATCGAGGGAATGGACCCTGGATGAGGCCAACATGCTGTCGCAGGGCAAGAACACCCCCTTCATAGGCCAGCAATTCAAGGGCACGGTTGCCGCCACAATTCACGCGGGCGAGATCGCCTACATAGATAAATCGGTAAGGATATCCGAATGACAAATTCAAAGAATGCCGTCCTGGTACTCGAGGACGGGACATTTTACGAGGGCACGGCGTTCGGAGCAGCCTCAACGACGCCCGGCGAGATCGTATTCATCACCAGCATGACCGGTTACCAGGAAATGCTTACGGACCCGTCGTTCGCTGGACAGATAGTGGTACCCACCTACCCGCTGATCGGTAACTACGGCATCAACGACACGGATTTTGAGTCCTGCAAGATACAGGTGAGGGGCTTTGTAGTCCGGGAATTTTGCGAGGTACCCAGCCACTGGCAAAAGAAAACCACGCTGGATGAGTATCTCAAAGCCAATGGCATACCCGGCCTGAGCGGCATCGATACGCGCAGCCTGACCAGGCATATCCGGTCGCTGGGTGTGATGATGGGCATGCTGTCCAGCGAACTCACGGTGGCGGAGTGCATGCGCGAGCTTAAAAAGATCCCCACCTACGGGGTAACCGATTTTGTTCGGGAGGTATCTACCGATCATAAATATGCCTGGGCCAACACGGAGGGCCAAAGCGTTAAATACAAGGTTGCCATAGTCGACACGGGGCTGCGCTATAACATAGCCCGCATTCTAGCCGGGCTGGGCTGCTCGGTCACAGTGCTGCCCGCCGCAACGCCGCCGTCAGAGATATTGAAACTCAAGCCCGATGGTATAGTGCTTTCGCCGGGCCCGGGTGATCCCGCCCTGCTGGGAGATATTATCGGGAATATTAAAGAGCTGCTGGGCAAAGTCCCTGTCATGGGCATCTGCCTTGGCCATCAACTGATAGGCAGGGCGCTGGGCGCCGACACATTTAAATTAAAGTTTGGCCATCGAGGGGCCAATCATCCCGTGCGCGACCTGGAAACGGGACGCATCCATATAACAACTCAGAACCACGGCTATGCCATCTCCCTGGAAACGCTCAAAGGCGGACTGGAAGTAAGCCATATCAACTTGAACGACGGCACGGTCGAAGGGCTGCGCCACAACAAGCTGCCGATCATCTCCATCCAGTATCATTCCGAAGGGTCGCCCGGGCCGCAGGATAACGTTTATCTGTTTGAGCGGTTCGTGGATATGTTAAAAGAAAGGAAATAAGAATAAATGACTAAACCTTCCAAGGTCCTGGTTATTGGATCGGGACCCATCATAATCGGGCAGGCCGCCGAATTCGACTATGCCGGCACCCAGGCCTGCAAATCGCTACGCGAAGAGGGCATCATCACCGTGCTGGTAAATTCCAACCCGGCCACGATCATGACGGACCAGGGTATAGCTGACATCGTCTATATCGAGCCGCTCACTGTCGATGTGGTCAGCAGGATCATTGCCAGCGAGAGGCCGGATGGGCTGCTGCCGACCCTTGGAGGTCAGACCGGCCTCAACCTGGCCGTCGAGCTGGCCGACGCCGGAATCCTGGAAAAGTACAATGTGCGAATGCTCGGCACACCGCTGGAAAGTATAAAGCAGGCTGAGGAGCGTTCCCTCTTCAAAAAGCTCATACAGGATATCGGCGAACCTATCCCTAAGAGCACCACCGCTAACTCAGTTGAGGAAGCCGTTAAATTCTCGAAGGAGATCGGCCTGCCGCTGATCATCCGGCCCTCTTTCACGCTGGGGGGCACGGGAGGCGGCATCGCACGGACCATGGACGAGCTGAAAAGCATAGTTACCAACGGCCTGGCCTCGAGCATGACGCACCAGGTCCTGGTTGAGCGCTGCCTTTTCGGCTGGAAAGAATTGGAATATGAAGTCATGAGGGATGCAGCCAACAACTGCGTCACCATCTGTAATATGGAAAATATAGACCCCATGGGCATCCATACGGGAGATAGTATCGTGGTGGCTCCCAGCCAGACATTGACCGATAGGGAATACCAGATGTTGAGAAGTGCCAGCCTCAAGATCATCCGGGCGTTGGGCATAGAGGGCGGATGTAATATCCAGTTTGCACTGACCCCCAGCCCGCTGGTGGCTTCCAAGTGGGCGCCCGACCAGTTAAACCCAAAACAAAGCGAGTATTACGTCATAGAAGTTAACCCACGTGTCAGCCGCAGCTCAGCGCTGGCAAGTAAAGCCACCGGCTATCCCATAGCAAGGGTTGCCGCCAAGATAGCGGCGGGCAAGCGGCTGGATGAGATCCCCAATAAGGTGACCGGCAAGACCATGGCAGCCTTCGAACCTGCCCTCGACTATTGTGTGGTCAAGATACCCAGGTGGCCGTTCGATAAGTTCATAACCGGGGACCGCAGCCTGGGTACTCAGATGAAAGCCACCGGAGAGGTGATGGCCATCGACCGCTGCTTCGAAGCGGCGCTGCAGAAGGCCATACGCTCGCTCGAATTCGGTAAAAAGTCGCTGCTCTGGGAAGACGCCGGCTGGGGCAAGGATGGCACACTCGATTCATACCCTCTTTATCCCAATGACCTCCGGCTATGGGCCATCATGGCTGCACTCAGAAGAGGCAAGTCGGTTGAGGATATCTCAGTACACACAGGCATAGAGCCCTGGTTCATCTATAAAGCCAGGAATATCGTGGATATGGAAAAGAGGCTGCTGTCTGAGCCGCTCAGCCGGAACCTGCTGTGGGAAGCCAAGCGGCTGGGCTTCTCCGATTCGCAGGTCGGTACACTGGCGGACCGCTTGCCGGACCAGGTAAGGGACCAAAGGGAGGAGTGGCAATTACGCCCCGTTTACAAAATGGTGGATACCTGCGCCGCAGAGTTCGATGCCGAAACGCCCTATTTCTACAGCACCTATGAAGAAGAAAATGAAGCGGAGCCGCTGGATGCGAAGAAAGCACTGGTCATCGGCAGCGGGCCTATCCGCATCGGCCAGGGCATTGAGTTCGACTACTGCAGCGTTCATTCGGCTTGGGCTTTGCAGGAAGCTGGTTATAAAAGCATCATGGTCAACTCCAACCCAGAAACCGTTTCCACCGACTTCGATACCAGCGACCGGCTTTATTTCGAGGCGCTGGATGATGAGAGCGTCAGAAATATAATTCAAAATGAATCGACCCTGGGCAACCGCTTCATTAGCTGCCCAGCCATAGTACAGTTCGGAGGTCAGACGGCCATCAATCTGGCTGAGCCCCTGGCTTCGAACGGACTTTCCATTATAGGATCGAGCGCTGAAGCCATCGATATAGCCGAAGACCGGCGCAGATTCGAGAGCTTTTTGAACGGGTTGGGCATTCCCCAGCCTCCGGGCGCCGGCATTACCTCAGTTAAAGAGGCGCTCAACACTGCCGCCATGCTTAAATACCCCGTGCTGGTCAGGCCAAGCTATGTGCTGGGCGGCCAGGCCATGGAGATAGTGACCAGCGATGAAGAGCTGACCAAATACATGACCCGCGCTCTGGACCTAGGCAGCAAGCATCCCGTCCTGATCGATAAATACTTCGAAGGCAAAGAGGTGGAGGTTGATGCTATCTGCGATGGCACGGATGTGCTCATACCGGGAATCATGGAGCATATAGAGAGGGCCGGTGTGCATAGCGGCGATTCCATAGCTGTATACCCCGGACTCAACCTGACCACGAGGGAAGTAGATACGCTGGTGGATTATACAGTCCGAATGGCGCTGGGGCTTAATGTCAGGGGCCTGATGAATGTTCAGTTCGTGATCATGCCCGGCGAGCATCACGAAGAATCGTCCGTATATGTTATTGAAGTTAATCCCCGTGCCAGCAGGACCATCCCCTTCATCTCAAAGGTAACAGGCATTCCTATGGTTCGTCTGGCGACCAAGGTGATGCTGGGCATAAGTTTAAAAGAGCAGGGGTACAGCACCGGGCTTTATAGAAAACAGAGGCTGGTTGGCATCAAGGCTCCGGTTTTCTCCATGTCCAAGCTGATCGGGGTTGATACTTACCTCGGCCCTGAAATGAAGTCGACGGGTGAGGTGATGGGCATAGATCACACCTTTGAAGCAGCAATGGCCAAAGCCCTCATGGCTGCCGGGCTGATCCTCCCCCCCAAAGGCAACCTGCTTTTCAGTATCGCCGATAAGAATAAAAATGAGGCCCTGCCGATCATTTCCGGCTTCTATTCGCAGGGCTATCACTTGTATGCCACCGAAGGAACTGCGGCCATGATTAAGAGCCACGGCATGGAAGTAACAGCCATAGAGAAAAAGCTAAGCGAAGGCAGCCCGGATATCATCGATATTATCAACGGCGGGACGATAGTAGGCATAGTTAACACGATCACTGGCGGTCGCGTGGCTTTGCAGGACGGCTTCCATATACGCCGGACCGCAGTTGAAAGAAGGATACCCTGCTTTACATCACTGGACACGGCCCGAGCAGCATTGCGAGCATTGACGCGCAGCAAAGGAACGTATAATGTTAAACCTTTACCCGACTATTTGGGTTAACTTATTAAAGGAAGTGGTTAAAACAATTGAAGCAGATCAAAGGTAGAGTCTTGTACAATCAGGTACTGATGAGCTACCAGGGGGCCGCCATTTTCCTCATGCATATCCAGTCGCCGGGACTGGCGTTAGATAGCAAACCGGGGCAGTTCTTCATGCTACAATGTAGCCGTAATCTGGTCCTGCGGCGGCCAATCAGCGTGCACGCAGTAGAGGGCGCCGACATTATTAGCCTGCTGATAGCTCCGCCGATTGATAGTGGGCAAGCGTATAAAAGTGGCGTTCGACAGCTCTGCGAGCTTAGAGAGGGCGAGGAACTGGATCTGATCGGCCCTCTAGGGAACGGCTTTGATATAAGTTCAACTTCAAAGAATATATTGATTGCGGCGGGCGGTATCGGCATAGCGCCCTTGAAATTCCTTGCTGAGACAGCGCTATCCTCCGGAAGAGGTGTTACACTTTTGATCGGCGCACGCACTAAGTCGGGGTTATACCCGTCAATGCGACTGCCGAAAGGGGCGGATACGGTCTTTACTACCGACGACGGAAGCTATGGAAAGAAAGGCTCAGTGGCTGATCTGATCCCGGGTTACCTGACCGGGGTCGACCAGGTTTTTGCTTGCGGCCCGGAGGCCATGTATGAAACAATGCAAAGGCATATGGATAGCTGGCCGGTCAAGAAACCTGTCCAGGTTTCACTTGAAGTCCGCATGGGCTGCGGTGTGGGCGCCTGCTACTCATGCAGCATACGCACCAGGCAGGGCATGAAACGAGTCTGCAAAGAGGGACCGGTATTTGATATAAACGATATAATATGGCAGGAGGTCAGGATATGACAGTCAGTTGCAAAAGGATTCAAATCGATACACAGGGGCAGGGCGAAATATTAAACGTTACATCCGAAATCGCCAGGGAAGTCAATAATTCCGGCGTTAATGACGGTACCGTAACCGTTTTTATACCCGGCTCCACGGCCGGTGTAAGTACTATTGAGTTCGAACCCGGCCTGGTGACGGATATGAAGGAAATGTGGGAGCGCATTGTTCCTTCGAATATAAGCTACGAACACAACAAGGCCTGGGGCGACGGCAACGGCCATGCGCACATTAGGGCTTCATTGCTTAGCCCATCGATTACCGTCCCTTTTGTTCATAAAAGGCTGACGCTCGGCACCTGGCAGCAGATAGTAATCCTGGACTTCGACGTGAGGCCACGATCGCGTGAAATCATCCTTCAGATTATGGGAGAATAAAATAAGTATAGCAGTCATTTTTATGACAGGAGGTTTATATGCCTAGTGCACAATCCCTGGCTATGACGTTGCTCGCCATTTTGGGCTTCTGCGTTATGCTTGCTCTGGGTGCATTCGTCGGCAAGAAGATTACACCGGGTAAACTGGTCATGTATGCGGGGGTATTGGCGCTCATATCAGTTGTCTGTTTTACTGTATATGCCGCCTACTATTTTATTGCCCGTGCGAGCTGATATCTAATATGTTATTGTGTTTGTAGCATGATCCAGAGCTTTCGATGCCCGGTCTGCGGTAATTTCAATGCCTTAGGTGAACCTGTTTGCACCAATTGCAAGCAAAGATTCTCTTACAATTGCCCGGTCTGCGGCAGCCCCATAAATAACCGCTACTCCAATTGCCCGACCTGCGGCACGGCATTTATCTGGAGTTTGCAAATAGAGCAGGCCATGGAGACAGCACAAATGATCAGCCCTCCGCCGGTCAAGCCCATGCGGCAGGATACCAGCCCGCCCAGGGTGATTATCATGCAGACCGATGTGAGTACCAGCATGACGCGCAGGCCGATTTTCTGGATAACCTTGATTGTCATTTGTATTGTTATCATAGCAGCATTGCTTTTTATTGATTCACTGATTAATTCTTCGCGATAATGAATAACTTAAGAGGAGGTTACCATGCCGGATCCTAAAACGGCGACATATATCTTCGCTATTGTGCTTTTATCCTGCCTTGTACTTGCACTCGGCGGCTTTCTCGGCCGGAAATTCGAAGTTTTCCGGGTGGTGATATTTGCAGCTGCAGTGGCGCTGGTCACCATCGTTGTATTCGCTATCTACTTTGCTTACCTGGGAATCGCCGGAAAGCTATAATTTCTTACTTTCCATGTAGTGGTTGATCGCGCGCGCGAAGATTAATTAAATTACTGTTCTGCAGTACATCTTAATATGATTAAAAGAAGGCTAACGGATGCTTTGCTGGTCTTGCTGCTGGTTATGACCGCTGCATCCTGTTCTCAATCGAAGAAACAGATAGCAGCCGATCAGATGTCTACCGTTACACGCGGCGACCTCGTGATCTCTATATCTTCCGATGGTAACCTCAATATGCCCAACGAAGCCTACTTAAAATTCGGCCTTCCGGGTACCGTAAAGGAAATCCGCGTGGAGAAAGGCGACGCAGTAAGGGCCGGAACCCTGCTGGCCACGCTCGACGATACATCGGAGGTGCTGGCCGTTAAAGCTAAACAGTACCTGGTGGAACAGGCCATCAACAATGTAATGCAGAACTGCTGTGGGGGGCGTTACCCGACTTTTTACAGTCTGGCTACTGCGCTGATGCGCTTTGAACAGGCACAGGATGAAATCAAACAGGCCGGGATATATCTTGCGGAAAACAGGTCTTACGATGCTGCGAGCAACCTTTCGCTGGCTAAATACGATCTATCCGCTGCAAGATCGGTTTATGCCGATCCCAAGCTGGATACAATCCAGACGCAGTACAACGATTTACAGCAACCGATGCCGGCTTTCCCCGAACTTAAACAAATCATCGCACTTCTGGACGCCAGGATCGAGAAGCTGGACGGGATACAAAATTCTCTCGAATCAGGGGGGTATACGGCGGCCATCGCTGCCGTAGATGCCCTCTCTTCTGAGCTCGCTGATATGCATACCGTTGTGAAGAGTAATTCTCGTCTGCCCGGGGCCTATACGTACCCCGACACCTCAACTTCACTGGCCATCTCCCGGCAGGTGCTTGACTCGCTCTCTGAAATAGAAAGCATGCTGTATGATGATAACCTGGACCGGGTTAAGGTATCCGAAAAATTACGCATGGCGGAGCACGACCTGCTTATGAGTAACATGATTCTAGACGAGAGCGAGACCGTTTACCGGTCGGGTCTCAGCCCCCAGACCCTCCGTGCTTACAACCTGAATATAGAAACGGCCATGATCAACCTCGATCAGGCCAAGCAGGATCTGCTTAAAACCGAAATACTGGCTCCCTTCGATGGGATAATAGTGGATGTACCGGTCAAAGTTAATGACCAGCTTTCGCAGTTCGATTATTCATCCAAGCCGGTCGTCCATCTGGTGGATACCAAAACCATCAAGATGATAGGCACCGTAGACGAAGTTGATATATCCGGCGTCAAGGTCGGCCAGCAAGCCGTAATCAGCATCGATGCATTCCCTGGACGCAAGGTTACGGGCAAAGTAACCTTCGTATCTCCCTTTGGCAATCTCATAGCTGGCGCGGTCGACTTCCCCGTGGAAATCTACCTGGACCCCACGGAAGGACTAGAGCTGAAAGGCACCCTCACCGCCACCGCCGATATAATTACGGGAGAGCGCAATAATGTGCTGATAGTGCCCAACAGGGCTTTGAGGGGCCCGGCCGGCAATTTAACCGTAACCGTCGTTGCAGACCCAGATAAAGGCATCACAGAAAAAAGGCGCGTGACCATCGGGCTGCAAAATAAGACATCGACGGAGATAGTATCCGGCCTTAAAGAGGGCGAGATGGTTCTCATCCAGGATTGACCCTGGGAGTAAAGCTATTTGCCCCGGACCAGTGAGAGGAACTCAGCACGCGTTACAGCCCGTTTTTCAAAGATGCCACGCATGGCGGAGGTAACCACATTGCTGCCTGGCTTCTTTATCCCGCGCATCGTCATACACAGGTGCTCTGCCTGAATAACTACTCCCACGCCATCCGGCTTTAATGACTGCATAATCACATCAGCAATCTGCTTGGTCATCCTCTCCTGGAGCTGCAGCCGCCTCGAGAATATCTCAACCACCCTGGCCAGCTTGCTGACTCCTACTACCCACCCATTGGCGTTGGGTATATAGCCGATATCTACCACCCCATAGAACGGTAAAAAGTGATGCTCGCACATGGAATAAAATGGTATGTCCCTTACGATCACCATCTCGTGATGGCCAGCTGAAAATCCCGTCGACAGTACTTCACCTGCATCCATGCTGATGCCGGAGAAGAGCTCAGAGTACATTTCAGACAACCGCTGCGGCGTATCCACCAGGCCTTCCCGATTGGGATCATCCCCTATGGCCTCGATGATCTGCTGTACCGCTTTCTTAATTTTGTCTGCGTCTAACATTATGTCTACTGCTTACCACTGTCGGAATCAGTGTTTCCCGTATTTCTCCCTATCATAAACCTGTATGCTTTCCCTATCTCCCGAACAATAGGTCTCACCGCCAAGATAAAGCGCCGGCCGGACCAGGTTCAGGTCGAGTATGCCGTTTTCCTTGAATACGTCCCTTGCCATGTGCACGGCCACTACCTCTCCGATTATCCAGGCATGGTCGCCGAAAAGCCTATCGTCGATAACCTTGCATTCGTAAGCAGCATAAGCGTCCCTTAATATCGGCACATCCAGCTTGGTGGGATGGTCTTCGCTCAGATTGAACTCTGTAAATTTATCCGTGAAGCTTCCGCTGCTACCCCCGACCTCGGCGATCTTTTCAGCCTTCTCATAAGGCATGAAATTGATGGCGAACTGCCGGCTCTCAGATATCATCTGGTAAGTGTAGCGCTTCGGCGCTATCGCTATTCCGTAAAGCGCCGGTTTAAAAGATACCGGGCAGTGCCAGGCAACGGCCATGGCATTCTTCCTGCCGTTGCTGTTAACTGTCACAATAGTAGCGGCCCGCGGATAGTGTTGATAGAATTCTCCTGCATTCTCCGCAACACCCTTCAACATAGCGGTCCTCCTATGCGAATCGGATATCTATTTCTTCAGGCCGAGGTGTTTCTCAATCACTTCCAAATCAGCCGGCAGCTCAGGGAAGGGTTCAACGTACTTCGTTGGGATATCCGGGTCCTTGAGGCCGTTGCCGGTAACTATGCAGACTATCTTCTTTCCTTTGAAGCTTTTGCCCTGTTTGATCAGCTTGATCAGTCCCGCCAGGGGCGCCGCAGATGCCGGCTCTCCGAACACGCCTTCTTTAGATGCCATAAGTTTATAGGCTGCCAGAATTTCATCGTCGGTAACGCTTTCGATGACGCCTCCCGATTCGTCCCTGGCCGCCACGGCGCTCTTCCAGCTTGCAGGGTTGCCTATACGAATAGCGGTGGCTATGGTCTGCGGACTTTCGACAATCATGTTATTGACGATGGGAGCAGCCCCGGCTGCCTGAAAACCCATCATGACAGGAGTCCGATCGACTTTACCGTTGCTCTTCCATTCCTTAAAACCCTTCCAGTAGGCGGTTATGTTGCCGGCGTTGCCCACGGGGATGAAAAGGTAATCAGGCACGCTGCCGAGATCATCAATTATCTCGAAAGACGATGTCTTCTGTCCCTCGATACGGAAGGGATTAAGAGAGTTTACAAGTGTGATGGGGTATTTATCGGCCAGGATACGGGTGACCTTTAGTGCCTGGTCGAAGTTGCCCTCGATGGATATAATCTCAGCGCCATAGGCGATGGCCTGGGCCATTTTACCTACGGATATCTTGCCTTTCGGCACCAGGATTATGACCTTCAGTCCGAAGCGCGCTCCGTAGGCCGCAGCCGAAGCGCTGGTATTACCGGTCGAAGCGCAGATAGCCTGTTTACTGCCATCTTCAATTGCTTTGGCCATGGCCATAACCATGCCCCGGTCCTTAAACGACCCCGTGGGATTGCAGCCCTCCAGCTTAAAGTATAGTTCCCCAACCCCTAATTCCCGGGCCAGATTTACCGATTTTACAAGCGGAGTGTCGCCCTCTCCCAGGGAGATCATGGGCGTTTTAGAAGTGATTGGCAGGTACTCCTTATGCCGCTGCAAAACTCCTCTGATCATAACTAAATAGCCTCTATCCTGATGAAATTGCTGATTTCTTTGACTACCTTCAGTTTATTGAGCATCTTCATGGCTTTCTGTACCGCGCTCTCACGGGCCTTGTGTGTCATTATTACGATCTCGGCCGTCCGGTTTGATGGGTCCGACTCCTGCTGCATGACAGAGGAGATACTTATGGATTGGCTGCCCATAATGCTTGAGATCTGCGCCAGAACACCAGCCTGGTCCAGCACACTCATCCTGAAATAGTAACGGGTCTCGATATCCGCCATAGGCTTGATCCCTGAAGTTTTCTCCGGAACAAACCTGGGAGCGTTATCACGCCGCGTGTTAATATTCTGCGCTATATTTATGACATCTGCAATAACAGCGCTGGAAGTAGCAGAGGGTCCGGCGCCCTGCCCGTAGAAAAGCACGTTGCCCACAAGATCGCCGCTTACATAAATTGCGTTGTAAACACCGTCGACCTTGGCCAGCAGCGATTCGGCCGGGATAAGCACGGGGTGCACTCTGGCTTCCACCAGGCTGTTCGAACGCTTGGCGATGGCCAGCAGCTTGATGGCGTAGCCGAACTCTGCAGCATAGCGGAAATCACGTGATTTCAGTTTGGCTATTCCTTCGAAATATATTTCATCAAAATTTACGTCCATGTCAAAGCCCAGCGACGTAAGTATGGCAAGCTTATAGGCAGCATCCAGCCCCCCGATATCGTTGGCCGGGTTGGCCTCGGCATATCCCAGCTTCTGCGCCTGTTTCAGGGCAACGCCGAAATCGATCTTATCGTGCGCCATCTTGCTGAGTATATAGTTGGTCGTGCCGTTAACGATGGCATAGATAGCCTGTATGTCATTGGCCACCAGGTCACGCTGAAATGGTGAGATGAGTGGTATACCACCCCCCACACTGGCTTCAAAACGTAGTCCTGCGTGATGCTGCTGAGCTATGGAGAGCAACTCGGTGCCGTGTTTGGCCATGACCTCTTTGTTGGCCGTTACTACATGTTTGCCTTTCGACAGGGCTTCTTTTATATAGTCGTAGGCCGGATATTCGCCTCCAATCAACTCGATAACAATATCGATATCATCGCTGTCAATAGCTTTTTTATAACTGGTAACAAATATCTCAGGATCGAGACCAAGGGTACCGTGCCTTGCCATATCCTTGTCAACCACCATCGTAAGGGCCAGCGGGCTGCCGGCCTGGCGTGCCAGCGTTTTCTTTTTAGACGTGAGCACCCGGGCCACGCCGCTTCCGATCGTGCCTATGCCCAGCAAAGCTATATTGATGGCCCGCTTTTTAACCAAAGCCTATTTACCCCTATCCTTGGTAACCTTGGCTACGGCGAAGTCTTTCTGGGTCTGGTCCAGAAGGTTCTGAATCTTGGCTTCCTTCATAAGCCCCTGCACCCAGGTCCCGAGGCAGTCCGAGGCAATAGATTCCCTGAGGCTTTCATCCAGTGGCCGGTCAGACTGTTTATTCAAAATTTCAACCAGCCAGTAGCCACCTGTGGTAGCAATAGTTGGATCACGCAAAACATCGCTTATCTTATTGGGTTCCAGAGTGGTCACTATGCGCTCAATGGAACCTTTATTGGTAGCTACTCCCGGCTGTATCCAACCCAGGTCGCCGCCGTTATCCTTACTGGTGTCATCCTGAGAATATTGCTTGGCCAGTGTATCCCAGCTCTCGCCGTTTAGCAGCCGGGTTCTTACAGCGTCGGCATCTTCTTTCAAAGAAAACAGGATGGCCCGGGCATGGATTCCTTTTGTATCGTCCTTCTCCAATACTTCGACTACCCAGTAGCCAAACGATTTCTTCAAATTGGGATCATATATGGGATCGCTGACCTTCTTGGGGTCAAGCGTAAAGATTACGTCCTTCAACACCGTATTTTGCAGGTCTCCCAACCCGAAGCTTTCATAACCCTTGGCGATCCATCCCAGGTAACCGCCTTTACCCTGAGTTACCGAATCGAGCGAGAGCATGGTAGCCGACTGGGTAAAATTATCGCCTATTCCTGAATTCAATTTCTGCTGCCTGTCCAGAGCCAGGTTCTTGGCTTCCAGGGCCATAGCTTCAACCTCAACCTGTTCCGCGGTTTTGGGAACGTTGGGATAGCACTGCTGGTCCATATATTTCTTGGCCATAATCCTGGCAGTAGCAACATCCTTTGAAACCTGATTGGGCGTGGTCTTCATCAGATCGATTTCTTTACTTATTTCGTCATCATTGGCAGTTATGCCGAGTGCGGGCGCCTTTTCCTTTATCAGCTCAGCCTGCTCTATAGCTGTGGCAGTAACATCCGTATAGTATTTGATCATATCGGTGGTCACGCTCGATGACATAAATGCCATGGTTTTAATGTAATAGTCCATGCTGAAGGATGCATCATTGACCTTAATCACGGTTTTCTCGTACGGCATTACCTGTTCGTTGTAAATGCCATATGCAATAATCCCCGCAATAACTATTACAACCGCTATGGTAGCAATCATAATAAGGCGTGAAAGTCTTTCCTGCTTCTTAAACTTCGAAATCTGGTGCTTGGTGGGGGCTCTTTCAACTTTTTCTTTACGATGTTTTCCAGCCAATTCAGAAACCTCTCGTGAATAAAATAAAATTGAGGCAACTCACATTGCCCGCAATCGCCCAATATGATAACATATTTTCGCCTTATAGACACCGGGGTGTAGCGCAGCCTGGTAGCGCACCTGAATGGGGTTCAGGTGGTCGTCGGTTCAAATCCGACCACCCCGACCAGTTTTAATTCGCACAATTCTAATCATTTTCAGTTCCTATCGGTCTTTGCATCACTCAGATAGAGGTGCAATAATGTTATCTAGTCAGCACACGGGTAGGATTGACGTCAAAGCGCTTGTACTATTTCAGGGATGAGGTTGAGCAATGGATATAATAGCCGATCACTTTGAGCGACCTATCGAGCGCAATATAGCTATGGAGCTAGTGCGCGTCACCGAGGCGGCGGCACTGGGTGCAGCCCGTTTCCTGGGCCGAGGGGATAAAAACCTGGTGGACCAGGCTGCAGTAACGGCCATGCGCTATACCCTGGGCTACGTACGCATGGATGGAATCGTAGTCATCGGTGAAGGGGAAAAGGACCATGCCCCTATGCTGTACATTGGCGAGCATATAGGCGACGGCTCCGAGTTGAAGGTTGATATCGCCGTTGACCCGGTCGATGGAACAAGGCTGGTGGCCAGGGGCCTGCCCGGCGCCATTGCCGTAGTAGCGCTCTCAGCCAGGGGCACCATGCATTTCCCCAGGCAATTCTATTACATGAAAAAAATTGCCACCGGACCCGAGGCCAAAGACCGCATTGATATTAACGCCTCGGTCGAGGAAAACCTGAATAATATTGCAGATGCCAAGAAAAAGAGGATCTCTGAAGTCACGGTGGTCGTCCTGGATAGGCCACGCCATGACGAACTTCTGGAAGAAATCAGGAGAGTGGGAGCCCGGATCAAATTGATTACCGATGGCGATGTGGCGGCCTGCATCGAGGCAGCCCTCCCGGATAGGGAGGTCGATGTGCTAATGGGCATCGGCGGTACACCTGAAGGTGTACTCTCGGCTGCAGCTATACGGTGCATCGGTGGAGGCATCCAGGCTAAAGCCTGGCCCCGCGACGATAGTGAGAGAAAAAGCTGCCTGGCAGCGGGGGTCGATGTTGACAGGATCTACAAGACTGAAGACCTTATCAGCAGCGATGACGTATTTTTTGCTGCCACCGGTGTAAGCAGCGGCGAATTGCTTAAAGGAGTGCGCTATTTTGGAGGAGGGGCTTTTACGGAATCTATCGAGATGCGCGGCCGGTCGGGCACCGTTCGCTGGATCGATTCACGCCACAATTTTGAGAAGCTGGATAAACTTAGTTTCTTTGAGATCCATTAAATAAACACAATACTAGGAAAGGAGGTCAGTCAACATGACACACGCAAGGCCGAATGACGTTCATATTGCCGTACGTATTACCCTTCCGGATGAGGAGCCAAGCAAAGTGGCCAACAAGTCACTGGATATTAAGAAAAAGATCGAAGATATACTCAAAAAAGAGAAAGTAGAGTACTTTGAGGTCGTCCTGGAAAGCATCCAAAAAAGCAGGTAATCATTGTCCGACCTCATAAACCGGCCCATTATTACAGCCAGTGCCCTGATTTATCGGGGTACTGAATCATATAGCTCAGGTCCCAATTCGGGTTTTATTTAGTAACAATCAACCTCGGCGGGTAAGTGCCGCTCAAGCTCCAAATAAACTTACCGTCCTTATAAAGGTCCAGGTAATACCCGCGTGTGCTGGATTCCCCGGTTGCATAGAGAGGCACAAAAATCAGTCCCTGGACGGCGCTGGTGCCATCATAAAAAAAGGTAAGCTGCTGCACGGCCTCATCCGACAGGCCTTGCGTATCCCTCCTCACATTAAGCGTGTATTGTCCGCTATCTCCGCCGCTAAGGGTAATAGCTGTAGCCAGCGCCTGTCCTTTTTTAGAAGTGTATATAGCATCCACCCCTGAACGCCAACCGACGAAGCCAACTGAAAGCGCTCCATATCCCGGCTTGGGTGCAACAGTCAACCGCGGTGGATAGCCATTCGGCATCACCCACACCTGCACCCCATCTTTCATCAAGTCAGCATAGTATCCCTGCGTGCCGGATTCACCTGCCGCATAAGACGGCGCGAAAGAAATTTGCCCGGAGCCTTCGATACCATCGTATTTGAATCCCCACTGCGCCACTATTTCATCGTGGCCTGCGTCTATTGAACGCCAAATCCGCATAATGCACTGACCCGAGCTCCCTCCCTTGAGGTTTATGACAGCGCTTACCGGTTGTCCTGCGTTAACATTATTGACAGTTTCGCCTTCTTTGTGCCATCCGGCGAAGCCGATGGAAAATGGCAATTCTACGTCCTGCGGCATGCTCAGTACAGGTTGTGAACTACGTGCGGTATTAAAATTTATAACCCTGACACTCAAGTTTTCAGTAACTGAACCTCCGGTATTGGATGCGACCAGTTTATACAGGGTTGTATCCCTGGGCGAGACAACTACAGTGCCTGTCGGATCGACACCTCCCACACCCTGATCTATCCCCACATAGGCGGCGCCGTCGACAACCCAGCTCAACGTGGTGCTTTTCCCTAAATAAATAGTAGGCGGGTCGGCGCTAAAGGACTTTACAACCGGCAGAGGCTTTTTAGCTTGTGCCAACTGGGGTGAGGCGGCCGAGCTTAATCCCCGGATTTTCTGATAAATCCAGGTCGTATTACTGCCATATTCCCTATCATTAAATAAATAGTTTATGGCATATGTCTGCGCAGTATCTATTGCGAACAAGTCCGAGGTGATAAAACCACCTATCTGTGGCTCGATCACCTGCCACTTGCCGTTTAAATATTTCTCGATCAGGAACGCATGCAGAATGCCATCCGGGCTCTGCCCGATAGCCACATAGACGTCGGAGGCGGGCACACCATATGCTCGCCAGAGAGAACACAACAGGGTAGAGTAGTCCTTGCAATCACCGGCCCCTTTGCTAATGGTCTCAGATGGCAATTGCCAGTGAGTGTACGCATTCCGATCATAAACTATATGGGAGGCCTCCCAGTCCTGCACGCGTCTGAAATCCGTCCTAATGTCGGTGTTATCGGACAGAATCGCCTTTAAGGTTGTACGAATTACGGGATCATCGACCGTAATAAGGCTCCTGGGATCCCAGGACATGGCCGGATACATACTTGATGAAGCAATCCTGGGAGAGCAACCCACTGCTACAGCTGCAGCCAATAATAACGCAAGCGCTTTATTAAACCTGGCGAACGGCATATATTCATTCTATCCCACTGGACACGGTTTCTGAAAAGTTGAAAGGCATGGGCGTTTAATACTTCGGACGCACAAGCATAAAAAAAGGGCTGGTGCGTCACTCCAGCCCTTTTATTCAGTGAGTACTTTCTCTGTTATTAAATGTTACCGCACTACCTTTTCCAGGTCCTTCAGCATGGTGTCCAGGCCCCGGCCGAACAGCTTCATTCTGATCGGTTTCCCATCCCCGTATTTCTTGTATACCTGGCACACTTCACAAATGCGGGTATCCTTCCCCGTCGCCCCTCTGTCATCAAGTTTGCAGTAGGTTCCCTCAATCTCCCAGCAAGGTAGAAACTGGTATTTTGTTGCCGGGCACTCCGCCTTTATCATGTCGGGACAATGGCATGTGTCCCAGCATGTAACCTTGCCTGCCCAGAAATTCAGCTTCACCTGTTCCTCAACCCCATTGACCTTCTTGTTTTCAATCTCTATTGCAGCCATTGTCTTTACCTCCTTTATTGATTTTGCCTTTTTGTTTTCTACGCCTTTAATTTAACATGCGTGATATGCAATGCCATCCGTCGTGGGACTTAATTTACATTTGCACAAAAGCGCATGTTCGCCTGCTTAGTATTAAGCCAAAATGCGTAGAAGCGGCCTGACTCCAATCTGCGCTGGGACTAAAGTACGGGTTCAGTCAGGACGTATAGGTCATTGATTATCGAGTGTATGTAGATATAATTGAATACAGTCGATTGGAAAAGCTATGGTATTTATTCAAGGAACCCGACACGCAAACGGAGGGAAAATGTTCAACAAATTTATGAAGACTCTATCTAACATGCACAAGGAGGAAAGAGGCATGACGGGGTTGGAAACCGCCATCATACTTATTGCCTTTGTAACTGTGGCTGCGGTTTTTGGCTATGCCGTCCTCAGCGCGGGCCTGTTTTCCGCCGAAAGGGGCAAGGAAACGGTTTACGCCGGGCTGGCCGAGGCCAAAAGCAACATGGAGCTATCAGGATCCGTAATAGGCATGGGAGACAATAACACCCAATCGCTCTTGAAAATATTGTTTACACTTAAGAATGCCGTCGCCGGCAACCCTATCGACCTGACCGAGTGCGATGGCACAACCAATGGCCAAAACAAATGCGTCATCAGTCTGACGACCAAGAATGATTACTTCAACAACGTCAAGTGGACCAAGGAGGCAATCGGCATGGCCGATAGCGACAACCTCATGGAGACAGGCGAGCAGTTCGAAATCACCGTCGACCTCAACGATCTCGGGGTTGGAAAAACGATGAGTGAAAACCTGACGGTCAATGACCAGTTTAACATTCAGGTTAAGCCTTCAATAGGGTCCACTATGACCATTCAGAGGCAGCTACCTCCGGCTATTGAAGCCGTGATGGATCTGCATTAATTTTCCCTGCGTCAATAACGGTTGCTTCAATCGACCCGTCATCGGGCTCCTCTCGCTGGGGCCCGGTGATTAGGAAGCAACCGTTATTGAGTTTTTGGCTCTTCGTATAACCCAATTAAACCACAGCAGCGCATTCATGCTTGCCTCATACCTCCTCCCTTCTTCTTTTGTCACTTAATTCTCCTTTAATCCACATAAAAAGAGACTTTTGGCTCACCTATATTGAACCTCCGGGTACTGTACTGCCTGCAGCGTGCAGCTATAATTTAGGAAACCTCGGAAGGGGAAATATAGAGATGTTTAAGAAATTGATCAGTGCCACATCTAATGTGCACCGTAGACAGAGCGGTATGACCGGGCTGGAGACTGCAATTATTTTGATCGCATTTGTTACCGTTGCCGCCGTTTTCGGCTACGCAATCCTAAGTGCCGGCCTCTTTTCCGCTGAAAGAAGCAAGGAGACCATTTATGCCGGCCTCAATGAGGCCAAGAGCAACCTGGAGCTGTCAGGTTCCGTCGTGGCCGGCAGCGCGGATAACACAATGGTTGATAAGATCATTTTTACAGTCAAGAACGCTATTGCCGGTAATCCTATTGACATGACGGATTGTGATGGAACACTGAACGCGCATAATAAATGTGTTATAAGCCTGACCACCGCCGAGACTTACATTAACAATGTAAAATGGTCCAAGCAAGCCCTTGGGTACAGCAATGGCAATAATCTGCTGGAAACCGGCGAGCAGTTCGAGGTAACCATAAATCTTGGCGACCTCGGCACCGGAAATACCATGGTCGATAATATATCGGCCAACAATTATTTTATGGTGCAGGTAAAGCCCGCCCTGGGTTCAACGATCACGATTCAGAGACAGTTACCACCGGCAATCGAATCGGTAATGGATTTACATTAGATCTAGCCGGGTAGTTTTGTGGATTAACGGGGAACCTAGGCTAATAGAAAGGCCTAGGATTTAGTTGAGCTTTTTGACGACCCTGACTACCTGAATGATGACCGCAAAGTAATCGTCTTTCTTTTTATAAGGAGCCACCACCATCTCCTCACCTTCCATCCTCAGGCAGAGATCACCTGGCGAGGCCGGCACATCCTTGCCGCAAATAATTATGTCACCCTTATTGACAACATTGCCGTACTCCAACTCCGCTGCCTTAATCCCAACCAGCTTCAACTCCTTCCCCCCGTTTACTGCCAACTCCCTCGGCACGAAAACATATTCAATTATCTGCCTGCTATTTATTTCCGCATATACCGGCACGATCGCCGGCAAAGAAAGCGAAAGCTCACTTATTATCTCATATGGCGTTTTCTTTAGCAAATCCTCTTTAGGATTCCTATCTAGAACGAGGTTGCTCATGTCGTTCATGCTGACCTTAAGGGCGCGGGATAATTTTTGCAGGGAAGCCACCGTAACCGATTTGTAATCGCCTTTCTCAATGCGGCATATAAAAGAAGGTGACAGGTCAGCCAGCTTAGCCAGCTCCGCTTGAGAGAGGCCCCTCTTGAAACGGGTATCTTTTACAAAATCTTGTAACATATATTTATACCGCCTTTCCCCTGTCTGTCAGTTTACCATAGTAAAACTTTTTAAAAATCATGTCAAAAATGTCCATTTGCATATTGATTTTAGTAAATTTATTGTTTAATATAGTAAACATGAGATTAGAGACCGAGCTTTACAATATAATGCAACAGGAGAAGCTGACCAATGCCAAGCTGGCAGCCAAGTTGGGCATATCTCCATCGATGCTGTGCCTGGTCTTGACGGGTGATAAAAAGCCGGGGCGACGGTTTCTGCAGGGCCTCGCCTCCAACTACCCGGATATCTGCCTGAAATATTTACAGGATCGAATTCCCTCCAGGTCGTAAATCCAGCAACAGCAAACTGTCTTAGACAAACGTTTGCCAAGCACTTTAATAAAATATCGGCACAGGAATTGATTATAGTATTGTATTCAAACCTTATTGTGGACACTATCCAAGCGTAAAGGCCAGGCAATCCGGCGGTCCCAGACCAGCGCTTGAAGACGGCAGGCCCGGGAACCGCGGAAATAATAGATAGGAGGCTATTCATGGACGGTAATGAATATCTAGTTGGGTTAGTATCTGTGCTCATAGGTTCTTTCATAGTTGCCTCTTTCATTGCTGCCTTTGGAATATTAATTTGGGTGATGTCGCAATGCTGAAAAAGTTGCAAAATACCAATACCAGCATCATAGAGTTCCTGGTCAAGTTCCCGATCGTAATATTCGTGATCATGCCAGGTTGCATGGGCGGCGCTTTCTGGATCGGGCTCCAGGTCGACTCGGCTGCACATATCCATTTCCTGAAGTTCATATTCCCATTCCTCGGCACCTTCCTGGGCATATATCTTACCGGCCTGTTGATCGGGCTCGGCCATACCAGGCAAAGCACTTCAGAGACCGCCAGTGATTCCGATAAACCGTACTCGGATACCCTGGTTTCAAAACCGCATGAATATTCTGACACTTCTCATTCTCCCAAGGCATCGATCCCGCGTGCCGGATACGCAACGCCTTTTACTCTAGGAGGGAAATTCACTAAATAGCTCAATTCACGACCGGGTAACCGGCGTCTGCCCAGGCGCCGTAATTACCTTCCAGTGCGTAGACGTTGTTAAATCCCGCTTCTTTCAGATGATAGGCACTGGCAAGCGGATCCCCGGTCCAATGGCAATAGACAATATATGTCCTATTTTTATTGAGATTTGAGAGCACGTAAGGTAAGGCGCAGCGCGGATAATTAAGTGCGCCAGGTAGATGTCCGTCATTGTAGAAATGGCGTGACAGATCAATGACAACCACGTCGGATGTCTTATCGATCAGGTTCTTGGCTTGCTGGGGAGTTAGCCATAACGGTGAGACATCCTGCGTGGTTCTTTTAAATACAAACCCACCTGTCACAACCAGGACCACGGCAAAAAAGATCGCGTAGAATACGGCAGCATGTGACGCTTTCATCAAAGTACTCCTGATTAATATATTCAAGGTTTCGACGCATTTTTAAGGTGATCAATACCAGGTGCGGGAGCCCTACCTCCGCCAGGCAACCGGCCGGGATCCGGCACGGTCATTTTGAATAATTCGGTTTTGATATCTTTACTGCGCAAGCAGGAAATTCTGCGACCTGAATTTATTTCACCTTGATTAAAGTAAACCATACACCGATATTCAATACATCGGTTTAGAACGTGATTTTTTTACAGAAATGTGCAACCCAAAAGCGTACCCTAAAATGCGTAGTGAACTAATCCGTATACCTGATTTACTTTAATAAACGAGCATATTTGCACTCAAATGGATACCGCATCTTTGTTTTACGGTGCGGCCCGATAGACCCTGGGGCTTGATGCCAATAAACTATTTGTCGGTTGCTATTTGGGCTTTTTGCGCAGTTTTGTAAATCGCTTTCTGCAATATTTTATTTGCACCTTCCTTTTCAGACAATGGAAAGTGACCGCCGCGTGGGTGTAAAATGTATCCGCCGTAGACCAAGTCAGCCCTTAATTAAACGCCCGTTCCGGGAAAGGAGACATCATGGACTCATCTATTTTCGGGATCTTGTGGGCCCTCATTGAAAGGGCCAGCCTGTTACTGGTGGTTTTCTTTCTGCTCTTCCATATCAAGTTTTTTAACCGCATGCTGGCAAAAAAACTGAGCATCCTTGATCAAGTGGTGCTGGCAGTAATTTTCGGCCTTTTTGCCGTTTATGGGACTTATACGGGCATCCAAACATCGGGGGCTATTGCCAATATCAGGAACCTGGGGCCAATGATTGCCGGTCTCCTGGGAGGCCCATGGGTGGGGCTTGGAGCAGGATTGATCGGCGGGGTGCACCGTTATTTCATGGGTGGTTTTACAGCGGTGCCCTGCACAATCGGCACCGTTACCAGCGGCCTGGCCGGCGGCCTGCTTTTCATGCTCTGGAAAGGTAACATCGGCATCTGGAAACCAACGCTATTCGCCTTCCTTATGGAAGCAGCGGATATGGGTCTTCTGCTCCTCATGGCCCGTCCTTTCGAAAATTCATTGAAGCTTGTAAATATAATCGCAGCACCCATGATCCTGGCGGATACTCTGGGCATTCTTATATTCGCCTTCCTACTGAGGGAATTGAAGCAGGCTCAAGCTTCAGACAAATGACATAGGGCACAATGCCCTGTATTCAGGTGTTGCCCAGGTAGTCGGCATCAGCTCGGTCATGTAGTGCCTGCCGTTATCCTGCCGCTTTGATAAATCCCAGGCGCCAAATTGCCTATACATTTAATAATATACAGACGAATACAAAACAAAAAATCGGGCCCTGGTCAAGGGCCCGATTCTATTGACTTGATGGGGCTACGGATGATTTATACGCCTTTCTTGAAGGGATCCGCCCATGCCTGGATTGAAGCCGCCAGCTCTTTATGCGTCTTGGCATATTCTTCGAGTGATATGCCCTTCAGAGTTGCCTCGATGGACTGTCTGAAAGCCTTACCGCCCGCTACCGGTCCACCGGGATGTGCATGAATACCGCCGCCGGAGCCGATGACGATGTCGTTGCCCAGCTCCTGCATGACCTTGGGGACCATGGAAGGGGTTATCCCGCCGGATGCCATAGGC
This sequence comes from Dehalococcoidia bacterium, assembly GCA_003142375.1. Lineage (GTDB taxonomy): Bacteria > Chloroflexota > Dehalococcoidia > GIF9 > UBA5629 > UBA1162. The sequence continues at coordinate 12,206 of PLME01000012.1, read as the reverse complement.
CAGGTCGGCTTGATGTTATAAAACGGATAAGTAAGGTTCCTTGCCATGGCGTCGAATTTCTCCGTAATGACAGGCGCTTTCCCGTAAGGCGCAGGTATAACCACTATGTCTGCGCCTGCCAGCCTGGGCAATTTGCCGAGGACCAGGTGGGAGCTTATCCCGTGGAAGGGCGACATATAAAGCGCGCCGGCCACATCCATATGGGCAAGGATAGGGACATTTATCTCGGGATCCTCTGCTAGCGCCTGCAAAACGGGCAGCCCCACGGCAATGTAATTTACCATTATGGCGTTAACGCCCAACTCCACTGCCCGCTTGGCATTCTTAAATATTTTAGGCACCGAGTCCGAGACATTTACCGTATAAAGCGTATGCTCACCGGTCTCCTCGAAGACCTGCTTCTCCAACTCCATGTAGCGCTTTACCCGGCCTAGGATTGAATTGAAGGATGCATCAGCGATTAGCTCGTCGTCCTTCACTATATCGCATCCGCCCAGGGCAGCGAGTTTAAACAATTCCGCACCCACTTCCAGCGGATAGCCTGTGCAGGGTTTAACCATGTTATTCAGCAGCGGCCTCTTCTTCACACCCAGCAGCTTTCTTATGCCTTCGATGCCGAACTTTGGACCCTTAAACCCGTCCACATATTTTTTAGGGAATCTTATGTCTACTAGTTTGATCTGTCCTGCCATGGAGATATTGCCAACAACGGCAGTAAGCATCATAGGTATCTGAGAACCTATATTGACTTCAGGGAAGGCGATCTGTATCATCCAGTTCCTTTCCTGCAGGCCGCCGGGCACAGAGAACTCATAGTCAGGCAACTCGTATACACCTATCACCTTGGCTATATGCTGACGCCTTACCTCGGGTGTTTCACCGGGTACTGCAACCCATGTTCCCGTACTCTGCTCAACAGCAAGCAGAGGCGCCAGTTTGGGCATGGGGAAGATGGCCGGGTATGTGACTGTATAAGTACCTATTATGTACTCATCGTAGTCTATGCCATCCGGAAGAGCGATCGGTTGACTTAACAACTCATCTGCTTTCATCAGGATAACCTCCTTGATTAAACATTAACATCACACCGCTGCTTATTAAGCTTGGTGTAAAATTTCCGCAGATCGCCGTATAGTTCCTTATAAGAGCTAAAAAGCGTATCGTAGACACTGCTGTTCTTTTCCTGTGGATCATAGGTATGAGCCACTGTAACCACCTGTTTCAGGGAATCAAAATCCTTATATATCCCCAGCCCAACCGCCGATGACATAGCAACTCCAACAGCCCCAGCCTCTTGAGGATTCCTTACGGTCTCGATGCGCTTCCCGGTTACATCAGCCAGAATTTGCATCCAGGGCTGACCCAGAGCTCCGCCGCCGATCAGTCTGAGCGTAGGCAGTGGGAAACTGTATTCCTTTTCAAGCCTTTCTATGATCCACCTGAGGTTATAAGCCACACCCTCATACACCGCCCGCAGCAAATGTTCGCGGGTATGTTCAGGTGTCAGGTTAAGATAGCCGGAGCGTATATATGTATCGGCTATGGGAGACCTTTCCCCGTACATCCACGGCATAAATATAAGGTAATCCGATCCTGCAGGGACCTCCAAAACCTTTTCATCCATGAAGCCGAATATATTGGATATTGCCGGGTCGGCTTTTTCAATTTTGCATACCTGGTCTCCCAGCCATTTCAGGCAGCCCCCCGCCAGCTCCATTTGCGCCAAAAGTAGTGCTTTTTCAGGATCTGCCGATTGTATGGCGGCTATGCCATTTTTCCCCGTGGGCGTCTTTTTAGTCACGACTCCAACCCAGGCTGACGTCCCCATACTGATATGACCTTCACCCTCACCGACTGCACCAGAGCCCACAGCAGCGGAAGGAACATCGCCGGACCCACCCATTACCGGTGTGCCCTCCAGCAGTCCAAGCTGCTGAGCCGCTTCCCTGGTCAAGCCACCCACCTTATCAATAGAACGGGCCAGGGCCGGCAGCTTGCCGGGATCGATCCCTACATATTTAAAGATAGCATCCATCCACGTCTTCTTCTTCAGGTCCAGACCAAAGGCCGATGCGTTGCTCCAGTCCATAACCATCCTGCCGGTGCTGCGGTATATCAGATAACCGTCTACATCGAGGAAGCACTTCATCCTGGCATATATTTCCGGTTGGTTTTTCTTCAGCCAGACTAGCTTGGGTATGCCGTCCTTCCCGTTTATTTGTGCACCGGCAATAGCGGCAAAAACCGTTGGGCCGAGGAATTTATTCATAACCCAACTGGCTTCTTCAGGCGCACGGCAATCCAGCCATATAATGGCATCGCTCAGCGGGCCGGTCTTCTCGTCCATAGGAATAATGCCCAGCATCTGCGTCGAGTAGGCAATGCAAATTACATCAGAGGGTGATACGCCCGTATCCGAGAGAAGTTGTTTGGTAGTTTGGGTAACAGCCCTCCAGTAACCCTCGGGCTCCTGCTCCGCCCAGCCGGGCCTGGGATACTTGATATCATATGGAGCCAGACATTTGCCATGTACCCCACCCTGCACATCTACCAAAACTGCCTTGTTACCGCTGGTGCCGACATCGTGAGCTATTATGTACTGTGTCATCTAGCCACACCCCCGTTAAAAGAAATTTTTGTCACTGTTCGAACACGCACTATCATACATATTATTGAATTTGGAATCAACGCCCCTCCACGGTTCGTTGTAGCAGTGACAGGTTTCCTTCTCCATTCAACCATTAAGTTGCTCACAATCTGGCCTGGGCCTGACAAACTAAAGTAACTATAAAATAACCCTTGAATCGAAGGCTTTTCAGTCTGCATATCAATAATATCATGTCTGTAAAGATATTGTCTACATAGATTCAATCTGCTTTGACATGTAGCTGTCATGATGATAGCATTTTATATGAAGGCTGAGAGTTATCTGAAATATGGTAAACTATGCCATTATGCTGAGTGGCAATAAATGAATAATTCACAGCGTGGCAAGCACGCTTCGGAGCAGCCAGTAATCCTGGAATCGCTTGTTGTGCCCTACCATCTGGTGCAGGCATGGGAGGAATATGAATCGGCGGTTGAAGAAGCTATTATGAGGCCGGCGGAGCTTACACTATCACAGGCCTTTGTACTCTGGATCCTTCTGTTCGCGGATACACTCATGACTGCAACACAGCTCGCAATCATAGCCAGGCGTGAGCCGCATTCGATGGTTCAGCTTATTGACAAGCTACAGGAGCGCAAATTGGTACGCCGCAGGCGCTCCAGAAGTGACCGGAGACAGGTAGTTGTCTCCCTGACCAACGAAGGAAAGCAACTGATCAACGACATTCTGCCCGCCTGGCAAGCTTCAATAAGAGCAATATTCCAGAACTGCTTTTCAGCCGATGAACTGGTAACTTTCAACGAAATGCTTCAGAAGGCTCGCGATGCAAGCGTATCCTGGCGAGGGTCGGCAACATCACAGGTAAAGGCAAGCGCCGAGCAGGTAGTTGCCCTTTTTCGCAACGAGATTGAGGCGACGGACAGTAACAATGAGAACCGCCGGTCCACTTAGGCATTGCCGGCCCGTAGGGCATCGCCTGAGTATCTGAATCGGCTTACCACTGCTCCCTCTCTAAAAAGTTTTGACTTGAATCTTTTATCAACCATATACTACTTTGGTAAAAGGGCTTTAAATGTTTGAGCCGTCGTACCTCTCACTCTTTAAATCGGGAGAGCTGGAAAAACGCGTCGCAACCCTTAAGGGGTTGCTGGCCGAGTGCGAGATATGCCCACGCAAATGCCACGCAAACCGGCTGGAAAGCGACAGCGGATTTTGCCGCTCCGGCCATTTGGCCCGGATATCCAGTTATTGCGACCATCATGGAGAGGAACCGGTCCTGTCGGGTTCCAAAGGGTCTGGGACCATATTTTTCAGCGGCTGCAATATGCGCTGTATTTACTGTCAGAACCATCAGATCAGCCAGGCGACAGACCGTAAAGACAGCTATTTTAACGCCGGGGGACTGGCAGATATAATGCTCTACCTTCAGGAGAAACTTCAGTGCCATAATATAAACCTGGTTTCTCCCACGCATTACGTGCCCCAAATCGTAGAGGCAGTGCTTTATGCCGCCCGCATGGGTCTGAGATTGCCTATCGTTTACAACACCAATGCTTACGACTCGATATCCACCTTAAAATTACTGGACGGCATAGTAGATATTTACCTGCCCGACATTAAGTATTCTTCTGATGAGTGGGCGGTAAGATTCTCCCAGGGCAAGGACTACGTGATGCAAAGCAGGCAGGCCATTACTGAAATGTACAGGCAGGTGGGCAACCTGGTCACCGACTCCTCAGGCGTGGCTCAGAGGGGATTGATAGTCCGCCACTTGATCCTGCCTAACGGCATAGCCGGCAGCGCGGATTCATTAAAATGGCTGACTGATAATATCTCAAGGAACATTGCGGTCAGCGTTATGGCGCAGTATCATCCCTCTTTTCTGGCCGGCCGGGAACCCATGCTTTCACGCAGGATTTCTTGGGACGAATACCATCAGGTTGTTTCCCTGATGGAAAAGCTGGGCCTGGAAAATGGATGGCTGCAGGAAATGGATTCCTCCGACTACTACCTGCCCGACTTCGAACGGCAGAGCCATCCTTTCCAGATTAAATAACCTGATTTACCTGTTACATCCTGTCTTTCAGATTTTTCCTGAAAAGGGCCCTTTTAACGCTACCATCCGACTTGCCGAGTATCTGTTTGAGACGTGGTATATACATTAATATGGGCACAAGGGCGATGAATGTGGAATAGATAGTCATTCCCGTATCCTTATAAACATACCAGGCCATCAGCGGGAAAGTAGCAAATGATACGCCGTAAGCAAATGTAGGCCACCGGGTAATGGCCATCAACGCGAAAAATGAAGCCAGGTAAATCAGCCATCCATATGGTATCGGCAATTTGACGGGACCAAGCTCAAGCCAATTGACCCAGGCCACCAAAAAGGCCAGGACCCCGATCGCCGTGGCTCCCCCTTTACCACCCTTGAATTTGAGAAAAACCGTAAAGTTATGGCCGGCAATCACCGCTACGCCTGAGAGCATTTCGAGTGGGATAACATAGCTGGCTTCAAGCGGGAACAAAAACACAGACAGCAAGTATGTAATGTAGAGCGCCAGCATGCCTTTGCCGACATCACATGCCAGAACCAGCATACCAGGCCAGAACCCAATCGCATAGAAGGCATTCATGGCCCCCATATTATGGCTGCCGATTTGCCTTATATCTACGCCCTTAAAACCACGGCCAACCAGGTAGGCTGAAGGTATGGAACCCAGCAGATAGCTTATTACGACCGATAAAATCACATCCCAGACTATGTTATACATCATATTTACTCCACGGCCTATTATAATGTATTATCTGCTAAATTTCTCTTAATCGCAGGCAAGCCGGATGTCTGCCGAAAGCGGATGGCAATTGCTCACCGGCTATGAATTCGCTCGAAAAAGGACTGCTATTTAGGTTTTGAAGGTAGAACCGCTAGAGCGGTCCCCTGTGTAGTTTTATCTCCCTTTCCGTTCTCAACCCAGATCTCACAGTCAGCCAGGAACTCGTCACCTTCTATATATTTCCTGGTTACTTTGCCTTTGCACCACCAGGTCTCGCCATCCTGCGGTTCATCGAAATTCTTCATTTTGCGTGGATAGTCCATACCACGGTAACGGCAGGACAACCTCTTCAACCTTCCCTCTTCACCTACCCAATTGGTCATCAGGTTCACAAGCCATGCCCTCTTGAGCGCCCCGTGAACAATTGGACGGCCAACACCAAGGTTTTTTGCGAAATCTTCTTCATAGTGCAGAGGGTTAAAATCGCCGGAAGCACCGGCCCATTGCACCAGCATCCTGGTGGTTGCCACCTTTTTCAGGGGAGTTATTTCACACCCCACTTCCACATCCTCATAATATATCTGCTCTGCCATGATTCCTCCCGCATATAAGACCGGGCGTCTTAGAAATTCAGAAACATATTCCGCATGACGAATGCCTTGCCCCCTCTTTCGTTGGTGAAGGTGGTCTCCACAGTGGTTATCATCGTGGGACCCAGCTTTGTTTCACGACCTTCAATACTCTCAATTTTAGTAACCGCTACGAGGGTATCGCCGGCGGCAACCGTAGAAAAAAACTCATAATCTACACCGCCATCCAGCAGCCCCATAGGGGCTCCAGCTTTGATCAGCTTTTCAACGAATTTGATCATGTCAAAGCCGTCGGATTTTACAGGCCAGCCGGGGAACGCCGGCGGAGCCAGCAAACGCCCCCACTTGCTTTGAGCGGCATACTCAACGTCATTATATAAAGGATTAGCATCTCCAACCGCCCGCGCATATCTTTGTATAGCGCCCTCCTCAACTTTGAAAACAATGGGTTCCTCGGTCTGCCCGACCATTATTTTCAAGCTTTCCGGAACCACAAACACGGCCATGATAAAACCGCCTCCCCTGTTTTTTACTTTCCAACGATGCAGACGCTCACTATGTTCATGGAAGGGAAACCACCCATGTTATGCGTAAGCCCTATTTTCGGGTCCTTTAACTGCCTCTTATCGGCTTTACCCTGCAGTTGCTTGTACATCTCATACATCATCCTTAGGCCGCTGGCCCCTATAGGATGCCCGAAACATTTCAAACCGCCATCAGGCTGAATAGGCTGAGCGCCATCCAGGTTAAATCTGCCTGCCTCAATATCCTCTTTGACCCTGCCCCTCGGGCTGAACTGCATGTCTTCCATCGTAACAGCTTCGGTGATGGAAAAACAGTCGTGGACTTNNCGCCATGCTTACTTCTTCACGCGGGTTCTTAATACCTGCTTCCTTGTATGCGGCTATGCCGGCGCGATAGGCAGGCTCAACATGCGAGCCGTCCCAATTGGTGTAAAGCATCTCTTCACCCGAAGAAACTGCGATCTGCAGGGATTTAACGAATATTGGATCCTTCCTGAATTTCTTGGCCATATCAGCCCTGCAAACTATAGCTGCAGCCGCGCCGTCGCTCACTCCACAGCAGTCGAACAGCCCCAGCGGCCAGGCTATGATCGGAGCGTTCACGATTTGTTCCACAGTAATTTCCTTACGGAGATGTGCCTTGGGAGAGAGGACGCCATTCTTATGGCTCTTGGCGGAAATCCGGGCAAGCATCATCTTGCCTTCCTGAGGACTGAGGTTATATTGCGAAAAATATTTTGTGGCCAACATAGCAAACCCGCCCGGCGCGGACAAATTGAAATTGACCAAAGGCATCTTATAACCCAACATCCCTGCCACCGGCAGGCCACCGTAACCGGTATCTTTCAATTTCTCCATCCCCAGCGCCAGGCAAATATCGTAAGCCCCGGATGCAACCGCATATACAGCGCCGCGTAGAGCCTCGGACCCGGTAGCGCAGAAATTTTCAACACGGGTTATGGGAATGAAAGGCAGCTTCAGAGTGTGCCCCAGTATAGTGGCACCCCGTCCAACACTGATATCTGGCATATGCACACCCCACCATGCGGCCTGAATGTCTTTCTTTTCCAAGCCCGCATCTGCCAGGCATTCAACAAACGCCTCCACGATCAGGTCCTGCGGACTTGCGTCAAAGCGCTCGCCGAATTTGGTGCAGCCCATTCCGATTATGGCAACTTTATCTTTAATTCCCTCGGCCATTTACATGTCCTCCTTGTTTTTCCCTGTGGTTACGAGAAGATTGGGATGCCTTTCCAGCCGTAGTTCACAGCCGCCCGTTTCTCATCCGTAAATTTAATCCTGAAACTTAACTCGACCGGCAGGCCTACTTTGAGGCTGTTTGGGTCACAGTCTGTAAAATCTACTCCCGTCCTGCCACCGCCGACGAAATCAATGAACCCGTAGGAAGAGGGCGGGTCAATGCTGGGAGCCAGGAAGTCGCTGGTATAAGTAAATATAATAGCCTTCTTATCCGCAAATCTGTAAGGCTCAATCTGGTCGACCGCCCCGCAGTCGGGGTTCGGACAGATTCTCTGAGCAGGCCAAGCCGGAGTGCCGCATTTCTTACACTTCGTTCCCACCATACCGTATATCTCCCGGTTGTCTCTGGAGACTATTGAAAACGACGTATAGAGCGTCTCCTCACCCCTGATGCCAATCTCAGAAGGCATCAATTTACGGAAAGCGAGGTACTTTTCATAACTACCCAGTGCTGCTTTATTAGCCAGATTGCCTTTAATGCCCTTCTTGCCTTTCATTTTAGTTATATTATCTGTAACGGTCAGGTAGAAGGCATCGCATCCCTGTCCGAAGCTCACCACCATGATTTTATCTCCGGGTTTGGCATCTTCCAAGGCTGCAGCCAGCATCATCAGTGACTGAGCCACTCCGGTTTCCCCGACATTGTTCAGCATCGGGTCCTGCACCTGCTCGGGCACCAGCCCCATCACCTTGGCGAGAGTGGAATGAGCGCCGCCAAAAGAACAGGCATAGATTACCTTGGAAAAATCCTTGATATTTAATTTGTATTTATCAACGAGCCCTTTAACAGCCTCTGGAATAAATTTCATATAACCTGCATCACGGATAAAGCGCTCCTCCCACATATGTTCCATGCGTTCACCCTCAAGGCGCCTGCGGTCAACAAAATCATGAGTAGTTGAGAAAGCTCCCTCGATAGTTGCGATCACATCTTCTTTAGAGAGCAAAAATGACGCTGCACCATCTCCGTAGGTGTAGTCGCCGTTGCTGCCGACCTTGCTGACCCGGCAGTCCGCTGCAGAGACCAGGCAATTGTTTAGCGATCCGGCAGCTATGGCGTCGGCAGCGGCCAGAAGCGCAGCTGTGCCTGACTTCGTAGAATCAGTGAAATCTGCCGTCCTGGTATCAGTCTTAAGGTCCAGGGCTGCGGCCACAATACCGGCGTTTTGCCTCAAGGCGTATGTNNGCTGCAGCAACTGCCATGGTTATGCTGTCTTCATCCCAGTTAGCTACCGCCTTCTCGCCCCTCAACGGGGCAAAACCAAGAAATAAAAGCGCCAGTTGCATTACATTGCGATCCAAACGAAATCTTGGTATATGCGCCCCATACGACTTAATGCCTACCATCTTTCCTCCTTTGTCCGGAACTGTATTCAATGGTGTCGCCAATCCGTCAGCGACAGATTTTACACTATCTTATCGTAAATCACAACTACATATACGTACATTATTGTATCTGAATATCTACATAAAATGTTGCTGATGTAGCTAATTTTTTATTGACCGGTCAATTAAAGACCGATGCCAGCGGCGATTTTGAAGAGATGCCAGTCTCTGCCTCCCAGCATGAATTCGGCTGATTTTATGCGCCTGAAAAAGCAGCCCATATCGTGGTCCATGCTAAATCCTATGGCGCCGTGTATCTTAACACCGTCTATGCATACCTGCTGGTATACTTCGGCTGCTTTGGCCTTGGTCATTGATATTTGGATAGCTGCTTTCTGACCCGACACCAGCAGCCAGGCGGCATAATAAACCAGGTACTGCAGTCCTTCCACTTCAGTGAGCATATCCACAAGCTTATGCTGAATGGCCATAAAGGAACCAATGGGTTTATCGAACTGAATCCTCTCCTTGGAATAAGCCAGTGTCATATCCAGTACAGCCTGGCAGGCGCCCGACACTTCAGCGCACTTCAAAATAGTGGCGCTCTGCATAATAAAATCGAACACCTTCCGGCCTTTACCCACTCCGCCCAGTATATCCTGCTTGACCGCCTTGGCGTTCTTGAACCTGACTCTGCATTGTCCGTCCCCGGCTATCGTAGGTATCAGCTCAATCTTCAAGCCCCGGCACTTCGTGTCTATGATAAATGACGTCAAATCTTGCTGGGGATTGCCTACCTCCTCAGTCCGGCAAATAACTATCAAGAAATCCGCTGTATGTGCAAACGGTACAAACCATTTCTCTCCGCTAATTAAATAATGCGTACCGTTATAATCAGCCCGGCAATTTATATCGGCTGCGTCATAACTACCGGACTCTTCTGTTAAAGCCAGAGACCATGTTTTCTTGCCCCCGGCAATATCGGCCGCATATGCTGCTTTTTGCACTTCCGTCCCAAACTTCATCAGGGGCAGGGCGCATAGCGCAACAGTCGGAAAGAATGGGCCCGGTGTAATGTTCCTTCCCATTTCTTCCAGTAGCACAACAAGGTCCAATAGACCGGCTCCCGTTCCACCATATTTCTCCGGTAGTACCAGGCCCAACCATCCCAATTCCGCCATTTTTGCCAGCATGTCTGGATCGTAACCCCGGCTGTCTTTCTCCAATTGCCTTACACGCGTTCTAGTACATTCACGTGACAAAAAGTCCCTCGCCATGGTTCTCAACATCTGTTGCTGTTCATTAAGATCGAAATCCATTTTTACCTCTTAAGCAAACTAGTAAGGCCTGGGCAATCCCATCTTGAACTGGCCGACAATATTTTTCTGTATCTCGTCCGTACCGGCAGCGATCGCGATTCCCGGGAACATCATATAAAGACGTGTGATACTTCCCTCCACCTTTGCCCATTTAGAACGCATGTCAACCTGCGAGTACGCACCAATTATTTCGCTTCCCGTGGTCGCCAGGCGCTGCATTACGAAATCGCAGTAAGCTTTATTGCGAGCCGCCTCATATATTGGAATCAGCCCCTTGCTCAGCTTCCAGGTTATTTCGTAGCCAAATAATTTTAGCGTCTCCAGCTCAATTGCTCTTTCCGCCAGCTTGTGCTTTACCAGTGGGTCACACGCCAGCGGCTTTCCGTGTAAATTTGTCCTGCGGGCATACTTAATAACGCTTTCAAGTATTCGTCTGGCCGTGCCATAAAATTGCGGTGCAACGCTGTGCCTCTCAAAGGCCAGTGATTGCATAAGTTGGTACCATCCCCTATTTTCCGTACCGACGAGATTTGCTACCGGCACCCTGACATTATCGAAAAAAAGTTCATTGAATATATGAATACCGGCGTAGTTGTAAATCGGTTTAATGGTGATACCCGGGCTTTTCATATCCAGAATGATCAGGCTGATACCGTGCTGCTTTTTACTTACACTAGCGTCCGTTCTCACCGCCAGCCAGCACCACCTCGCCCTGTGGGCACAGCTAGTCCATATTTTCTGTCCGTTCAAAATGTAATAATCGCCGTCCCTGACTGCGCGCGTCTGGATATTGGCAAAATCGGAGCCCGCATTTGGCTCGCTGTAAGCCGTACACCATATGCCGTCGGGTTCGCCCGCGGCAATTGGCGGAATATATTTGTTCCGCTGCTCATCGCTGCCAAAGAGCATCAAAGACTGCCCCACCCAACCGATCCCGCTCACTCCCATAGTCGTGCCGGGGATACCCCAGTAGCTGGCTTCATCCATATAGACATGCTGCTCGAAAAAAGAAGCGCCTCTGCCCCCATACTCCTTAGGCCAGGCCATGGTCAGCCAGCCTCTCTGTGAAAGCTTCTTTGACATCTGCATGGCGAATTCCCAATCCTCGTCACGGCTCTCCTCTTCCAAGCCGGTTATTAAGTCCCGGCCCGCCATCTCACGTCCGGCAAATTCACGGATTTCCCTGCGCAATTGCTCCTCTTTTTCGCTGAACTTAAAATCCATGGCAAATCCTCAGGCTTTTATGGTAACAGCAAACCGGGAGATTATAAACATGGCATCGTGACGGTATCGGGTGAAAATCTTATTTTATGTGTGTAAAGCCCTGATAGACCCGGTCTTTCCAGGATACACCGGCTCCCACGGCACGTCGGGAAGCCCCGATGATTACAGCAAAAATTAAGAAGGCTACACCCAGCGGGTGAAAAATAAAGGAGATGGATGATCCCCTGAAATATTGATCCGTTATAATTCTCATTAATAAAAGGATCACCACCTGGGCTGCCAGGATAATGCTAAGTTCCGTCAATTGTCCGGACGTCATAAGGGAGTCTACCGGGCCTATGTATGCCCAATAGAAAGGGGCTAAAAAGAATATATAGGCAGCGCCTACAAAACCGACCAGGGCCAAAGGTGACAGTGCGGCAACCGAATAAAACCATTTCAAGCACCCTTCGGTCATGACCGCCAGGCTGCCGTACATCTCCGTTGTAATGGTTTTCGACAGGTCAACTGCCAGAGTGCGCCCGCCGTGCCTGCTCATCTCCAATCCGAACCACACGTCTTCCATTATCCTCGACTTT
>PLME01000018.1 GCA_003142375.1 Dehalococcoidia bacterium | reverse complement strand
ATTAATTTTACCCTCTCGACATTTATTCCAAGCTGCTGTGCCTGCTCTTCGTCCATCTGCATAATGTTGAGGGGACGGGCAAATACCAGGATGGCAACCACTCCCGCCAGTATATATGGCGTCATAATAGCCACGCTCCACCAGTCGGCCAGCGAGAAATTGCCGAGCAGCCAGAAAATGATGCCATGCACGCGTTCCTGTGAAATAATGATGAGATAAGAGGTGATCGATGCTAAAAATGCGCCGATGGCGACCCCTCCCAGGATTACCGTGGTCATGGGCAGTGTCTTGCCCGTCCTGGCAATTGAATATACGGCGATTACGCAGAGCAGAGCTCCTGCAAACGCCAGGACCGGTATCAGGGCGGCCGGGATACCTAAAGGCAATAGAAAACCGGCCACAGCTCCCAGTGCGGCGCCCTGGGAAATGCCGGTCAGGTAGGGATCAGCCAGTGGGTTGCGGAACATGCCCTGGTAGGCCGCCCCGCTGACGGCCAGCGCAGCCCCTACTAATCCTGCCATCAGGATACGTGGCAGACGGATATCGAACAGGATGGTTTGCAGGCCGGCCGGGTATGAAGCTTCGGCGCCCGACGAAAATATTTTAGCCAGAGTCATTTTTAAAATATCGGGAATAGGTATGTACAGGCTGCCTACAGCGATAGCGCCGACAACAATGACCAGCAATACGAGGGCGGCGCCGGTGAGCACAAACTTGTTATTGCGCAACCTCCGTTGGTGCAGCTTGAATTCAGCCTCGATTACGCTTTCCATTGAAATTTACATATCCGCCTGAAATCCTGAGTTCAATTTGTCACCGGCTGCTGCTTATTCACCCCTTTTGCAGGATAATAGAAAGCCGACATCTGCTCCAGGGCGGTTATACAGCGGGGCCCGGCCCTTAAAACGAGGTTTCCGTCCATCTTATAGATAGCATTGTTCCTTGCGGCCGTCGTGTTCTTGAGGCGGGGATCCGTGACCACGAAATTCCACAGCGGGTCATCCGGCTGGCCCATATCGGAGGGCACTATTATAACCTCAGGATCACGGCTGATTACGGTCTCGAGTCCGATGGAACTATATCCCATCATATCTGATGCAATATTCTTGCCGCCCGCGACCTTTATCATGTCATCCGGCAAAGTGCCGGCGGCCGCCACCATCAGGGGGTCGTACCATATAAGCAAAAGTGTGCGCAAAGGACGTGCAGTCGATGGAGTAGCCATAGATGCCACGGCCTGGATACGTTTATTGAGCCCGGCTGTCAGTTCAGAGGCCGCATTTTCCCTGCCTGTGACCTTCCCAACAAGGTTGATGTCCCTGACTAAGCCATTTAATGTTTTAGGATAAAGGGTGACCACATTGAAGCCAACCTTTTGCAGCAGTGGCGTCACGGATTTACTGTGAATATCCGTGGCAAGTACCAGGTCCGGCTGCAGGGCAACAACTTTCTCCATATCCACGGTGCTGAATCCGCCTATTTTGGGTTTGTTTTTAGCAGCGGGCGGATAATCGCAGTAGTCGGTGACCCCTACCAGCCGATCTTCCAGGCCAAGTGCATAAACGATCTCGGTGTTGCTGGGGGCCAGCGAAATAATGCGCACGGCGGGTTGATCGATTTTAACGGCCGACCCTGCATCGTCGGAAAGGTCGGCAGGGGGAATAGGCTCGATGCAGGCCAGGCCGGCTATCAGGACCGATAAGCCGGCCAGTGTAGTAAAAAGTATGCTCTTGAAATTAATCATTACATGTCCTGATTTTAAAAAAATAAACAAAAAACCCCTGCTCCTGTGAGCAGGGGGATCATTATTAAATAATAAATCCCACCCCCTAACTCCGCGGAGGTAGCCTTTGTTCGCAAGGTGGCGTTCTGACTTTCACAGCAGGCGGGACTGTACCGGGATTACACCGGTTTGCTTTCCATTTATGCCCGGGTTTGCTCCCGGGCGCCTTGCTTTAAATATTCAATTGAGTAACAGAATATACGGTTGCAATATTAAAGTCAACTCATATGCAAACGCATCTCCTTGCCATGGCCGGAAGGGCAAGGATATAATCTACCGCAAGGTAGGTTTTAGTAATGTTGAAAAAGATACCGTCATGGACCGTAGCTTTGCTGCTTCTTATTGTAATCGTGGCCGTTGCCCTATGGCTGCGTGTAATTCTTCCATATAACCAGGTATTCGTAAACGATTGGGTTAAGATAACCGGTGTTGATGGTAATTTTTATATGCGACTGGTGGAAAACCTTGGGGCGCATTTCCCCAACGTTACGCAGTTTGATCCCTACTATGTTTTCCCGGACGGCGCCCGCACGGACCATGAGCCTTTATTCTTTGCCTACCTGATGGGCGGCATTGCATGGCTGGTCGGGTTAGGCCGGCCGACACCGCATATGGTAGATGTAGTTTCGGTGTTTGTTCCTCCATTTTTGGCTGTTATAAGTATTATTGCAGCCTTTTTTATAGGCAAAGCCATAGCCAATAAGTGGGCGGGACTAATTGCAGCCGCCCTGCTGGCGGTTATGCCCGGCGAGTTCCTTAACCGTTCACTGCTGGGTTATACCGACCACCATGTCGCAGAGGTTTTATGGTCGACACTTTTCATGCTGTTTACCATGCTTGCTTTCAAGTTTGGCGGGGGTATAGACGTTAAATTCATCCGGGAGAATGGATGGAAGACTATAACTAAGCCCCTGGTAATGTGTATAGTAGCCGGAATCGCACTGGCTTGTTATATGGCGACCTGGATCGGGGCTGCCTTATTTATTTTGGTGTTGTTTGTGTTCCTGGTTATACAGATCATCATCGACTACAACAGAGGGATCAGTTCCCTGACTACAGGCGCTATAGGAATAGCAATTTTACTGTCAGCGTTGATTGTTTATTTGCCGCTGGGCGGACTGTTCTTTACCTTGCTTTCGCTGGCAGGCGGAATAGTTTTAACCATGATTCTAGTGGCGCTGGCCGAATGGATGACCAAGCATAATATCAATACGATTTACTATATAGTCACGCTGGCGGTGCTAGCTGTACTCGGCACCCTGGGGTTGTACATTTTAAATCGGCCGTTGCTATTTACCATGCTCGACTCATTATCCAAAGTTTTTGTCTGGGTTCCGGACACGACTATCATGGAGATGCAGCCTTTATTGCTGCAGCAGGGGCAGTTTACATTGCTGAATATTTTCAGCAACTATACTACGGCCCTGATAATTGGATTGGCAGGCCTGGGCCTGCTGCTTTACCAGGTATTTAAAAAGGCGACACCCCTGCGGTTGCTCATGATTGTCTGGGCTATCCTGGTCATGCTTTCTGCGCTGGCTATGAGACGGTTTGCTTACTATTTTGCCGTAGATATAGCCTTACTTGCAGGCTATTTTTCCTGGTGGCTGCTTGAGAAGGTCGGGTTCGGCAGAGAAAAGGTCGCAGTGGAGGACCAGCAAGTATCAGCCAGGACAAAAGCTTCCAGAAGCAAGCTGGCGCGGGTTGAACGGAAAAAGAAAACCAGGCCGGCGCTGATGGCTTTTACTTTAATAGCCGTTGTATTCGTATTAATTTATCCTGATCTGGGGCCGTTGCCGGGCGGGCAGAAACCGGCAATCGACCTGGCTTCCAGACCTCTTTTCGCTCCGCCCGATGCCTGGTATGCCTCACTGGACTGGATGAGGAAAAATACCCCGGAGCCACTGGGAGATGCCAATGTCTACTACGCTTTAAATAAAGCTCCCGGTGAGCCGGGTGGCTTTGTATACCCGGATGACGCTTACGGCGTTTTATCGTGGTGGGACTACGGATACTGGGTATCGCTCATCGGCAGGAGGATACCATTCTCTAATCCGGGTACATCCGCAACAAGGGGAGAAGCTAAATTCCTGATGGCGCCCGATGAAGCCGCCGCAGAGCAGTCGATAAAAAGCGTCAATATCCGCTACGTCATTATTGACAACGAGATAGCTTCCTGGGACAGTAAATTCTTTGCGCTCGCCGCATGGTACGGCAAAACCTACCAAGATTACTATGATATATTTTTGCAGAAAGGGGAGGGGGATAATTATTCGCAAGTCTTGCTGTTTTATCCTCAGTATTACCAGACCATGGTAGTCCGGCTTTATAATTTCGACGGCAAGGCGGTTACGCCCGATGCAGTTAATGTAATTGGGTTCAGGCAAATTACTGCAAAAGACGGAAATAAATATAATCTAATTAATGATACCAAGAAATTTGACACTTATGGGGAAGCTGAAGCGTTCCTGGCCACACAGATCCCTGGTACGCATTTGATCGTGGGAGAAGACCCGTTCAAGAGCCCGGTTCCTCTGGAGGCTGTGAAAGATTTTAAGCTGATACATGAATCGGAGCAGAAGGTGACAGCCGGGCCTAATAACACACCGCAGGTTAAGGTTTTCGAATATCAGAAGTAATGACAGGCGCGAGAGCCGGTTAAAAGGTAGGCGGCCTATTTGCTGCCCAGCTTCATATAGTCGAAGCCATATTTTTCTGCCGTCTTCTTGTCCAGCATATCCCAGCAGTCGAAGATTATACAGTTGCTCCCCTTCTTGCGCAACTTGTGGATGCGGGGCAGAATATCGGCAAATTCCGGGTGGTTGGTTGCCACTATAACAACATCGGCATCTTTGACTGCCTTCTGGAAAGACTCGGTGCCTTTTACGTGCGGATCATGCCGGACGACTACAACATTTTCACTCTCCAGCAGTTCAGCGATCTTAACGGAAGGAGAGTACCTTTCATCATCGCTGCCTCCCTTGAAGGCTGTACCCAATAATCCAACTTTTAGCGCATGGAACACCTTGCCTTTTTCGGCCATCTTAAGCCTCAGGCGGTTTACTACATGTTGGGGCATAAATTCGTTCAGACGTGACGCCAGCAGTATCAAGTCAGGAAAGGCCGTGTTCGACAGCAGAAAATAGCCGTCCTTAGTAAGGCAGGGGCCGCCTACCAGCCCAGGCCTGGGTATGCCGCCGCGGGGGTATTCATAGTTAACTATATTAATAATTTCGGTGCCATCCTGCCCGAAATCTTCCGCCAGAAGGGCGAACTCGTTGGCCAGGGCGAAATTAACATACCTGTACATGTTGGCATACAGCTTGGAGAGCTCAGCCGATTTCGAGGTTGTCCTGAGTATTTTTTTGCCATGGTTGATTTTCTTAAAGAGCTCGACAGCGATGTCGCCGCTTATCGCGTTGAATCCGCCGATAATTTCGGGCAGTTTAACGATTTCTTCGATGGCATGACCTTCAAGCATCCTTTCAGGGCATGAAGCTGCTCCGAAATCAACGCCCGCTTTTAAACCGGTCTTAGCTTCTATAAAGGGAAGCACCCTCTCTTCGAGTGTGCCGGGAGGGACTGTAGATCTAAGGATCACCAGCTTGCCCTTCAAAGGCGATTGAAGGATTATATCCAGTGCCGAAAATAATTGCCCGTAATCGATATGGTAGCTTGCCGTCAGAGGCGTGCCTACGCAAACTATATATATATCGCAGGCTTTAATTTTGGCCAGGGAGTTTCCGCAGAAAACAGGTTCAAAGTTTTTGCTGCCCAGCAGCTCCTCCATGCCGGCCTCGCTAAAAGGGGCTATACTGTGTTTTATTTTATTGACACAATTCTTGTTTTGATCGAAGCCTATTACTTTAACACCGGCATTGGCGAAAACCAGGGCAAGGGGTAATCCGACTCTTCCCATACCCACCACACCCAGCGTAAAATCATTTTTCTTTACCTTTGTTATCAGTTCCTTAAGCGAGTTCATTGACAGGCTCCTTGTGCGGGTATGGTATTTTACCGAATTAAATAATTGTAATGAATTCCGGGTTATCATGCTAGTGCCCAACGTGCCTCAAATATAAATTAGTACCTACATGAACCGCGCTACAGCAAAATGCTGTGAAGCTAATATTACAAATATCTCATCGCCAAGATTTTGATTGATTAGTCAACACTGTTTGGATAACGGTTCAAGGCAGGAAAAGGTGTATGCGTAATATCAGCCTATTTGAAGTATGAGGGGAATTTTGACATAATTCTAGCTGAGTTACTCCTCAAATTGTATGTTCCGGCTCGTTGACTTTGGCTCATTGGTATAAAATTTAAGGGCATGAAAAAAAATATTAAGGCCTTAATACTCAGCGGCGGTAAAGGTACCAGGCTTAAACCCCTTACAACAACCATCCCCAAGCAGCTTCTGCCTGTTGCCAATAAGCCCATACTATCGTACGTAATAGACCAGATTGCGGAAGCAGGTATTTCCGACGTTGGAATGATAATTGCGCCTGAGACAGGCAACCTGATAAAAGAGTTTGCCGGAGACGGGTCGAAGTGGGGTGTTAAGATCACCTATATTATGCAGGCCGATCCGCTCGGGCTGGCTCATGCCGTCAGCACCGCGGGCGAATTTCTCGGCACGTCACCCTTTTTAATGTTTCTGGGCGACAACCTGATACAGGGCGGCGTTAAAAAGTTTGTCGACCAGTTTCGCAGCGACGATTCTGACTCCTTGATACTGCTTAAATCTGTCCCCGACCCGCGTCTTTTCGGCGTAGCGGAGATCGACCGCAATGGCGCATTGGTCAAACTCGTAGAAAAACCCAAGAAACCCAAAAGCGACCTGGCCATAGTGGGTGTATATCTATTTAATAAGCACATCCACTCTGCCATTAAAAGTTTGAAGCCGTCATGGCGGGGAGAGCTCGAAATCACGGACGCCATCCAAAAAATGATCGAATCCAATAGGCAGGTGGGGAGCTATATTCTGCAAGGCTGGTGGCTGGATACAGGCAAAAAGGACGATATGCTGGAGGCCAACCGGGTGGTGCTGGACGACCTGCTAAAAAGAGAAATACAGGGCAAGATTGATAGTAAAAGCCGTGTAGCCGGACGGGTTGAGATTAGAAAAGGCACGGAGATCATCAACAGCAGGGTACGCGGGCCCGTGTCGATTTCGGAGGGGTGCCGCATAGTAAACTCATTTATTGGTCCCTTTACCAGTATAGGGGCGCGCTCTGTTGTCGAAGACTCTTCCATAGAGCATTCGGTCATCCTGGAAGGGTGCCATATTAAAAGGATCGAGCGGCTGGAAGATAGCATAATCGGCAGGGCGTGCAAGGTTATTTACGACGAGAGCAGTTTCCGGAATAAGAAATTATTCCTGGGCGATGACGCTATCGTAGAGCTTTAATATTCTATATAATGACGGAGAGGGATTTATCGTGATTAAGAATTATGCGCTGGAAGGAATAAGGTCACAGGAGATCAACTTATTACCTGATGAACGCGGCCTCTTCGCCGAAATAATGAGGTCCGACTGGTCCGATTTAATAGATGAAAAAATTGTCCAGGCCAATTTGAGCCACAGCTACCCCGGCATCGTCCGGGCCTGGCACCGGCATATGAGAGGGCAGGTGGACTATTTTATGGTGATAAAGGGCGCCCTTAAAATCTGTGCCTATGATGACAACACTAAAGGACTGGTAGAAATCGTCAACAGCAGCAGCAGACCGATGCTGGTGAGGATACCCGGTCAGTACTGGCATGGCACACGCAATGTCAGCGATGAGCTTTCCGTGGTTGTATATTTTACCAACCGGCTTTACGATGTGAATGAGCCAGACGAGGAACGCCGCAGATGGAATGATCCCAACGTAATTCCGGTAGAGATAAACGGTAATAAAAATGATCCCCGGGTTGGCAGACCCTTCGACTGGCTTTTCCCTCCCTACAAATGACGGGACGTAGATCACTATGAAAATACTGGTGACCGGCGGCGCCGGGTTTATCGGAAGCAACTTCATACGGCTGGTCCTTCAAGAAAGAACTCCGTGGGAAGTCGTTAATTTCGATAAGCTTACATACTGCGGCAACCTGGAAAACCTCAAAGATATTCAGGGGGATAAGAGGTATCGCTTTGTTCGTGGCGATATCGCCGACAGGCAACTTGTGGACAGTTTGCTGGCGGAAAATCATCTGGATGCCATCATCAATTTCGCTGCAGAATCGCATGTGGACCGCAGCATACTCGACGCCTCCCCTTTCATGCGCACCAATGTCGAGGGCACCATGGTGCTGTTGGAAGGCGTCAACAAATATAAAATCAAGAAATTCATCCATGTGTCGACCGATGAAGTTTACGGCTCCATAACCAAAGGCAGCTTTAGCGAGCTTTCCAATTTATCGCCGGGCAGCCCCTATTCGGCCAGCAAAGCTGCTGCAGATCTGCTCTGTCTGGCATACTGGAATACATTTAAAACCCCGGTAAGTATTACGCGCTGCACCAATAATTACGGTCCCTATCAATTTCCGGAGAAATTGATTCCCCTGGCAATCAGTAATGTTCTTGAGGGCAAAGCTGTTCCGGTCTATGGCGATGGGCTTAACGTGCGTGACTGGATCTACGTGGAGGACCACTGCCGGGCATTGTTTGAGGTGCTGGAAAAGGGGAAACCGGGTGAGGTGTATAACATAGCCGGCAGCAGTGAAAAAACCAACATTGATATCGTGCATATATTGCTCAGGCTGCTGGGCCAAAAACAGGATATGATAGATTTCGTTAAAGACAGGCCGGGCCATGACCGAAGGTATAGCCTGAATGACAGAAAAATACGCAAGGAGCTAGGCTGGAAACCGCGTCATGATTTTAATGAGGCTATGAAGCTGACAGTCGATTGGTACAGGGAGCACGAAAGCTGGTGGCAGCGCATCAGGGCCGGCGAATATTTAAAATACTACGAGAAAATGTACCTCAATAGATGAAAATAATTCTGATAGGATCAAACGGCCAGCTTGGATCAGACCTCTGTATCGCGCTTAAAGACCGTGAGCTGGTGCCCCTTACGGACAAGGACATAGATATTACCGATATCGATTCGGTACTGGCTGCCTGCAAGCGGCACAAACCGGACGTAATTATCAATACGGCCGCATATGTGCTGGTAGATGACTGCGAAGACAATGTGGATATGGCCTTTCACGTCAATGCCCTTGGCGCCCGCAATGTGGCGGTAGCTGCACAGCAGCTTGGATCTGTGATGGTACATCTCAGCACCGACTACGTGTTCGGTGGCGATGAAGACCGGCACACTCCTTATACCGAATTTGATAATCCGGTCCCGTTGAGCACATATGGGAAGTCCAAACTGGCCGGCGAAAGGTTTGTGGAGCACCTGTGCCCCAGGTATTTCATCGTCAGGACTTCAGCGCTTTTCGGAAGGGCCGGCTCCTGTGGCAAGGGCGGAAATTTTATTGAAACCATTATCAGACTGGCGAAGCAGAAAGATAAGTTGAACGTGGTTTGCGACCAGGTATTTTCGCCTACCTATGCCAAGGACCTTGCGCACAAAATCGGTGAGTTGATTGATACCAGGTACTATGGAATATTTCACGTAACCAACAGCGGCACATGCTCCTGGTTCGAATTCAGCCGTGAGATATTGAAACTGGCCGGCAGTAAAACCAGCGTAATACCTATTAAGGCCTCTGAATATCCGCAGAGGGCCAGGAGGCCTTCGTACTCGGTCCTCAATAATTATCATCTGCGGCTGCTGGGGATGGATGATATGAGGGATTGGAAAAAGGCGCTCAAGGATTATTTGGTGGAGAAGGGCCATATAGCCAGGTTAAAAACTTGAACTGTAACCTCACGCGGATGCAGGCCGACAATATTGAGACAGATATAGCATCAATCGGGTAATAACGATATTGAGTACCGTTCGACGGATCGCTAAAAACACAATTTTCCTGCTGGTTTCGCAAGTCATAAATCTGCTGTTGGCCTTTCTCTACATGACGTATATTGCGCGCTATCTGGGGCCATCCGGATTTGGGGTGCTTTCCTTCGCTCTTGCGTTCACCGGGATTTTTGCTGTGTTTGCCGACTTCGGGTTACAACTGCTGATAACAAGGGAAGTCGCCCGCGATAAAAATCTGGCTCAAAAATATCTGGCTAATTTCAGTCTGATGAAAATTATTCTGGCTGTCTTTGCCTATGGTTTGATAGCTGTAATCATAAATTTAATGGGCTACCCCTGGCAGACGATACAGGTTGTTTACCTGTTGGGAGTTTATGTTATCTGCGGCGCCTTCACTCAGTTGTTCTATTCAACTTTCCAGGCTTATGAAAGGATGGAATTCCAGGCGATAGGACAACTCCTCAATTCAGTTTTGATGCTTATCTCTATTGTGATTGCCATAAGTCTGGGCCTGGATATAGTTATCTTCGCTTATATCTACGTTGGCGCAGCCGTGGTCACCTTAACATATAGCTGCATAGTCATGAAAAGCCGGTTTTTTAAATACGCCGTTAACTGGGTGCCGAATATGCTGGAAATGGACCGGGATTTCTGGAAACTTACGTTTAAAAGGGTATTGCCCTTTGGTCTAACGCAGGTTTTTGTGACATCGTTCTACTGGATAAGTACGATTTTGCTATCACTTATGAAGGGTGATGCCATGGTAGGCTGGTACAATGCTTCGTACCGCATGGTGTTAATATTGTCTTTTATTCCGGCTGCCGTTATCGCAGCTATTTATCCTGTTATGTCAAAGTTGTTCATGACCTCTCAGGATAGCCTGAAAATGGTCCATGAAAAATCTCTGAAGTACCTGGCTATTCTGGCAATCCCTCTGGGAATAGGAACGACCATACTCGCATCACGATTCATTTCATTGGTATTTGGTTCAGAATATGTGGAGTCGATTACTGCCCTGCAGATTTTGGTCTGGTCCGAAGTGTGTATTTTTATCAGTATGCCCTTCGGAAATTTGTTCAACTCACTTAACAGGCAAGCCCTGGTTACGGTAGTGGCCGGAATCTGCCTGGTATTAAATGTGGCCGCCAATTTGATACTGATTCCACAATACGGGTTGATCGGGGCAAGTGTTACAACCGTCGCAACCGAAGCATGCTCAGTGGCGTTATGTTTAACGTTTGCTGCAGGAATTAAATTTGGATTATCCGGCAAGAATTTAATCTTTGCGGCAAAAATTATAGCAGCCGGTTTATTGATGGGAATCTTAATATTGTTGTTGCACGATATGAACTTAGCCTTGATATTGCCGATAGCTGCGCTATTTTATTTTTTCTTGCTGTACATCCTGAGAGGAATCGGCAAGGAGGATATTATATTGATCAAGGACATGTTGTCAGGTATAGGCGAACGGCAGCAACAATAGTGCCATGTATAATTAACATTTAATGATCGAAACTTGATTAGGAATAAAGGCCAGCTATCTTTGGGCATAAAAATTTAATATAAATTGAATTAAGTACAATGTTATCGGAATTTTGCGATAAATTATTAACCGAGAGCAGCAAGAAATGAGAAGCCTCGTATCTTTACGCCTCAAACTTTATCGATGGTTCAGGGGTATTTTTGCTTATATAGGGTTAGGTAAGATTCCCGGGATGGGCAAACTAGATGATTTTTTTTATGACAAATTCATCAGGCCCAGAGAAATTGTTTTGCTGAACATAAAAGGGAACAAGATGTACGTAAATGGTGCCGACAATGATATTACTCCCAAGCTAATAAGAATCGGAGACTGGGAGGAGAAATACGAGAGCTCCCTATTTAAACAATGCGTGAAGGAGGGAATGACCGTAGTGGATGTTGGAGCTCATGTAGGATACTACACCTTGCTTGCGGCAAGGGCGGTAGGCCGTGGAGGGCTTGTGTATGCCTTTGAGCCCATACCGGGCAACTATGAGCTTCTCTGCCGAAATATCAAAGCTAATGATTTTACCAACGTGACTACAGTTCGGGCAGCAGTATCTAATAAGCGGGGCACAGCCCAATTTTGGTTTGAGAAAGATTGGAGTGGAAGTGCATCTTTTTCTAAATATGGCGTACTGGCTGTATCCAGACATGAGACCCTGCAAAAAGGTGGTTTTATAGATACGGAAACAGTGAGCCTGGACGATTATTTTAGGGACAACATTAAGAACATTAAAATCGACATACTTAAAATTGACACCCAGGGAGGAGAAGGCCTGGTAATGAGCGGGGCAGGCAAAATTTTAAGAAACAATAAATTGAAAATATTCTTGGAATTTTGGCCGGCTGCGCTGAGAGATCTGGGAACTGATCCATTACAGTTATTATCCAGCCTGCAACAGTACGGGTACCAAATTCGAGTAATCGATGAGGAGAAACAAGTCCTGGATCCGATAGAAATTGATAAAGCCGTTGATTTTCCCGTTCTAAATCTTCTGTTGGAAAACTGATATTAACATGGTGTAGAGGTTAATAACGGACATTTACTAGGTCATTTAGGTGTAAATGCCATATAATATTACAGAGTTGGTCATTCGTTCCTATACGTTTTAAGCAGCTAAAAAAGGTTTATATGCAAATAGCCAAGAACATACAAAGACTGGTAACTGCCCCAGTAAATTTGATATCGAGGGCGGTAAATAGGCCGCTGAAGCCCAGGTGGTTGTTTTTTGCTATTACTGATCGGTGTAACTCTCGCTGCAAACACTGTAATATCTGGCAGAATACTCCCACTGCAAACCCCTTGACACCGGCGGAGATCGAGAAAACATTAAGTTCACCTCTTTTTCAAAATATTGAGTATATTTTAAATACAGGTGGGGAGCCAACCACCCGGGGGGATCTGGAAGAAGTTTTCCTTGCTGAGCACAAAGCACTGCCTGATGCCAAACTTCAGCTAAGCACGAACGGGTTACTCCCGGACCGGGCGCTGAGCCTGGTTAAATTTGCCCTCAATCATGATATCTGCATAGATGTAGGCATTTCACTGGACGGCGTCGGCAATAATCACGATGAGATAAGGGGGGTACCGGGCAATTTCAACAAGGCTGAACGTTTATTATCGGAGCTATTTAAATTACAGGAGCAAAACCCCGGCAAACTTAATGTAACTGTAGGTTACGTGCTCTCAGCGCTTTCCTTGCCGATGTTACCGGAAGTCAGGACATATTTACAGGAAAAGTTTGCTATCGAGCCCTTTGTCCAGTGGTACAACGAAGCTCCCTTCTACGGTAATGTTGGGAAAACGTTGTCCGGCAAAGATGAGTTGATTCAGATGGTAGAATCGCTGGACTACGAAATATTGGGCGGGTTAAATCTAAAAGAGATGTGGCTAAAATGGTTAAAGGGCAAGCCTATAAAGTTTCAATGTTTTGCTATAGATACATTCTGCGTACTAAAGTGTGACGGTGCCATTGCACCCTGTCTGAGCCTTTGGGATGTAGAGATTGGCAACGTGAGAGAAAAGTCGCCTGAAGAAGTCTGGAACAGCCAAAGGGCCAACGAAGTGCGCAGGATGGTTAAAAAGTGTTCGGGATGCTTGAATTCCTGGGGTACCGGCTGGAGCTGGAACTCAAG
The DNA here is from genome assembly GCA_003142375.1 of Dehalococcoidia bacterium. Taxonomy (GTDB): domain Bacteria; phylum Chloroflexota; class Dehalococcoidia; order GIF9; family UBA5629; genus UBA1162. Next base: position 16,516 of record PLME01000018.1, on the reverse strand, counting down.
TTATTATCCTTATTTAACAACCTATCTGAGGCACCCGCGGGCATTGGCCAGGGTCTTAAGGTAAGCTTTCTGGAATTGGTATCATTCTAGTATTCTTAAATTTAATGCGCATGAATAGCTATCTATTCTGTATCGGATTATGAAAATAACATTTGTAGTGCCGGGCATCGGTATGTCAGGTGGGACCAGGGTTGTCTTCGAATACGCAAACCACCTGCAAAAGCGGGGCCATGATGTAACAGTTATTTATCCTCTTATCGCTCTTACGCTGGGAAGCGGGTGGTCAGGTCCCAGGGCCCTGGTCAATGGCATCATAGAATCGGCGCATAATTTGGTGAGCAACTCCAAAACTGATTGGTTCGATCTTAAAGCCAGATTATTAAGGGTTAACACGCTTGCTGAGAAATACGTTCCGAATGCCGATATCATAGTGGCTACCTGGTGGGCAACGACCTATTACGTTAGCCGATACGATAAACGGAAGGGCGAGAAGTTTTATCTCATACAGCATTACGAAATATGGGGTGGCCCCAAAGGGCAGGTGGAAAATACATACAGGCTGGGTTTTCGCAATATAGTGATTTCAACCTGGTTGAAGAACATCCTGCAGGATAAAATAAAAGTACCGGTTGCAGATCTCATATCCAATGCTGTTGATCTTAATCAGTTCTACCCCGATGCTGAAGCAAAAGCCAACAAGACCATTAGAATCTTGATGCCATATCGTACGGAAAAATGGAAAGGTGTTCCCGATGGGATAAAGGCCTTTGAGATTGCCAGAGAAAACCACCCGCAGGTTCAGTTGGTTATGTTTGGCCCCTCCAGGGCTGGGGATTTGCCGGGATATGTCGAGTATCACAGAAGCCCGTACGGCGAAAGATTAAGAAAGATTTATAACTCCTGCGATATTTTCCTTTTTCCCAGCCATGAGGAAGGATTTGGTCTGCCACCCATGGAAGCCATGGCGTGCAATTGCGCTGTGGCTGCTACCAGTGTCGGCGGTATACCGGATTATACTATACCGGGTGTGACGGCCTTAGTATCTCCTCCTAAATCTCCTGAACTTCTTGCGGAGAACCTTATACGGTTAATTGAAGACGAGGAATTACGTAAAAGGATTGCATCAGCGGGATGCGAATACGTGAAAAAGTTTACATGGGATAAGGCAACGGAAAAACTGGAGAAACTTTTCCAGGATGCCCGGAAATAGGATAAATTTAACAGCGGGACTTATATATCTCCGGATATAGCTCTTCGAATTTAGCCCTGGAAAACAGGAATATCACGCCGTCTACTATCGGGTATTTAGCCGAACACCTGCCGCAGGTAAAAACCGAGTTTTCCTTTATCAATGTAGATTCCTCACCTTTTTCCAGGCAGCCCGGGCAAATGAGCAAGTCTTCGATCCGTGCCGGCTTATTTTCCAGCTTGCCATTTTTTCGGCAAATACCGGAGATTCTTCCACCGAACATCTTGGCTACAAGATAGGTAAGAGCATTATGGGGTCCTGACAAATCAACCTCGATGTCCCGCATCGAATTTAACTTCAACCTTACTTCGCCGAAAAGGCCCAGGGCCTGCTTCCAGGCCTGAATAGAGATCTGGTGGTTCTCGATGATACCGTGCTCGATTTCGTTACAGCTTGGCCTGGCGAAAAAAAAGTCCACGATCTGCCGCCATCTGCTGGATTTCAGCGCTTCTTCCGAATAGATTTTATTTCCGTTGTACAGGTTCACATGAAGCATAACCTTATAAGGCTCTTCGTCGAGGTAAAAATACCCGCCGGGCATGAGCACACGGTTTATTTGCTGGAGGACAGGGCCGGGCTCAGGAAAATGGTGGAGCGTTTCATAGCAAAATATAAAGGGAATGGAGTTGGTCATAAAAGGGAGGTTATAAATATCACAACAAATCCTCACGGGAGCTTTGGTTTTATTGAATTTAGTCAGGTAATAGTCGCAGCTTTTAAGCGAATAAAATGAGATATCCGAGGCAGCTCCCGCCTCATTGAGATCGTTCTCCATGACGAGTGAACGCTGGCACCTCTCAGCCCCTATCTCCAGGTAGGGCGATGAGACGATACCTGCTTTTTTCAGTGCAGTCATTTGCGTCAGCGTCTTCTGCATGCGTTCAGCCAGCAAGCGTTCGATGTCTGCTTTTTGGTATTCATCGTTTACTGCAGCTTCACCTTCCACCTGAAGCTGGTAAAGCTTCTTTCTAAATTCCACCTCTCCTTTCTTAGACTGAATCGATTGCTGGTCCATTTACTATCTCCTCTGCCGGCAATTATACCCGACAGTATAGTAGTAAACCAATTCTAAATAAAGCTATAAAAGCCAACTTTTTTATGTTAATCTATATGAGATGACGTTAATATCTTTCAGATTTGGTCTGAACTGGTCCGGCTGTTCTCAGCGTCATTCTTAATGAAATTATTAGAGCGAATTAAACTTGCCTGAAACAGCTATTATAGTAATTAACTGGAATGGGATCCGGGATACCAGGGAATGCCTGGACAGTCTGACGAAGAACACCTGCCCGGGCTGCGAAATAGTTGTGGTGGATAACCATTCCGAAGGCCCCGATGCCGAGATTTTGAAAAAAGATTACAAGGGTTTGGTCACCGTAATTGAGAACGATCAAAACTACGGCTTTGCCGGAGGGCACAACAGGGCGATTAAATACGTGTTGGGCCGTTCCAGCCCCGACTACATAATGCTGTTAAACAACGATACTGTGGTTGACGCCGATTTTGTTACACGTATGGTCGAAGTGGCCGAGAAAGACCAACTGATCGGCATAGTCGGCCCCAAAATACTTTTTTATGATGCTAAGGACAGGATACAAAACCTGGGCTGCCGGGTAAATTTGTTTAAAGGTTCGACTAAATCCGTTGCTTACGGCAGTTTGGATTCGAACCAATATTCCGTGGTATTGGACGTTGACTATGTAGACGCCTGCATCCTGGTGAAAAGAGAGGTTATCGAGCGTATCGGGTTGCTGGATGAGAGCTACTTTTGTTACTGGGAAGATATCGATTTTGGTACCAGGGCCAGGGAAGCCGGATACCGTGTGGTCTGCGCCACTGAAGCCAGGATATGGCACAAAAAGCCTTTTGTCCCCGGCAATAAAAAGAAGGTTATAGGCGGGGGCCAGGCAATCCAAGAGTCGCCCTATATTATTTACTATATTACACGTAATATGTTTAAGTTCCTGAAAAAACATGCTTCAGTCCGTCAATACTGCCTGTTCATCCTGTACTTCTTTGTTTTCAAGTTCTGGTATTTACAGGTGGTCCTTTTGCTTTGGAGGCAGGATTTGAAGACTTTAGCATCATACTACCGCGGAGTGCGTGACGGACTTTCGGCAAAATGAAACATCTTCTGAGTATCCGGCAGCGACATGTGCGTATAAGAGGCCATTTTGAATAAAATATTGCGTTGGATACGATTAAAATTAATACCGCCTCGATTTCGACTGGCGGCGACTTACTACTATCTGCGTTTTTCCGGGGCACTGGAGAACGAGATTTGCATTGTTAAGGACCTAATAAAAGCCAGGGGCACAGCCATAGATGTCGGTGCAAACGAAGGCGCCTGGAGCTATCCTCTGTCGAGAATCTTTTCCAAAGTTGAAGCCTTTGAGCCCATCCCGGATTGTGCTGCCATTATTAAAGACTCCGGCAATAAAAATATTGAGGTTCATCAGGTGGCGCTTTCATCAAGCAAGGGGATTAAAGAGCTTCATATTCCTATTGCTAACGGTAAACCACTGACAGGGTACGCGACTTTCGGAGACCTGGAAGGGGAATACACGACTATGAGCATCCCTGTTCATAAATTGGATGATTACTCTTTTACCGGCGTTGCCTTCATGAAAATTGATGTGGAAGGTCACGAGCTTGAGGTGATAAAAGGCGCCGAAGCTACCATAAGGCGTGAAAAACCTGCAATGATCGTTGAAATTGAGCAACGGCACCTTAATTTCCCCATGGCTCTGATATTCGACGCAATTATTAAGTTCGGATATAAGGCATTTTTTCTTCAGGGGAACCAATTGCACCCGTTATCGGAGTTTTCTTATGAAGAGCATCAGGGTAAGTTCTTGGATGTTCCCTTCTCCCGCGACTATATTCATAATTTCTTATTCATGCCGGATTAAGAAAAGAGAAAATAAGTAAACAGCGATGCGAATAGGTATTAACGCCTCATCAATAGGACAGACGCAGTTCACCGGAATAGGTCACTATACTCAGAATCTGATATGGGCTTTATCAGAGATCGATAACCTGAATACATATAGAATTTATGGCCCTCGCTTGAATTCAAATGATCTTGCCATAAAAAATAAGAATTTCGATATTGTATCCATGCCCGAAGCCATCAAGTTAAAATCAATCTGGTATTCCTGGTACCTCTGGCATTATTCGTTCTTTCCAGTGCAACTGATTAAAGATAAATTGGACAATTATCTGTCTACCATGCCGGCCTTACCTATATATTGCCCGTCGCCGAGGGTCGTTGTTATTCATGATATCATCCCCATTATTTTGCCTCAGACCCATTCAACCCGCTACGAAATGATCTTTAAAATGGAAATAGCCCATGCCCTTAAATATGCCAGCGGGATTATCGCCGATTCAAATTCTACCAAGCAGGACCTGGTCAAGCATTTCCACCTGGAACCTTCAAGGGTGGTGGTGATCTATCCGGGCTACGATAATAAATTGTTTAGCCCTGTAACCGACGAAGCGCTGATAGAAAGGGTTATGCATAAATACGAGATCAATGAAAAATATATTCTGTTTATCGGTGTAATCGTGCCTCGAAAAAATATAGAGCGGTTGATCAAGGCATATAGGCTGTTAAAAAAGAAAGGGCTGATCAAGCATAAATTGGTGATAGCAGGGCCGAAGGGCTGGCTTTACGAGGGAATATATAAGCTGGTCCATGATCTGGAGTTGGACGGGGATATAATCTTTACAGGCTATGTTTCGGATGAAGACCTGCCCGTTTTATTGAGCAATGCTGAGGTATTCGTGTGTCCTTCCTTATACGAGGGTTTTGGTATTCCTCCACTTGAGTCCATGGCCTGCGGAACACCGGTGGTCGTTTCCACTGCTTCTTCGCTGCCGGAAGTTGTGGGGGATGCCGGGATAACTGTCGACCCTTATAATGTGGAAGCCATAGCTGAAGCTATTCACAGCGTGATTTCGGATGCGGTTCTCCAGGGGCAAATGCGGCGGAAAGGACTGGAAAGGGCCCGGCTATTTTCATGGGAGAAGGCGGCCCGCCAGACCCTCGAAGTGCTGGAAAATACGGCTTAGGCGTGTAGCTGTAAAAGGGCGCAATGCAGGAATCCTATTTCGTAAACCAGACCGCTGCGCCACCGTTGCTATAGACAAGGTCGCTGTGGCCGATAACATCTGAAAAGCCGGGTATATCCTTGATAGAATCGTGTCTCCTGAGCCCCGGCTTTCCCAGTTCAAAGCTGGTCAGCTCTCCCGTTTCGTTATTCCAGGTTGTTAGATACACGTAAGATGGTATTTGGAGGTCTTTATCCGAGGGAACCAAATCCGCGTTAACCTTAAAGTCTTCATAGAAAAGCATCATTAATGCGTGGTAGTCGGTATAAATCGTTAAATCATTTTCGTTCTGCCGGTGCACCCACTGTGAGGCATGCCAATCTTTATCGTTATATATGCGCACAATATCCGTCCGGCTGGCGCTCAAGGCAATTGAATAAGGCAGATCTACTTTTTCGGTTTCCTGTTGCCCGGTGACCTCATATATTATGCCCGAGGTAAATATGAAATAGGGTATCAATAATAACAAGGTGATAGCTACGTTGAACCCAGTCCCTCTATCTGGATGCAGCAAAATAACGACCTTATTTCTGGAGCTATACCAGAGGTACTTTGCCAGGTCCCACACGGCCTCTGCTCCCAGTATGCAGAATGGCGCCAGGGTTATGAGGGCAATATGATACCAGCGCGTGACATTCAACCTGGCGGCAAAATCCGGGAGGACAAGGCAAGCCATTAGGACGGCAGCGCTGACCACGCTAAGGGCAATATATTCTATTCTGAACTTGAGGCCCCCGGGCTTAATAAGCAACCTGAAACAGCCGATAAAAATAAAAACCTGAGTGAGATACTGGAGTATCCTGAAAACTTTGCCGGACAACGAGACCTGAGAAAAATCGAGGCCGAGGGCTGTCCTGATAAGCGCAGAGCCGTTATCGGAAGTTGACGGTATATTTGAATGCACCTGGCCGAAGAACGCGTAGATGGCCCGCCCGGTATCTGCAATCTGGCTGCTCAAGGTGGCCCCGAGGAATTGCAGGCTGCTTCCCGAACCTATAACCCCGTACCAGGTTATTCCCAGGACAAAGTAAAGAATAACAGTGGTAATCAGGATGGATAACGGCAGGCCCCCTGCACCCGGCTCTTTTATATAACCGGGCAATCCTCCTGTCCTTTGTGTCAGCCATGCCCAGGCTTTGCGGAACCAGTCGCTTCTCATGATGATGACAAAGAGCAGCATAAGGCTCAGGTAACCGAAATTGATAAAGCCCAGGGCATAGTGTGATACCGCCATGGCAAAGGTGAAAAGGACCAGCATAAACAGCTTGGCCTTGAATGGAAGCCGCCGTTCTACCAGGAGCAGGATAGCCAGAGCGAGAAATAGCTCTGCTATCTGCTGCCGGCAGATGCTGATGATCTCCAGCGAAAAGGTCGGCACAGCCATGAAGAAGAAGGCGGCCAGGAATGCCTTATTAGGGCCGATCTGCATCCTGAAAATGCGATATAGCAGCAAGGGTACCAGTGAGAAAAACAGCGGATAAATAATTTTGAATATGTATGCAATATCCAGGTTAAGTATTTGAGAGTAGACGGGGGCCATTATCACTATGCTGAGACATGAGTTTACGGTGCTCGGCGTCGAGAATGCCCAGAGGCCGTGGTTGAGCGCAACCTGCGCGAACTGGTATTCGATAAAAATGTCAGTGCCGATCAAATAGGGTGAGATCAGGGTCGTCTGATATAAAAGGCACAGGCCGATGATAAAAATTGCCAAAGGAAACAGCCGGGGAGTGATAAATTTGCCGAAGGCGGCAAATATTACAGCCAGGGATATCAGTACAAGGCAAATAATCAGCAGCAGGTTCGCTTGAAAGGCATACATGACAAGGGCGCCCAGGATGGTAAGCGCCAGCAGCAGCACCAGGAACAGTGCAGGTATTGTCTCCGCAACGGTCGGCAATTTGACGGCCGGCTGAGGGCGGAAGTCCCTGTCCCGGAAATAGGCGGCAACCATCAGAACGATGGTCGCTAAAAGGAAGGTGATTGACAGTGGCCATAAAGATAGAGGCGAATTCATTCCGGCCAGGGGCAGAAGGAAGTTCAGTAGTGCTCCCATGAACATGACGAGGGCCAGGCTCAAACCTGCGCAATAGCACAGGCTCTCTACGGGATTAATATTATGCACCCGCAATATCCGCAGGATGAGGACTCCGGGCACAAAAGAAAGAAATAGGAATCCGGCAATTTGCCTGAGGACCGGCACATCGATTCCGGCGGAGCCCAGGCAGATAAGTAAAATGAGTGCCGCAGTCAGCGTTAAAACGGCACAAAATAGTTGTTTGAAAGGCCAATCGGCGGGAGAGAAAATATTCATTGAATCATCAAATCAGCTCTGTTTTTATCAGCTTGCATGTGAAGCTATAGCTTCGTTATAAATTGCCATTGTATCGGCAGCGATCGTATCCCAGGAATATTTAGCCCCTTTCATTTTGCGGCAGGCATTGTCACCCATGCTTGTCCTGAGCTCATCGTTGGCCAATAGCTTCAGCATGGCTTCGGCCAGGGCCTTGGCATCCCGCGGCGGGACGACCAGGCCTGTGATGCCGTCTTCAACTGTATCTGCAAAATTGCCCACATCGGTTACCACTGCAGGTTTATTGAAAGAACCGGCCAGGGAGATCAGGAGTGTCTGCGTGCCGTCAGTATAAGGCAAAACGACCAGGTCGGCCGCCTGGAACAGGTTCGCCGACTCATCATCCGGTATATACCTGTTGAGTACCGCAAAGAAACTTTGATCGGCAATCATTTTGCTATATTTTGATAGGTCCCCTTCACCGGCTATAGTAATGGTAAGGCCGGGCACAGAAGGTTTGATCATGTTTGCCGCCTCAATCAAGTATTCCAGCCCTTTATAGGGAGCGATCCTGCCGAAAAACAGGACGTTTTTGCCTGTTTTCTCTGAATAATGAGGATTTTTCGGCAAAAACGAAAAATTGCCGATTGGCACTACATGCACTTTGTCCGCCGGAATATTGGAAATCAACCCGGTGCTTTTAAGGTTTTCGCTGTGTATTAAAATCCCGTCGGAGCAGCGGGCCAAAAGGCTATTATTAATAAATTGCAGGGCAGCTACCAGCAAATTGGCCGCCCAACCCCTGTTGGGGATAGCCTTCGGCTCATGCATGGTCACAACCAGGGGGTAGCTGCGGCGGAGCTTGCATGCATAGAAGAAGGGGAACCTGTGTTCGAATACCAGGTGTACTACGTCCGGCTTTTCACCGTCCAGCATCTTGAGGAACAGGCTCATAAAGCCGGGACACAGCGCCTTAAAGGCGGCCGGCATGAGGTTAAACGGAAGCGGCAATTTAATGAGGGAAACGTCTTTCGTGAAACGGGCGGTGTCGGCATCGGCGGGAAGCAATACCGATACCTGGTTCCCGGCAGCCAGAGCATTGGCCAATTGAGCCGTATATTGCACCCCGGCTCCGTAAGCCGCAAACGTCACGATGGCAATTTTCAAAGTTATTACCGTGATGGGTCCAGGTAATAATTCAACTGATCGTTAATAATGTCCCTCAGGCTATAAGCCGTCTTAAAGCCGAGTTTATCTATCTTGGCAGTGGAGGACAGCAGTATGGGCACTTCTGCCGGCCTGAACCGTTCGGCATCGAAAACAACGGTGACCTTACCCTTACTGGTAAAAACGTTAAGCCCGCCGTCTTCAGCTACGAACTCGATCTCTCCGTCCAGCAGCATCTGGTCGATTTTAGTTTTTTCGAAGCTGAGCCCCGAGAATTTGGTCCTGTCCGGCGCTGTGGGGTTTGAGACGATCTTCTTGCCCTTGATGGACTGAATTTTCTGCACTTTATAGCCGGCGCATTCCAGGCTGAGCAGCAGGTAGGTGATAACGGAGTTGGTGCGCTGTGATCCCTGGTTGTATACGTCGCCGTACTTACCCTTTTGGGCCAGCAGGCAGTAGCCTTTGATAACGTCGGTCACGTGCGACCAGTCCCTGAAGGCGTTGACATTGCCTATCACGATCTTATCGGTCTCTCCCCGCTTCATCTTCATTACCTGCTGTGTAATGTTGGAAGTTACGAACATGATGCCCCTGCCCGCCCCCTCGTGGTTGAAGCCCCTGGAGACGACGGTTTTCAACCCGTAGCTGGCATGATAGTTCCTCATGAGAAAGTCGCCGTAGACTTTGGTTACCGCGTAAGGCGACATCGGGCGCAGCGGGTTTTCTTCGGTGATGGGCACCTCCGGGATTTTGGACGGCTCGGGGAATATGACCCCGTATTTCTTTTTGGCTGCTTTGTACTGCGCATCCGAGTAAATGACCAGCCCGTATTCTTCGCTGCTGCCGGCAAAGACGATGACCGGATTGATGCCCTTATTACGCACAGCTTCCAGCAGGTTGCTGGTGCCGCCGCAGTTGATGTCCATGGTCTCGCTGGGGCAAACAAACGACCGGTGCACGAATGATTGTGCTCCCAGGTGGAAGATATAATCAGGCTTGCCGCGGTCGAGTGCTGAAGCTATGCTGGATATATCCAGCAGGTCGCTTTCCATTAAATTCAAATCATCCTGAATTCCCAGGCATTTAAGGTTGTAAGGACAGATACCGTCGGCGCGCCTGCGGAAAAGGCCGTAAACGCGGGCACCCTGTTTTATGAGGTGGTCGGCCAGGTAGGAGCCGACGAAGCCGCTTATGCCTGTGATAAGCACATTCTTGTTTTTGAAAGCCATGTATACTCTCCTCTTAATGAGCCCCGTTTACGGTATCCTGAGGGACAACCATTAATTTGTCTGAGCGGTCCTTACGAGCGCTGATTATATAAAATACGGCCAGCCTGGGGAACAACCTGGCCGCCCAGGCCGATGCCGGCGGCATCAGCGGGTAGAACCCGCAGCCCAACTTCTTTTCAATACGGAAGCCGTGATATTTTATCAGGTCTTCGAGGGCGCCGGGTGAAAAGGCGTGTATATGCTCGTTGCCTGTAGTAGTGCCCCTGATAAAATTGCCCACCTGAACCTCGCTGACGTGCAGCGTGGTCGGTTGATTTCCGGATAATATTAATACCCTCTGCAGAAGGGAACACAAATTGGGAGTGCCCAGTATCAATAACCCGTCCTCGGTTAAAAGACGGTGGCACTCACGCAGCACGTTATCGGTGTCGGCAACATGTTCCAGCAGTTGATTGGCAGTAATGACATCGAAATAATGATCGGGGTAAGGATATTTTTCCCCGGCGTCAGCCACCAGAACACGCACGCCATTTTTCTCGGCCTTCACGGCTATTTCAGGGTCAAGCTCTATACCGTGGATTTCTTGTGCCTCCAGTATATTGGCGCACTGACGGGTGAACTCGCCCGCATTGCACCCGATATCCAGGTACCTGTGCGCTTTATGGCCTTTGAGCAGGGTTATGATCCTGTTCTGGCAAACCACATATTCAAGGTTTGCCATTTGAAACCATTTTTGCTCCCTTGGCTGACGCATCACAATTGTCATTTCACCATCTCGTTATAGAGGGTCTCATATTTTTCTACGCAGGAGTCCCAGGTGAATACCTTCCGTGCGCTGACTGTGACTCTGTTATTATAGACTTCTACCACTGCGTCTGCTATCGCCCGCGTGTTCCTCGGTTCGACCAGTATATATCTTCCTGATACTATCTCCGGAAGGGACCCCACGTTGGATGCAACCACCGGCCTCTCCATGGCGCAGGCTTCGGCAGCCGTGAACCCGAATCCTTCGGAAATGGAGGGGACCACGACGCAGTCTGCGGCCGCAACGTAACCGGGCAACTCGATGCGTGGCACGGGATCGTAAACCAGTACCCGGTCCTCTATTTGCATTTCCTTGATCTGTGCCACTATTTTTTTATAGCCTTCGGCCGGCTCTTTACCCAGCAAAAGAAGGAGCCTGGAATCAGGGATCTCCTTAGATATCAGAGGCACAGCGGCAATCAGGTATTCCACACCTTTGGAAATGCCCGGCCTGCCGAAATACATATAGACGAAATTATCCTTAAGATGCAGCATTTCCCTCATAGCGGGCCTGTCAGCCTTTGAGATATTGAATAAATCGTAATTGATGCCGTTGTAAGCTACCCATATCTTTTGCGGACGGATACGGTATTTTTCGAGGCGTTTTGCGGTGTATTGTGATACTGTCACATAGCGGTCGAAAGGCAGGGTGACGATCAGCCATTCCAGAAATCTATGCAGCCAGGCCGTCAGCCAGTTCATGCCCTGCATATCTTTCCAGCCGGAGCCGATGATTTCATGCACGGTGATAATGCATTTTTTCCCGGCCAGCCACGAGGCCAGCCGTGCGGGGAACGCACCGTTGTAAGTGGTGGTCTGAACTATATCGAACTTTTTAATCAGCTTGATAGCCTGCGGGATCGCCATGAACGTGAACCAGTAGCGCGACCCTTTATGAGGCGTTTGAACGCGCAGCACCTGGACCCCGTTTACCATCTCATTGTAGGGAGCTTCAGGCAGGCTGCTGGTTATCACCGTGACTTCGTAGCCCTTTGTTACCAGGCCTTCGCACAGGTTCTTGAATAATACCTCGGCCCCGCCGATGAAAGGAAAATAATTTTCGAGTACGAACAGGACTCTCATGCGCTTCAGCTCTTACCCGTTTTAGTGAACTCTTCCTCCATCCTTATTTTAAATACGGCCAGTGCAACGCTCAAGCCATGAATAAACGGATTCAGGGTTGAGCCTGCATCGTGATAGATGCAGGCTATGGGGACCTCGGCTATTTTCAGCCCTTTTTTCCGCGCCTGCACCAGTGTCTGAATGCTGAATCCGAAGCCCGGATAGGTGATATTCATCGCCTCCGCAGCCTTCCTGCTATAAGCACGAAAACCGCTCTGAGCATCGACAATCCTATCTTTGTGGCCTGCGTTGTACAGCCAGGTTATTATATCGATTCCCAACTTGCGAAAAACCGGCGCGCAGGCCTCCCTCAGAAAACGTGAGCCTATGACGAGGTCGGCTTCGCCTGTAGTTAAAGGCTTGAGAAGAACAGGGATTTCATCCGGGTCATGCTGATTATCGCCGTCCAATGTTACGATGATGGCGGCGCCGGAATTGAGGGCTGCTTCCAGGCCCGTTTTCGTGGCAGCGCCGGCGCCCCGGCTGGCCGGGTGACGGATGACATCGGCGCCCGCCTGACTGGCTGCTTGCGAAGTTTGGTCGGTGGAGCCGTCATCCACGACTATGACCTTGCTCACGTATTTGGCGGCCCTGGTTACAATACCGCCGATAAACCTTTCTTCATTCAGGCAGGGGATTACGGCAACGACCTTCGGAGCCTGCGCATCAGGGTTCATTTGTGTAAAAGAGTATCTGGAATACAATGCTAAGTCAATATAACCGGCTATGTTACACTGAGGGGTTTATTTCTACCCTTACCCTGCCCTCTCCCGGGAGAGGGGGTAGGGGGTGAGGGATAAATTCCTGATGCGTCATTGCGAGGAGCCCACAGGGCGACGTGGCAATCTCACAACATTGCTTCAGGCCTTGTTCCCTTCGATCAGGGGAATGCTTCGTCACTGCGTTCCTCGCAATGACACTGTTTATTTACAGGGAACGTCTATTTTACGGTTACCGATTTGGCCAGGTTGCGGGGCATATCGGGATTGTGCCCGCGCTTGATGGCCATATAGTAGGCCAGAAGCTGCAGGGGGACCACAGCCACGATAGGATATAGCAGTTCGTGCACCTTGGGGAGCCTGATCCAGTGGTCGTATATCTCGTTATTTTCGTCGGAGACGGCGATGATTTTGGCGCCCCTGGATTTAGCTTCCATGGCGTTGCTCAAAGTCTCCCTGTAAGTGTAGTCGCCCGGACAAATGGCCAGGACCGGTGTGCCTTCTTCTATTAGTGAAAGCGTGCCGTGTTTGAGCTCACCGGCGGGCATGCCCTCAGCGTGAATATAGGATATTTCCTTGAGTTTAAGGGCGCCTTCGGAGGCGATGGCAAAATTGATGCCGCGTGCAATAAAATAAAAATCGTTCTTTTTATAGTAGCGCTCACATATACGGTTAATTTCCTCCCTGTTCCAGTCGATCACCTTTGATACCTGCTTTCCCACCTTGCGGATGTTATCTACCGCCATATCGAAACAATGCACCATGGAGAAGGCCAGAAGGTAGAAAACCGCCACCTGGTTGAGGAATGATTTGGTAGCGCAGACGCCGATCTCCGGTCCGCAATTCAAATAGATCACGTGGTGGCTGAGTTCGCCCAGCAGGGATTGGGGCCTGTTGATGATAGATACGATCTTGGCCCCGGCCTTGTGCGCCAGTTGTACGCCCTCTATCACGTCCAGCGTCTCGCCGCTCTGGGATACGGCCAGCACCAGGGTGTTCTTGTCTACGGAATCGGCAAAATACTGGAACTCCGAGGCCATCACCACTTCGGCGAACTTCTTGCCCACACTTGAAATCAGGTACCTGCCTACCAATGCAGCGTAACGGGATGAGCCGCAGGCGGTCACGATCACATGGTCCGCCCTGAGTATATCCAGGGCAATGCTGGTGAAATTCTCCTCGTCCTGATTGGTAGCCTCAATCAAGGTTTTGGGCTGCTCCATGATCTCCTTGAGCATGAAGTAGTCGTAGCCGCCCTTCTCGCTTTCGCCCCACATCACATCCGGCTTAATGAACTTCTTATGTATCTCTCGCCCTGTGTGGTCATAGAAGGTCGTTTTATCGGGTGTTAAAACGGCCGTTTCGCCGTCGCCCAGCAGGTAGAGCTGGTCGATCAGGCCGGAAAGTGCCAGCGAATCACTGGCTGCAAAAGCTTTATGGTCGCCCAGGCCGACCACCAGCGGGCTGCCCTTGCGTGTGCCCACGATTTTATTGGGCTCCTTGGTGGAGATGGCCAGGAAAGCATATGAGCCGTGCAGCCTGGGTGCCACATGCATCACCGCTTCCTCAAGCGAGCGGCCCATTTTCATCTCATCTTCCAGTTTGTGCGGGATCACTTCAGTGTCGGTTTCCGATATAAGATGATGCCCCTTTTTGATCAGGTCATCCCGCAGTTCCTGGTAGTTATCAACGATGCCGTTGTGGATGACGGCTATCTGATTTTTGCAGTCGCAGTGAGGATGGGTATTGATCTGGGTTACGCCTCCATGCGTGGCCCAGCGGGTATGGCCGATGCCCATATAGCCCGGCATTTTATCCAGCTTGTATTTTTTATTTACCTCTTCCAATGTGCCGACGCCCTTTTTAACCACCAGCCCGTCGCCGGAAAGCATGGCTACACCCGAGGAATCATAGCCGCGGTATTCCATTTTTTTCAGCCCCTCAAAGATGATGGATGACGCCTTACCGTTGTTGCCGCAGTAGCCTATAATTCCACACATATTTCCTTATACCCTGTTTTTTTAAATTTTGGTAACTCGCTGCAATATCTATCAGTATATGCCTGTTTAGCCGGTTAATAAAAATCGATATGGATGCCTACTTAATGACGTTTACCCTGAGAAGCAATGGGTCTTTGATAAGCGGATTGTCGTCGTTATTCATAAAGAGGTAAAACTCCACTGTTTGGTTATCGCCCGGGGTGTTCAGCGTAAAGCTGGTTTTCCCCTCCCATTTCTGGTCCTGAGTCAGGCCGGGCACTGGCACAGATTGGATGGTTAGGCCGTTCGAGACCAGGTTTATGATGTACGATGCCGTGTTGCCCTCACGGTTGATCAGGCCCAGCGTAACCGCAACCGGCATGCCGGCATGCACCTCCGCCGGGTAATCGACAGCCTTGCCGTCACTGTTCAGCAGGTAAAATTCGGTGAACCTCTCGGACGGAGCAGGAGTCACCTGAAGATAGATAATCATGCCCAGGGTGACCAGGATGGCGGTGGACAGGATTACCAGTAGGACTTTATTCAAGACGTTCATAGATGCGAAATTTTACGAATTTACGAACGTGGTTGTCAAAGCGGCGGCGTTTTCCTTATTTTACCAGCATGGCATCGCCAAAACTGTAGAAGCGATAGCCCTTTTCTTTAGCTTTTTCATAACAATCCAGCAGAAATTCACGTCCCACAAAGGCTGATAGCATCATAAGCAAGGTCGACCTGGGCAGATGAAAGTTGGTTATTATGGCATCAGTGGTCATGAAGCGGTAGCCGGGCAATATGAAGAGCCCCACCTGACCGCAGAAGGGCAGGACCTCTCCCGCCTGCGAAGCCGCTTCGATCAAACGCACGGAGGTGGTGCCCACTGCTATCACGCGTTTTCCCGCTTTCCTGGTTCTGATTAAAAGCAGCGCCGTCTCCTCGTCCACCTGGCCGAATTCAGTGTGGATTTTATGGTGCGACGGGTCTTCCGCCCTGACGGGTTGGAAGGTATCCAGCCCGATGTGCAGGGTGACAAAGGCCAGGTTAACCCCTTTGTGTCGCAGCTTATCCAGCAGCTCGGGGGTGAAGTGCAGGCCGGCTGTGGGCGCTGCAGCGCTGCCTTTCACGGATGAGTAGACCGTCTGGTAGCGTTCCCGGTCCTGCAGCTTGGCCTTGATATAGGGCGGCAGGGGCATTTCGCCCAGGCCGTCCAGTCCTTCCGGGTCGGAGAACTTTACAACCCTGATTCCGGCCTCCCGCTTCTCTATAATTGCGGCGAATTGCTCACCTGTCAGCAAAATCCTGGAGCCGGGGAACAATTTGCGGCCCGGCCTTACCAGCGCCTCCCAGGTGTCGGGCGATAACTGTTTCAGCAGGAGTATTTCGGCGTGCCTCTGGCTGCCTGCTATGGTCCCTTTGAGACGGGCCGGGATGACCCTACTGTTGTTGAAGACCAGCGTATCGCCGGTGTTGNNCTGACATAATCTACAAGATCATAGAAATGGCGGTGCTCAATGGCATGTGATTTGCGGTCTATGACCATCAGCCTGGATTGGTCCCTCTGCTCCAACGGGTGCTGAGCGATGTATTCGGGCGGCAGGTCGTAGTCGAAATCGGAGAGCTTCATAGATTTACTTATTGAGGAAATGGATGATCACGTTGATGATGATAGTGAGAACGATGCTGACGATAAGGAAAGTAACTATGGGGAAGTAAAACGAAAAGTTGTCGTTCTTGATGAAGATATCCCCCGGCAGCTTGCCAAAGAAGGGTATGTGCTGTGCGAAGATGAAAAGCAGCCCGACCACGATGATAACACCGCCGAAGATGAGGAGTATTTT
>PLME01000023.1 GCA_003142375.1 Dehalococcoidia bacterium | reverse complement strand
GCTGGGTGGAGCTCAGGCTCAGCATGGTGGACTTTTACCAGCGGCACACCCTAATATATTCACATAGTATTATCTCATTAATAATGCCCATAAATTTTCAACTACGGTTTAGGAGGCAGATGTTAGAGCTGATTATATCGATCTATTGTTTGAAGCATTAGGGTGGAACGTGCATAACGATCCTAGCGGATTTACAAATTATAGGCGTGAAGGTTATATTCGTGGTGTTGGAATTGTAGATGTAGGACTAGAGATAGACGGCCAGCCCGTTCTAATCTTGGAAGCCAAGAAATTCGGTATGCTACCCCGTTCTAACGATCGGTTAGGTGATCGTACTATAGAAGAAAAGCAGATCTTCAAATATGCACGTGGTAAAAAGATTCCTTATTGTATTTTAACTAATTTTGAACGGCTTCAAGTCTTTAATGCAGACCATGAACGACTAATTCTTTGGTTCGATGATCCAGAAAAATTAACTAGTCGATTCCCTGACCTATTATACCTAGCACCAACGAAAGTCCAATCTGGAAGCCTGCCAGCTATGGAAAGGCAACTAGAAATCAAGCCTGTGGATGAAGCCTTTCTAGTTTTATTGCAGAACTGGAGGCTTAGACGTCAAAGTTTCGAAATTGTCTATCTAAACTGAGAGAAGTCATGTCTCGATTGAAGTTTTCTGTATACGGTAATTGCCAAAATCATCCATTGAGCCTGATTCTTCGATGCAGCACTGAATTTTCAAGTATTTACGAAGAGTTACCCATCAAATCAATTCACCTACTCAGTCCGGATGAAGATGAAGGAGTTCAAGAGACTGTAAGAAATTTGGACTTATTCATCTACCAACCCGTCGAAGCCAATTATAGAGGTAACTTTCGCAAGCTCGGGACAAAGTTTCTTTTAGGTTATATGAAAAATGACGCTACGGCTATTAGTATCCCGGTTGCTTATTTTACCGGATATAATCCAGAGACCATATATTTGCGGGATAATAATGGAGGTGTGGTCACTGGCCATTTCAGTGATTATCATGACTTGAATATCTTGAAAGCCTATCACCATGGTCTGGACTGGCAAGAATGCATCTCATATATTCAGATGAACGAAATTTACCCCCTAGAATTTCTCAAGACCATTCTCTCAAACAATCTAGCTGAGTTGAGAAAACGAGAAAGTGTAATCGACATAAAAGTGTCAGACTTCATTGAAAAGAATTGGCGGCAGCAACGGCTTTTCTTCAGTGTGAACCATTGCTCTAATTCTCTTTTTCTTCACGAAGCCAACCAGATATTGCATTCATTGGGGCTTACAGCTCTTGACCCGGCAATACTGGATGGGCGTCCGGAATACCTTGGTGATACTAAACTTTTTATATATCCTAGTGTAAGAAAACAGATGTCCCTGAGTTTTGCCGAGGATGTAATTCAATTTGCTAATCGAACATTTACCTTGAACGATACAATTAAATCTTATTTCAACGAATATGATAGCGACCCTGAATTGGTGAAAAACAACATAGATTTTTATTCAATGTCAC
Source organism: Dehalococcoidia bacterium (assembly GCA_003142375.1). Taxonomy (GTDB): domain Bacteria; phylum Chloroflexota; class Dehalococcoidia; order GIF9; family UBA5629; genus UBA1162. The sequence goes on along the minus strand of PLME01000023.1, from coordinate 52,626 downwards.
CAGACGTGACACTTTCCCGGATTGCATCTTATTGGACAATGCCATGCGCTGAAAAGACTACAATATACAAATTACAAACTAGTCTAAAAGAGAAAGATGTTGAAATATCTAGATTGCACGCCACTTTACAAGAAAAGGAAGCTCAAATAACAAAATTGCAGTATGAGTTTGATATGATTATTTCGACTACTACTTGGAGATATGTTAGTTTGCTACATCCAATTATTAACAAAATGCTACCATTAGGTACAAGAAGAAGACAATTTGTAAACCAGACACTTTCAGCAACTGTAAATCCTGCACTAAACCTAATGAGGACTGTCGCAAGAAAACGTGCTGAGCATCATAGAAGCGCAAAACTAACTTAAAGTGGCTATTCATAGCTTCATCAAACAGAATTATGCGGACAACGTCATGGTGGCAACCTTTGGTTTTTACGCTAACGTGTCGCAGTAGACTTACTGGTACAACCCTCGGTCACAAATACCGTTATTATCAGTGTGCAGGAACTAAACCAACGGTCGCTAGGAAATCTTTTTGTGCATGACTAACCATACACCTTAACCGAAGAGAACCGACATACGTTATTCATTGACTTCTTAATTTTTATTAACTGATTAATTATTAAATAATTGATGCAACATCATCCTTCTAATCAGGGACTATTTATTTAATACCAGGCCTGGTGAAAGAATCATCAATGAACAGCGGCGTTGGCGGTAATGATGTTTGCTCACGGGCTTTTGGCTTACGTGCAATAAAAATCACTGTAATCGTGCCCATCTTGTAGAAGTCGTCGCAGCTTACCGGTGTGAAAAGAAAATCTTGTTCATTCACCTTTGACTGTTTGGGCAAATTGTCCAGATTTAACTTAACACCTTTCTTTTCAAAGTGATGGCGGTAGCAGTGCACCTCGGAAAAATACTGGCCAATGGTGTAATACCACTGGCGCGGAGACCAGATGTTTAAATGATAATCATTATCCACGTTGGCCTGCTTTAAAACTTCATCGGTAACAGGTGGTACTGCTACAATCAAGGCTCCCTCTGATTTTATTACCCTGACAACCGAGCATAAAAAAGCGTGCACGTCAGGCAGGTGCTCAAGAACGTTGGATGTGAATACGATATCGAAGTATGCAGAAGGCAGGTTAGACAGATCCTGCAAATCCATATGCTCATATTTCAGGTTCTTTTTTGTGAAATAATGGTTGCTGAAAGATATGGATTGTTCATCCACATCAATCCCCCATACTTCCTTTGCCCCGTTGTTAGCCAGATATGCTGTGCCATAACCTGCTCCAGATCCAGCATCCAAAACGGTAAGATTTATGCAATGAGCTCTGGCAAAGTTATAGATGGAAAGATGGGCGTAATAGCAATCGTTAGGAAAGAGGTGGGTCACACGCTCACCGTTATCTCTGATTGCATTTTCCGTCCAGGATGACGCCGGTTGATTTGCTACTGCATTGGATATGGCTTCAGACGTGGCATTATTGATGTACCAGAATCTATACGGCTTCAATATAGATTTCATGTTGTCACTCTGTATACCATATTGCATAGCCCAATCGATCAGACGCTGGTACTTCCCCTCAGACACTTCGGGGAACACTGCTTTCAAATCAGCCCTGCGGTAGTGAAGTTCGAGAAGCAAAGCAAGGGGAATAGCCGCCGGGGGCATAGGCGCCACGCTGAAAGCACCATCTAAATGGGTTAGATTACGGTTATAATACGGGTCGCCTTTAGCAAACACTTCTTCCCATGTCCTGATAAAATCGGCTTCTTCAGAAGGCGCTTCCCGCACATATTCATGGATGTCATCTTTGTGGTAAACAACGCTGAACGGCGTGTAGACGATAAGGCAGTCCTTGTTCCTCAGCCTCAGGCATAGATCGGCATCGCCATAGGCTGTGGCGTAATTTTCATGGAATCCGCCGACATCGAGGAAAACACTTTTTCGTATCATAGAACATATGGTTGCCACCGCACTGCAATTCCTTATACATTTGGCCAAATTGAAATAGCCCAAAGCCTGCTCGGGCAAACCTTCAAAGGCAAAACTGCCAATACCACCGACGCCGATCAGCAAGCCGGCATGTTGTATTTTGCCCGTAAAAACCGATTCCTTCGCATATATTACGAGGCCGCCTGTCAGTCCCACATCCTGACGCTGAGCCTGCTCAAGCATGGCCTCTATCCAACCTGGTTCCTTTATTTCCGTATCGTCATGCAGCAGTACCAAATATTCCCCGTCTGCTGCATTAGCCCCTATATTATTCATCCTGGCATAATTAAATATTTCATTGTAATTTAAAATTTTATGCTTAAATGATTTCAATATCGTCTCGTCACTAATATTCTGTCCGGTATTATTAACTATTATGATCTCCAATTTATTATATGTGCTCTTTTGTTGAATGCTTTCTAAGCATTTTCGCAAGACATGTTTGTTTCTGGTAACGATTATGATGCTTACAAGTGGGTCCCCTATTATTTGTCTTCGTATCCTATAACTGAATTGAGTATATCTTTGTGTATCGCCCTTAATGGCGCGACGATCCATTGATTCATTTAAAGCCCTGATGGCGGCTGTAAATGCATAGGGCTTGGCATCAACTGCAGCCGCAACGGATCCTGCAACCTGCCTCCAGCTATAAAGCGGCATAGCTATATGGCTGATCTTATCGGTCTTTTCGCTTATACGCAGGGTTAGATCATAATCCTGGCTTCCTTCAAAACCAGGACGGCACCCTCCACATTCATTCACTAGCGATCTTCTAACGACAGAAAAATGACTAATATAATTTTCACTGAGCAGTAAATCCGGAGACCAGTCTGGTTTAAAAAAGGGATCGCTTTTGTGGCCGTGTATATCTATCTTATCTTCGTCGGAATAAATCAAGTCGAGGTCCGGCTTTCTATTCAGAAGTTCGACAACATGGTAGAGAGCATCCGGCCTTATGACATCATCATGGTCCATGAAACCGATGAATTCGCCGGATGCCAGCGACAGCGCCTCATTTGTGGCGCCCGAAATATTGAGGTTTTCCTTTAATAATTTAACCTTAATCCTATGGTCTTTGATCACATAAGCTGAGAGTATTTTTTTTACATGTGGTTTAGTTGAGGCATCATCAGCGATACACAACTCCCAGTTAGGATATAACTGGTTTATAATGGAATCTATAGCATTTTGCAGACAGCGCTTTTCAGTATTCCATACGGGCATTACTATGCTAATCGTTGGTCTATATATAAAAGCATCACACTTTTTACAATACGCTTTCAAATTTTGCGGGTGCGCTTCATTTAATTTAAGCCACTCCTGATAGGGGTCGTAAGTGAATATAATGCTGTATACTCTGTTTTTTGCTTTAAACAGGAAGATACTCCAACCTTCATCTTTAATGGTATTTATAGACATAACAAACAACTTGAAGATATATCTAATATCAAGTAGCGACCTGATTATGTGCATCTGATTTTTCCTAACTTTCATCGGTACCTAGATCACTATAGTACTAAGTCTTACTGTTTCTGATTTGAAGACCTTTAATCAGTATTTGCTTCAGTTCAGATCTTAGTTTATCGGGGTCACAATGATCCTTAATATAACGAAAAGCATTAGACTGTATTTTTTGCCATAAATTCATATCAGTATATAATTCAATTGTTTTAAGCACGAATTCTGCATTATCCCGAGCTATAAGCACTTCTACCCGGTCATGTAAACCCAGTTCATCGGCAATCAATGGTGTCACAATAGCTGGTATACCGTACCCCATTGCCTCCAGTAATTTCAACGATATTCCCGCTGCAAACCGGGTGGGAACAACAAACACCCTGCATTTATCATAATAATCAGCAACATCTTCAACATACCCGGTTACAATCACGTGTGATGAATTTAGCCTGGTAACGGCAGGTGTTGGATCTGAGCCGACAATATAAAGATTGCAGGACAGCTTTTCCCTGATAGATGGGAGGAGTTTCTTTGAAAAATATACTGCGGCATCTTCGTTTGGCGATCCCCTTCCGGCAACAAAACTGCCGACGAAAAGAAGGTCTTTTCTCTGCTGAAAAGCGAACTGTGAATTATGGATTTTATCAGGGTGTCCCCATATCTCAATATTAGGTACCTCCGCTTCTTTAAGGATTTGTTCTTTTTCAAATTCGGATACAGTAATTATCATATCAGCCTTGCGCATCAACGCTGTTTCGTCATCGATTATCTTTCTGATGGCCGCCGCATCGAGTGGCCGTCCTTCGATTTTAGCCTTGAGTATATCTCTGGCGGGGAAAAACGCCTCAGCATCATATATAATTACTGCATTGTTGAAAAAGCGTTTTACAATTTCGATTGTATTTCTCATGTTATACGGCCTGCTTGCGATGACCAGATCATAGAAGCCGCTCCTACTACGCGCAAATTCTGTAAAGTCCATGTTTTGCCCATATATTATTTCTACACCCATCTGCTGAAAATCATGTGTATAGGGCTGAAATTGCTCCTGTGACAGTAGGGGGAAGAATGTCACCTTATACCCAAGTTCCGCAATGTTCTTCAATAGTTGATATGCTCGAGGGTATCCCACACCTTTATGTGTGGCAGGGATTATATCGTCCATTACCAATATACTTTTAGTATCCCGTTTATCACGGGCTGAAAGCACATTATCGGTAGAATTGGCGGGCTGTTTGCTCAGCAGATCATGCCATTTCGTACCGAATTTTAACCGGTTCTTCTCCATTAAAGTCTGCGCAAGGGCAAAAGAGCTGGTTTTAAATTCATGGTGAAATACAATTGATAATGGTTGATAAATGACTTTGTAGCCTAAATTCTGTATCGCCAGGCATAGATCAGCATCCTCATAATATGCCGGTGAGTAAATCCCGTCAAAGCAGCCAGCCTCTTTAAATAGTTTTGTCCTGACCAGCAGGCAACATGCTGAACAATAATCCACCTGCCTGATATAAGAATATTCGGGTTTATCAGGGTAATCTCCTCTCCCATAACCACGCGTCGTGCCATCAGACCATACAATGGACCCGGCTTCCTGCAGCCGTCCGTCAAACCATACAATTTTTGAACCTGCTGCGCCAATGCAATTGTCCTTTTCCATTACGTCAACAAGTTGTGACAGCCATCCATCAGTCACCATAGTATCGTTATTTAAAAACATCAGATACGGGGAAGAGGCTTTGCTCGCACCGTAATTGCAGCCTTCAACAAAACCGACGTTCGTCGCGTTCCTGAAAACCAGCGCATTTTCCAAACGGTCTAGAAAGCCTGTTGTCTCATCTGACGATCCGTTATCGATAATTATTATTTGGTATGGTGTATCAGTATGCATGAGAATACTTTTTAAACATTGATAGGTGTAGTCAACCTTGTTATAAGTAAGAATGATGATAGATACATATGGGTTATCATAATGGGGGAATGTCAGTTTATTCTCAGGGTTTGAAAGAAAAATAGCAGCCTTTGCTTGCGGATCCTCAGTCATGGTCCCAGCCATTATTATGAACATATCGTTACCTGATGATTTACCCCTTATCAATCCATCCTGCTTTGAAGCATCGGAGAACTGTTTTTTATTAATCCCGATGGATTTAGTAATTTCCACCCAAAAGCTATGCCAACCTTCATTTACAATAATATGAAGACCAGTAAGTGCCTTGTTATAGAACCTGTTTAATCGCGATCCTGGCGGCAGTATTTTTTCCACTATTTTTTTAAATTTAGTCATCAGGCGCATGACTATGCCGCTCATTATTTGGTGGATTAAGGCATCCCTAGCCTGTATTTCTGCGCTCAACTCGCCTATCTGGTTGTCCCTGGCCTGTACAATAGCGCTAATTTGAGTATCCTTGGCCTGTACAATAGCGCTCAAGTCATTGACCTGGGTTTCATAGGACTTAATTAATAAATCAGACGTATCTAACATCCAGCCATTATTAATATAATCCGCTCCTTGCAGGCTGATGTCCGATGCAAGTGCAATATAATACATCGGCTCTTTACATTTCTTATCTGCAAATTGAAACTCTTTCTCGTCCTTACTTAATAACCATTCCTGATAAGTGATCTTTTCATGTCGCTCGACACTCCATATATTGGAGCCCGTAAATACTCTCTGGCCATAAACACGAATATTCTTAAAATACTTTTTCAACAGAGCGATAAATTCATTATAGTAGATCTCTTTTACGTGGAAGGGGTTATGATAATCCGGTGCATCTGTGTACACCGCTTTGTTAGGCGTTGAAACTATGAACAGGCCGTCATCTTTAAGTAATCTCTTCACTTCAGATAACAGCTTATCGTGCTCTGTTATATGTTCGATCGTCTCGAAACAGATAGCGACATCGAAAAGCCCTTTACCTTTAAGCGGCACTTCGATTATAGAGCCCTGCATGTATTTCAAATTCTCTTTGCTATATTTGGTAGTTGCATGCAATATTGTTGCCTCATCTATATCGATGCCAGTTATATGAGCTGCTTGCTCAGCTAACATGGCCGTGCCATATCCCTCACCACAGGCTAAATCAATAACGTCTTTCCCCGCTACAAATTGCTGTGCAAAAGCATATCTGTGTAGGTGCTCATAATGTATCTGCGCCCCTGCCATCCAGGGGACAAACCTTTCTCCAGTCCATTCAAGCATGATATTAGCCTTAGTGACCTTTAGACATTCTTTGGTTTTCGCGAACGAAACACAACCGCCATATCGGTATCATCGCCCGGCTTATAATAATACACCTCAGTTTTCAGACCGATTGCATTGAGCATATCGATAATATCCATACCAAAATCTGTATAAACAAACATACCTTCCTGCAGCCATGCGCCATGGTAGGCCGGCGGCAGGATATGCTGAATAATATTATTTTGTACAATGGAACGTTGAACCGTGTTTTTCTGTGAGGTAATTACCGGAACGGTAAAGATATGGTAGCCGCCGGGTTTAAGCGTGCGATATATTTCCTGAAATGCCCTGATAGGATCGGGCACATGTTCCAAAGTCTCGGATGTCAGTATGAAATCAAAATAATCGTCGGGATAGTGAAGCTGCTGCAAATCTTCACATCGTATTGAGGTTTTCTCCTGCCCGGAAAGCATTCCTTCGATATATTCCGAGTAATAGAGCCCGGGATGATTTTTCAGGAATTCATGCAATGCCCCGCATTTATTTATCTCAGCGATACGCAAATGCCGGAAATCATGATCCTCCATCAACTGCGTGAATGACCTATAAAGAGGCCCTTTTTTTTCTGTCCACGTTTGAATTAATATGGCCGCAAGCCGACGGATACGAAGGCTGCCACCGCAATTGGAGCAGAACATACTCTCTTTACGGTTGAAAGCTTCAACCAGATCGTCCGATATCCCCCATACATTTCTTAATTGTGGAGTAATTATCGAATTATCAAATCTGAATTGTGACTGCTGATCGCAGATTACACAGTATTCGTTTTCACTTTTTTGTCCGGTTAATAATTCGTTGCTCATACCTTAATAATTACACAAACGGTTATAGCATAAGTTGGCCCAATCCTGTGATGGCATCATAATTATCGGTGTCTTTCGTATAAAACGTTTAACATTATTGGATACTATTTCAAGCAACTATTTTTGAAAGCGAAGCCATCTGGCAAATCTTTTCCAGAAGCTTCCCCAGCCTTCATTGACCGTAACATGCACGCCATCCAGCATCAATTGATAGCTCTGATATCTCTTTGTACCGGACGGCAGTATTTTTTCCACTATTTTTTTAAATTTAGTCATCAGGCGCATGACTATGCCGCTCATTATTTGGTGGATCAAGGCATCCCTAGCCTGTATTGCTGCGCTCAACTCGCCTATCTGGTTGTCCCTGGCTATTAAAGCGCTATTTAATTCTGCAATCTGCGATTGGCAGGTATTTTCTAGTATTTCAATGGTATTTAAAAAAATACGCAAAGCAAATCGGTTGTAGGATGATTCCAGCGGATTACCGCTCTTCTTGAGCTGATACGCCAGTTTATGCACTGTCCCACCAAATTTATCCCTGGTAAACGTCTTTTTGGCAAAATGATATCCGTTTTCACCCAATTCTATGATTTTTTCTTTATTATCAATAAAATATTTAATATGGCTTGCAAGCTGCTTATAATCGCCGTGGGTATAAAGCAAACCATTGTACCCATGCTGTATCAGCTCGGCGGTTCCCCCAGCATAAGTACCTATAACAGGCTTTTTTAACATCATGGCCTCAGCTGTCACCCTGCCAAAAGCCTCATACCTGGAACACACCAGCACAACATCAGCCTCAATCACTGTTGGAAAGACATCTTCAAGCCAGCCCAATATCTTTACATATTCATGTAAATTCTCTCTGGCAATTAGCTCTTTGAGTATTTCGATGTAATCCCCAGTGCCAGGGCCGACAATGAGCAATTCGACATTTTCTTTCCTTTCCGCCAGTTCCTTCACAGCTAATATGGCGTCTAATTGACCTTTATGCTCCGCTACACTGCCAAAAATGATCAATTTAATAGCATCTTTTCGCTTAAAATATGAGATATCCGTTTTATTAATAGTTTCAGGTGCAAGGTCAAAATACGTATAAACCGGCAAAATATTTTTATTGTCGACATCTCCGAATAACAAGTCTTTCACAGCCTTGGAAGTCGTAAATATAAAGTTGGATGATTCACGGACTATATTCAGTGTATCTTTAAAGGGCTGGGAAAATTTCATTTTATAATCAAGCTCTCCAAATTCACGTATAAACCATATGTGTGGTTTGCCGAGCATTGCTGCTGCTAAAGCACCCCATGGAATTACTATAGTATTGGTAATGATAACGTCCGGATTTACTTTACCCAATTCTCCATTGGATAAACGGAATACATTTAAATAACTGTTTACCAATAGGGTATCGGCGTCCTCTCGTTCCTGCATTGGAAAATTACACCACCAGTTGTAACCTGCAACAACCACCGCTGCACCAATATCCAGCAGTTTTCCTGTTAACGGGCCTTCATTAGGCAGTATTACGGATACAAGGGCACCGTGGTCCTCTATTAATTCTTTAACCAGTTCCAGCATGCTTCGTTCAGCTCCCATTAAGTCAGACAAATGGGAAAAGAAACAGATACTTAGTGATCTTGTCTTTTTAATGCAGAATATATTTAAGTAGCTTTTTTCATATCCCCGCATGTAATCTGGCCACTGCCCAATTTTAGCGAGGTCCAGTTTATAAAATATTCTTTTATCGTCAAGTATGAAATATATATCAAAATCGAAACTCGCAATTTTATTTAAGAGGTCGATGGGATCATAGCCCGCGTTGACTATGCATTTAGGGTTAAATTCAACGACCAGTTTTACGTTATCATTTTCCTTTAAGAAGCTCTGCATCCCCTCCAGGACATGTATATCATGTCCTTCAGTGTCTATTTTAATCGTCACGTCCCGGCCGCGGAGGTCCTGTAGAAGGCTATCAAGTTCAACCGTTTCAACCTCGATTTCCTTTATATCGCCGGACACCGGATGTCCGTGAAAGCCACAGTTATCTGAGGCTTCAGTTATATGAAATGCACCTGCTCCGGACTTATTTGAGACAGCCGATTTATATGCTGTGACATTTGTAAGCTTGTTGAGCTCAATATTTTTACTTAAGATTGCGAAATTCTCGGGGACGGGTTCAAAAGATAGAATACGGCAATTCGGTTTATGCGTGCCGATAAGCAAAGTGTAATAACCGTAATGTGCGCCGATATCTATAAAGACAGATCCGTCTTTAACATACTTAAGTAATAGATCGGATGTATATTCCTCATATGCATTATCGACATAATGCCCAAAATAACGCTGAGTGATGAACATGCGGAAGCTTCTGTTCATAGGGGTTATGATCTGCAGATCGGTTAGATCATAATCGGGTAGCGGACTGCCTGTGGTCATACTAAAATAACCTCATATTGGATTGTTTACCAGCGCCAGATATTGATTTATCACTTTTTCGGGCTCACCCCTTGCGACAATCGACCCCTTATCCAACAGAAGGGTACGCGTGCAGATCGATTTAACCGCACCGAGAGAATGCGAAACGAAAACTATGGTTTTTCCTTGCTCCTTAAACTCGTTTATCTTGGCAATGCATTTCTTCTGGAAAGCCTCGTCTCCCACCGCCAGTACTTCATCGATTAAAATAATATCCGGTTTTGCCTGTATGGCGGTGGAGAAGGCCAGCCTTAAAGTCATACCGGAAGAATAGCTTTTCAATTTCATATTTTCGAATCTTTTTAGTTCCGCAAACTCAAATATCTCTTCATATAACCTGCGGGTTTCCCTGTGGGTCATTCCCAGTACAGAAGCATATATATATACGTTTTCAGCAGCGGAAAGCTCAGGCTGGAAACCCACTCCCAGCTCCAGAAATGAAGCTACCTTTCCCTGTGTAGCTATAGAGCCGCTGTCCGGATACAATACCCTGGCCAGCATTTTGAGCAGCGTTGACTTGCCCGATCCGTTACGCCCTATGACGCCCAGCGTTTCCCCGGGTTTCACATAGAAATTTATGTCCTTCAAAACCATGAACTCCTCATATACCATCTGACGGCTGACCAACCCGATAATATTTTGAAAGAATGTGGTCCTTTTCTGATGGGGTATCCTGAATTTTTTATTTAAGTTTTTTACTGTTATGGAATCCATTACATTTCCTCGGCGAAACGGCGCTGAAGGCGATTAAAAATAAAGCGGCCTACAAGATAAATTGCTACCGTAAAACCAGTGGTTATAGCCAGGCTGTAGGCGGAAGGCAGCCGGCCATATATCATGACGTCGCGGAACATGATGATAAACTCTGTAAGAGGGTTAAGCAGATAAAAAGGCGTTATCTTATCGGTGATGGAAACCATGGGATAAATAATCGGGGAAAGGAAAAACAGTATGTTCACAAGCACTTCCCAGATCTGGTTGATGTCACGGAAGTAAACATAGAGTGCGGCCAGGCACAGGCTGATACCATAAGCAAACCAGAAATAGATCATAAAAACCAGGGGAAAAAGAAAAATGGTAAACGGAAGACTACCGGATACGATGTAGAGGATGGGAATGATGATAACAAATTCAAGCAGAGAGCTGATAAGGTTGGCTAAAGCACTGCTCAGCACAAGTATTTCCCGGGGTATATAGACCTTGGTCACGAGGCTGCTTTTCCCTACAATGGAGTAAATGGAGGACGTTGTCGATATTGCGAAGAAGCGCCAGGACATGAGACCCACCAGCAGGTAGGCAGCGAAATTAGGCTCCTGTTTATAGAGATAGCGAAAAACGAAGAACAAGACCAGGGCCAGCATTAGGGGGCTGAGAAGCGACCACAGGAATCCCAGCGCCGTATTCTGGTAGCGGTTCTTGAGGTCAACCTGCGCCAGTTTCAATATCAGTTCCCTGTATCGCCAGAATTCAGACATCGCCCCGTTCTACCTTTCTTGCTGGTGATCCGGGCATCAGGCCGGCTTTCCCCAGAAATAATCCCGTGTACTTGCTGATTTCATATATCATTGAATAAGGGACCCATTGCCAGTAGTGATTTTTATTGAGAAACCTGATTTCAGCTCTCAAGTAATCAAATATGCGGTAGCTCAGAAATTTATTTGTTTTCGGCAGCCGTGAAACTCCCTGCTTAAGGGAGAGCCCGTAATCAAGCGATTTCTCAAATGCTCCTTTAATCCCATAATCGTGCGCGTGATATGCCGGCGCATCAGGTTCATAGATAATAGTATACCCGTCTGCTAAAAGTCGTATAGCTATCTCCTTGTCCTCGGCTGTTACAACAGTATCCGAAAATTTATATTGTTGCCATATTTTTTTACTGTATGCTGAGTTTGCGTCCGATATGAACACGTTATCGTGGTAATAGTTATCAGCCTCTGATTTTACCACCAATCTGTAATCAGGGAAATTATAGTAGTAGAAAAACTTCTCCGGCGGCTTGGTATTCTCCCAGGGTATTTGTCTGCCGACTACCATAGCAACCTGCGGGTCTGCAAAATTATCCGTCAGCTTCTGGAGCCAGTCGTTGTTTATGGGCAGTGCGTCCTGCGTTATATAGACGAGGTAGCGGCCTTGCGCCATATCAGCCCCCAGGTTGCGCGTCTTGCCGTGGTGGAATTCCTCAGCTTTAATCTCTACCAGTTTGAGCGGGTGTTTGCGTGCCGCCTCCATGGTGCCGTCGGTGGAGCCCGAGTCGATAACTATGATCTGATAGCTGCCGTTATACTGCTGAGAGAAGATGCGGTCAAGCAGCCGAGGAAAATTGTCGCCCCCATTCTTGGTGAGGATGATAATGCTGGTATCCATTCCTATTTTTTATCCATCATGGCCTATTCTACTATCGCCTGGGAAGGTGACCTACTCTTTGTTAAATACTTTCTCCGCAATAATAATATCCTGATAAGTCAGGGGATTTTGTCGACCACACCATGAACCATAATAAATAGGAGTTTTTATATTTAAAAGCTTGCTTTTGTATAAACCAAGGATATATTCTTCCGTGTAAGCTATTGCGCTTTCCCGGGTTTGCCAATTCTCAAAACTATAATTAGCTCTTTCATATCTAAAATTAAGTGTACTTCCACCCCTTTTAATTAGTTCAGACGACTCTTTGTTCAACAGGAAAAAAGTTATCAGGCACCGGCCACCACTTTTTAAAACACGATTTATCTCGCCCAGATAGCTATTGATATCGTCAGGCAGCATGTGGGTAAATATAGATGCCAGGAAGACAAAGTCAAAAGAATCGTCACCGTAGGGGAACCTGAATTCTCGAGCCTTTATTGTTCCAGATGGGTTATATGCCTTGTTATAAATTTCCACCCATTGAAAATGAAAATTGGGGTAGTTCGCAGCGATATTATGGTTACACCGGTCTATGCCAGCCTTGGCAATATCAAAACCGTGATATGTTCCCCTTTCATTCAGGTATCCGGTTAGGGCAACTGCCATCCTTCCGGTGCCACAACCGACATCCAATATTGATTCATCCGGTTTGAGATCACATAAGTTTATAACATCCCCTAGCTCCCTTGGTTGGATGTCATTTGCGGATGCCGACGGCAGGTAAATAGGCTGTTTTCCCGATAAATTTTGTGATTTAAACTGGTTTACCACTTTTAAGAGGAAAGCCCTCCATCCCTCTTTGAAGAGAACCCTGATTCCGATTGTTATTAGAGTATAGAAATCTGCAATCGGGTAGCAGAATTTATCATATATGACTGCATGGGTCAGGGGTTGTTGTTTTCTCATAGTAATTTGCTATTTAACCAGTAGTGCTGGTTAACCCTGTCATTTGTTTATCATGCCTTATAATACGTATCTTTCGCAAGGAGCAGTAACCGTTTTTCCTCGTCCAGGCTCTCTTTAAAGGTGGCTATGACGCCCAGCCTGTAAAGCTCGGCATCGCTGCGACGGCGTTTATTCTGTACAACACGCCGTTTAGGCAGCATTTTGCCGAAGGTCAGGGCAAAATCAAAATAGGCGCGGCAGACCGACCCCGCAGCACGGAAGTTGCCATTGACCAGGTAAGCGAACAGTCGGTAAAAATTAAAGCAGGCGCCGATCAATTTGCCGCGGACGAGGTTCCAGGCGTCCAGATTTTTCACCATGTTATACAGGCGGTTGCGTGTGTTGAGGTATACCTTGACGGGGTCGGCGTTGCTGCGGCTGCCGAAGGTGCCGCTCTCCATGTGGTACATGACCGCCGTGGGAACGTAGGCCACCTTATAGCCGAAGAGCCAGGCGCGCCAGCCCAGGTCGTGCTCCTCGCAGGCGGCAAAATAATCCTCATCGAAACCTCCAGCGTCTTGAAAAAAGTCCTTCCTGACCAACAAACCGGCTGCGCAGCCGAATCCTGTATAGCCCGGCCGGTTATAAAGCACCCCGTCCCTATCCCCGTAGCCCCGGTAAAAGCCTCCACCCACGATGGTGATCTTTCCTCCGGCGGTGTTGATCGTGTCACGCTTATAGTAATAAAGCATCTTACAAGCGCAGCATATGACCTCTTTATCGGCCAGTGCCGGCCCGACCAGCTCCTTGAGCCAGGCCCGGCTGACCTCGGTATCGTTGTTGAGGAATACTAAAAATTGGCCTGCGGCCGTCTTAGCCCCCTCGTTGTTCGGCCTGCAGAAGCCGAAGTTTTTTTCCAGTGCCAGTACCTTAACGCTGGGGAATTCCTTTTGCACGTAGGGAACGGAATCATCAGTAGATGCATTGTCGACCATGATGACTTCGAGCTTTTCACGTGGATAATCGAGCGCCTGGAGGGATCCCAGGCATACAGGCAGGAATTGCCTGCCGTTATGGTTGACTATGATGATAGTGACGGGGGGAAGCTGTGTATCCGGAACGACCGGGCCGGCCCCTTCAGTCACGGCCCAGGCCCCTCAGGCGGAAGCGTACTATGCCGAATAACTGGCCCCATTCCAGGTTCCATGTCAGGTTACGAAGCAGGGTGAAGTCCGGCACGCGGCGCAGGGATTGATAGGATTTCCTTAGTTGGCCGATATATTTGCGCTCCTTGAAGGCGGCCAGGTAAGCCCCGAACTTGGAGCGTGGGTAGGGCCAGCCCTTGACGAAGCTGTAAATCAGTATCATTGCCTCGATAATAAGCAATATAGGCGATAGCAGCAGAATTGTATACCAGTGCAGCGTGGAAAATATCAGGTAGATGCGGTTCTTTTCCAGGTGGAAAAACTTTTCCGGCGTCATGCTCAGCCGGTAGCGGTGATAGATGACAGACTCAGGCAGGCAGTACATTTCGTAGCCCATCTCGGTCAGTAGCCATGAGATTACCACATCGTCATTGTACATGAAGCAATATCCGGGCGCACCGCCCATGCGGTTGAAAAGGTCCTTTTTGATAAGGTAGGAACATCCGCTGATACCGCTGACTTTGAAGGGGAGTTCATCGGGGACGTCCGTGCTGTGGAGCATGCGGCAAAAGCCCAGCCCGGACACGTGGATATTCAGGCCGCTGCAATTGACCTTATCGCGCTGGTCCATTATCAGCACCTTGGGGCAGACCGCTCCCACCTGTGGCTGAGTATCTATGAAATCTACCATGGCCGCCAGCCAGTGGGACGTTACCTCTGTATCCATATTGACGGGCGCAATATACTCGCCTTTAGCTATGGCCAGGCCGCTGTTGATGCCGCCGGCGTAGCCAAGATTAACCTGATTGGCAATATATACCAGTCCTGGAAAATGCCGGCGGGCATACTCGAGGCTGCCGTCCGTGGATGCGTTATCGACGAAGATGACTTCGAAGTCTCTGAAATCCTGCTTCAAAATTGAATTCAGGCAGGCATCCAGATATTGCAGGCCGTTGTAGTTTACTACCACCACGGAGACCTTAATGGACATAGGGACATAATATAAATCATACAGGAGTGATATGCAAACATGATGAAGCTGGGTCCCTCACATTTTTTCAAGGCTCAAAATACTAAACTCTAAGCTCTGAACAAGTTGAAAACTCAAAACTCACAGTCAAATATTGGAATTTTGAAAACTAGAATTTATTTGGGTTTTGAGTTTGTTTAGTCCCGATAGCATCGGGATAGATTTTAGAGTTTAGGGTTTTCCCTGAAGGGTTGTGTTTGACTCTCCTGGAAGGCATAGCCCCGGTCGAAAACTCTCAGGCAGGCATTTACTACATCCTCGTCGTACAGTCTGCCCTTATTGCCCGTTATCTCCTCCAGCGCTTTATCCAGGCCCAGCGCAGGGCGGTAGGGACGGTGCGATGCCATGGCTTCAACCACGTCGGCTACGGCCAAGATCCTCGATTCCAGAAGGATGCCCTCACCTTTTAAACCCAGCGGGTACCCCGAGCCGTCCATCCTCTCGTGATGCTGATGTACGATATCGGCAATGGGCGCTGGAAAGTCAATGACCTTAATGATATCAAAGGCGGTATCGGGATGTGTTTGGATCACTGCGAACTCCATGTTGCTTAGCTTGCCCGCCTTATTGAGCAGGTCGGCAGGAACGTTAATCTTGCCCAGGTCGTGAATGGTCCCCGCCATGGAGATAGCGTTGACCCTGCTCTCGGCCAGGCCCATTTCGCGGGCAATGACGCTGGCCAGGTCGGTCACGCGTTTCTGGTGTCCGGCCGTATAGGGATCTCTCTTCTCCGTGATAGCGGCCAGCAGGTCGATGGTTTTTGACAGGTTGGTTTGCAGCTTGTCGTAGCTCTCGCTGAGATCTTGCTGTGTTTGCAGAAGGCCGCTGATATCATGAGAGTTTATCACCACCTTCATTCCCGGCCTTATATCGGGAAGCAGCCTGCCGCGGGATGAGAAGACGACCCAGTGGCCGTCTTTGTGGCGTAACCGCGCCTTAACTATCAGCCCGGCTGCATTGGAGCTTAATTGTGATATGGCATCGCTTGTTCCGGGCAGGTCATCCGGGTGTATAAAATCCGCCAGATTCTTGCCCAGCACCTCTTCCGGCGCGTAGCCCATCAGCTCTATTGATGAGGGGCTGGCGTAACGCACGGTGCCATCGGAATCCAGTACATTAACCAGGTCGGTGGAGCTTTCGATCAGCGACCTGTAATAGATCTCATTATTTTTCACCTCATCTTCCGCTTTTTTACGATCTGTTATTTCGATAGAAGTCACGAAAATGCCCTCCGGTATCTGCTGTATACCCAGCTCAAACCAGCCCCTGGGGCCGTCCGCAAAGGTGAACTCGTTTTCCATTCTGTTTGAGATGCCCTGTTCCATGGCTTTGCGCAGGGCAGCAAACATCATGCTATCCTCAATGCCGGGGTAGCTTTCCATCATGGTGCGGCCGATCAATTCCTCCCTGTTCTTTTGAGCGTGCTTGACTGCGCTATCGTTAAGGTAAATGTAGCGCCAATCTCGTCCAATTATCTGTGCTCCCTCCAGCATATTATCCAGTGTGGAACGGTATAGCTTTTCCGATTCCCACAATCTTAGCTCAGCCAGTTTGTGTTGGGTGATATCCGTTGAAATGTCGGCGATGGCTTCGACTTCACCCCGGCTGTCCAGAAGCGGGAATTTTACAACGGTGAAGTAGCGCGCGCCTTTGGGAGTATCCAGTTTGTGCTCCAGCATGAGAGGGGTCGGGTTGTCCAGGATATACTCATCGGATTTTCTGCGTTCTGCGGCCACCTGCTCGGGGAACAGCTCTTCATAGGTATGACCAATGGCCCGGTCAGCGCTTAGAAGGTTGAATTCCTCCCAGGCTTTGTTGACCGTCAAGTAGTGCCCGTCGGGGGTTAATACCGCTATTGGCGAAGGTGCATGCTGTAAAACCGTGCTGAGAAACAATTGTGTTTTGGTTAAATCCTGCCCGAGCTGAATGTTCAGGAGGCCAAGTTTCTCCTCGGCCTCCCAGCGCCTCCTGTCGATACGGTTAAGGAGCAATGCTATGATCCCAAGCGCCAGCGTGACCATGGTTATGATTTCCACTGAGAACACGCCGGAGCTGAATTCGATGGAATAAGTGCTCTGCTGCTCACTTAACAATTGCATCCAGTTAAATAGTATTACGAACAATAGGACCACAGGCAGGGTTATCCTGAGCATGGCACTGCCGGCCCTCTTTCCCAGAAAAATCGACATAGGGCCGTGATGGCAGTCTGCCAGCAGTATGCCCGAGAAGAGCAGCAGGAAAGCCAGTGCCGTTATCAGTGGCAACGGAGTTAAATTAACGGGTCCCATGAATACTCGCAGGCCGTAGCCGTAGCCGATGATGGCAATAAGGCTGATAATCAGTCCCGCCAGGGCTAAATACTGGGGTATGGCATATTTATCGGCCTTTTTAAAAATAAGGGGCAGCATCGCAAGCCCGGCCAGGACGAAACTCAAAGCAGAGGTCAGCACTATGCGGCCGGGATAAACAGTGCCGACGGCTCCTGCCGGTTCCCGGAATATGGCCTGGTCGATGCCCGCATCCCATCCGAAGATATATTCGCTTAAAACCAGCAGTCCTACGGCAATAACGCTAGCCGAGAATATTGCGGACAGGTACTTTCTGACCCCAAGTAAAAAGTGAGATCCGTCGGGACGCATCCACAGGGCCAGGCCGATTAAAATGAAGCATATGGCTGCATTGGCTTTCATGGATACGAAGGCCGGCGAGATGCTTTTAAGGGCTGCTATATCATAGGCCCAGCCTGCTACGACGATGAGGCCCGCGGCTGACACGGCCAGTCCTATATAGGCGGAAATGGACTTGAGCAGAGACACGGTGCGGCCGGAGCCCGCTACGTCAGTCAATGATTGATTGGTTTTGAAGATGCCCGTCCTCATTTTCTCATCTCCAGCCTCAGGCTAAAGTGAGGAGAACAGGTTTGCTGGTTATATTTGGTGCCATTTCTTATATTAGCCAAATAATTGACATAAAGGCAAATGACCAGCTTCACACGGGAAACACGACACCTTTTCATTGTCTAAACTAGAACAAACGTACTAATATAAATGTATCATGGTGGAGCTGTTGAAGTTTGCGCTCGAACGTCAGATGTATGATGCCGCAGCCTATGCCATCGTATACGGGCTGGTCAAAGTAAAAAAACATGGTAAAAAAGCGAGAAAGAAAGGAAGTAAAGCGCGGGTTCTACGGTCCCGCCCTGGATGAGACCGCCGGGCTGATGCTGGAGGAGGCGGGTGGTGTTGACGGCCTCGATCAGGAGATTGCTGTGTTGCGCCTTAAGCTTCGTGACCTGCTCAGGGACGAGCCGGAGAAGTGTGAGCTGCACCTTAAGACCGCCAATACCATCGCCAATCTGGTCAAGGTTCGCTACAGCATCTCCAAAGAGCAGAAAAAATGCCTCCGGGAAGCCATCGCCAGGGTCCTGACGGAGCTGGCCATTCCCCTGGGGGTTAAGGCATTTATAAAATAAGCGATATTGTATTCCAAAAACCAAGTTCTAATATTATGTCATTGCGAGGCATGTAATGCCGTGGCAATCCCATAGCATCAAGTCAAGCTATTTACCTTCGTTCGAGGGATTGCTTCGCTTCGCTCGCAATGACATTAGAACTCAATCGGGGAAATTCCAAACAATTTGGAGTTTTTAACTGGTCGCATCTCCGGATTTAGTAAAACATGCATTTACGGCCCTATCAGCTCGAAATTGCCCGTGCCGTACTGGATAGTATACAGAGATGCCGCGGGCTTACTTTCTCGGTAGAAATAGCCCGACAGGGCGGAAAAAACGAGCTTTCCGCACACATCGAGGTCATGCTGCTCACCATGTTCATGGCCGGCGGCGGCAGCGCCGTGAAATGTTCGCCCACTTTCAAGCCCCAGACCGTCATATCCATGATGCGGCTCAAGCAGAGGCTGGATGATTTTGGCTTCGACGGCCTGTGGACTACCGAGATGGGATACATCATCAGGCTGGGGGCGGCAAGTCAGATATTTCTATCTGCCGAGGAGTCATCCTCGGTGGTGGGCCATACGGCTGATATCCTGCTGGAGATCGATGAGTCTCAGGATGTAAACAAAGATAAATATACCAAGGAGTTCCGTCCCATGGCCTCATCCACCAATGCCACTACGGTCCACTATGGCACCACCTGGGACGACAGCACGCTGCTCGAGCAGACCAAACTGTCCAACATCGAGCTTGAGAAAAAGGACGGCATCAAGAGGCATTTCCGGTTCGACTGGCAGGACGTGGCCAGACATAACCCCGGCTACCTCGATTTCGTAGAGGCGGAACGTGCCAGGCTGGGCGAGGACCACCCGCTCTTTCGCAGCCAGTACGCGCTTCTTCCCATCCGCAGCGGAGGCGGTTTCCTATCACGCTCGCAGTTGGCCCAATTGCAGGGGGCGCATTCCAGGCTGAGGCGCAGACAGGCTAAAGATAGATTGTACGTGGCTGGAATAGACCTGGCGGGTGAAGCCGAGGTCACCGAAGATCTGGAGCTCACGGTGGGAGGCCGGGATGCTACCGTCATAACCGTGGCAGAGATCGGTTTTCCTGCTGAAGACGAAGCTGTTAAAGAACCTTTTATAAATGTGGTGGAACATTATTGCTGGGTGGGTAAAAAGCATCCCGCCCTGTATCGCCAGATGGCGGATATACTTAAGAGTACCTGGGGATGCAGCCGCATCGTGGTGGATGCAACCGGTGTAGGAGAGCCGGTGGCCTCTTTCCTGCGCCATGCGTTGGGGAACCGGGTTACGCCCTTCAAGTTTTCGCAGGTCTCCAAGTCGACCCTGGGTTTTAACCTGCTGGCGGCCGTAAACTCCGGTCGGCTGAAGCTTTATGCGGGCGACGGGTCGGATGAGTATCGTGAGCTGATGTTCGAACTGGAGAGAGCACGGGACGTCTGCCGCCCCAACCAGACCATCAATTTCTACGTCGATCCAGCGGAAGGCCACGACGATTACCTGATGAGCCTGGCCCTGTGCGTGGAGGCCGCTTCCAGGCTGGCCCCCAGGAAGGCCTGGGGAATCTATAGAGAATAACCCTTTTGGGGAAACTCTAACCCTAAGATCTAAACTCTAAGCACTAAATCCTAAATAAACTCTAAATTCTAATTACGAATTATTGGAGTTTTGAATTTGGGGCTGCTGACTACCCTTTTCGATCCTTCATACCGGGAAGGAGCCGTCCGGCACCCTGCCGTTACAGGTTTTGCAGAGCTAAAGAAAGCGGTCAGTCAGTAATATCAATTAAGACATCTCAAACTGCCATAAAAAGAAAGGGGAGCAACAGCTGTTGCTCCCCTCTTGTTATCTGGCGATCAGTACTAGATAAGGCTGGGCAGGCCTTTGGCGGCGTCTTCCATGTCGCGCAGGCGGCCCGTGGTTTCCTTCAAGCGGTCCTTCTGCGTCATGGCGAAGGCCGAGGCCCTATCGTAATAGTCCCTGATCTTCTGCACGAAGGCAAGCTGCGAGAAGAGGATGGTCACGTCCACCGAGCCTTTTTCCCTGGGGAAGTCACCGGCTCGTATGACCGCGTTCTCGGCAAGCTCGCGCAGGTAATCGCCCAGGCCTTTGGCGATATCCATGCTCATCTCCCTGGAAGGAGCAGCCAAAAGGTAAAGGGCGCGTCCCGAATCTTCTGGATTGATGGCGATGGAAAGCTCGCTGACAGCAGCGTCCATGGCCTGCATGGCTCGCAGCGTCTCGCTGCCCTTCTCGCGGAAGTTGACCTTGGACATCTCCCATGGGAAGCGGAAGCCGCGAGGGACATCGGTCTTGCCGGTACCGATAGCCGTCCAGCCGTCGATGGACTGCATGATATCACCGGCGTCCATGGTCTTGGCGCCCACTGAGCGCTGGTGAGTGACCTCGCCGGCGCACATCAAATCGTAGAACGGGTCGACTATCTGGCGGTTGATCCTGATAAGGTTCATGGCCAGGCTGGCATCCTTGCGCACATAGCGCTGGTTGTCGGCCAGGAATACACCGTCTGCGATGGAGTGGATAGATTTCAAACAGGTGGCGGTGTTATATACGCTTCTCAACTCGGCCACCTCTTCATGTTCGAAGGGCAGCACACACAGGGCATAAACGGGCTTGCCGATATAGCGTTCCTTGAGCATCTGGGCGATGATCGATATTGCACCCGAGCCGGTGCCGCCGGCGGTGCCGGCCACCAGCATGAAAGCATGCGTCTGGTAGAAAAGTGGTGATGTCCTGACGGCATCGATGACCTTGTCGCCGTCTTCCCTGGCCAGCTCGGCGCCCATCTCATTGACCTTGCCTACGCCGTGTCCCCAGGTCTTGCGGCCGCCGATCAGAATGCGGTGCATATAATCGGAGCCTATATGGGATAATCCGGTCAGGTCAGTCTGGTCCGTGTTGACAGCAAAGGTACCCGTGATGATGGTGGTGCCCCTATCAGAGCGGGCACGCAGCCCCAGGCGGGCAAACTCGTCGGCTACGCGGGAGCCACACTGCCCCAGCCCGATAACCATTAATTTCATTCTTGTTTTACCTCGCTTTTTTATATTTAAAAATAGTAGTCAATCTTAAATTTAAAACATATTATAGCCATCGCATTCATTTGTCAAGGTTTTATAGCTGCTGTGGGCTAGCCTATGCTCATCTGTTTTGAGGTAGATCGCAGTATTCCTGAACTACACATCTATTGATTATAATATATTGGTGGCCCAAAGTGGCAATTGCCCACCTTGCGACCGCGGGGTCACATCTAATGCACGCTCAAAGGCGGGGCCAGCGGCAGGTTGAGGAAGCTGGCATTGGGCATGATGAGGAAATTGCCTTCGATCGTGCGGTCACTCAAACCGAAGGATGTACGGGCCATAAATACATCGTCACGCTCTTGCAGAATCGAGGCCAGCGCCATATCCATTATGGCTCCCGCCATATCCATCATGACCGCCGGTGGAGAGGGATGCAGGGTTACCTGCAAGTGGTCGGCCACAGCGTTGAGAAAGTAGGCGCTGGTTACGTTGCCCATCTCTCCCAGTGCCGATTTCGACATCTCGTCCAGGCTTTTTGAAGTCCCGATCTTCCTGCCCATCAGGAGGTCGAGGATTTTATAGGCGATTGAGGGCTCGTGCGCCATCAGGATATGGCCGTTGGTGGCGCCCGTAAACGTTAGATAAACGCCTATCACCAACTGGTCCGGGCCGCCGAATAGGGCCGTCATAGACCTGGCCGGCATACGGCGCACTTCAATATTATTTATGACTAAATCCCTGTGCACCATCCGGGATAGTCCCGTGATGGCGTTAATCATCCCTTTTTTTACGATCTCATCCCAGATCTTTTTGTCTTCGGCGCTCAGGGTGGCTGTACTATTGTCCACTATTTCTTAACATCATCTCGCAATTTATTTACACGGTGTTATATGCCTCAATCTTGATAGCTTGATAAAGTTTTACAGAAGAGCCTTCCGGGGGCAAGGCACGACGGGCTAACCTTAGTGAGCCAAGAGGGTCATTTGGAGCCGGCGCCGGCATGGAAGCTGCGACCTCCGTGGGTCGCACCATTTGAATAACTGGCCGGTGCGGAGATATTAGCTGCTCAGATTTGGGAAGCCCAGGAGTTATTGCTCGGAAGACCAGCCGCCGCGCTTGCTGATAGACCGTATACGCCAGACCACTGCGGCTGCAACTGCCAGCACTCCTATAACTACGAAAATAATCCACAGGAAATCGAAGCCTGAGATGGACATAATTTGGGACTGGCTCCAATCGCCGGTATTGCCTGCCAGGTCAATAGCCCTTACCCTCCAATAATATTCACCCGCGCCCGGCCTTTCATTGGCGGGCAGCGAATATTCAGGTTTATCAAGGTTCTCCTTGCGTATTACGGAGCCCGAGAAGTCGGCTTTCTGGCTCATCTCAAGGGCATATAAAACTCCGCTGGGGTCTTCCACAGCCGACCATTTAAAGTCTATCGGTTTACTCTCGAACATGCTGAATTTAGCGCCTGCCTCCGGAGATATCGGGCTGGGCACCGGCGGAGGATTTGACTCCACCGCAAAAGACGTTGAACCGCTGGCGTGCGAGGCGTCGCTGACCGTAATAGCATGCGTACCGGCCCCGCTGGCCGGCGGCTTGAAAGCGATGCTGAAACTGCCTTTTACGTCGGTGGTTCCACTTGTGCTGGTCTTGGCTGAATCATAAAAGACGGATAGCGGCTGGCTGGATCCGAACCCGCTGCCGGTGAGCACGGCATTCTCTCCCACAGCGCCGCTGTTGGGGTTGATGGTTATCTGCGGCGTAATGACTATAATATAGTCCGTCACATCGCCGCTATGAGTGGCGTCTCCGAAGGAGTCCACCGTATGATCCCCTTTGGTGGCGGAGGGCACGGCAAACTGGGAAGACCAGGAACCATGAGCATCGGCTACAATGCTCGAAGCTACCTGCATCCCGTCGAAAGTAACCTGGATGTTTGCCTCATTCTCCTGGAAGCCGACCCCTTCCACAAAAAGCATATCGCCCACATTGATAGGTTCGCCCAGCTTGCCTGTAGACTGCTCGACTTTTATGCCGGGAGAGACTGTGAATGATAGGTTGGGCACCTCATCTATACCGGTCGTTGCGCCCCTGGCATCAACTATGTGTGAACCCTGGGCCGAAGCGGGCACTGAGAAGGATGTCTGCCACGTTCCCGTAAGATCGGCCGATATACCGGATTTAACCAGGATATTATCGTATATAACCGCGATATTGGTTTCAGCGCTGCTGAAACCCAGGCCGGAGATGTTAACCACTCTGCCGACCCAACCCGAGCTGGGATTGAGGCTGATCGTTGGCGTAACGGTGAAGATTTGATTGCCGACCTCCGTGGCCGGTGTGGTGCTGCCGCTGGCGGTTATGGGGTGATTCCCTTTGCTGCTGTCCGGTATTTTAAGTGTATAAATCCAACTGCCATTGCCATTAGCGGTGATGCCCGACGCCACGGCGTTGCTATCGAAGATTATCTTTATGCCGGTCTCCCCGGCTCCGAAGCCGTGGCCTTGAACGGAGATAGTGGAGTCCACCGTACCGCTCTTAGCAGAAAGCGAAATGGAGCCCAGAGTGGAATATTCCTTTTGAAAGGTCTTGGTATTAACCTTGAGTGTTACAACGTGCTTGCCCCTGGGTGATTCTGGTACCTTAAAATAAATCGGCTGGCAACTGCTGGTCCTCACCGTTCCCTGGGTGATAAGTTGATTGCTGTCTCCGAAGTAGAGGAAGTAATCTCCCTCCCCATATTGACAAAAGGCCGGTATTTTGACATCAGAGCCGACTATCCCTTGCGTTGGTTCTAGCGTGAGGGAATCTGCAGCGGCCGGTACTGGCATAATGAATGCAGATAGAAAAGAAAGAGCAAGTAAAGTTGCCAGGGCCTTTACTTTCATCTAACGTACCTCCAGGTTAATTTGCGCTTATGATAACACAATTTTGCTAAAAGGCAACAAGAGCGTTAAAATTCCAGGCTCCAAACAAACTCAAAGCTAAAATAACTTGGAATTTATCTTATACATCTTTGGCAGTAAGGGTAGCCAGGAACTCAGCGTTGGTCTGTGTCTTGGACAGGCGGTCGATTACACGTTCAGAAGCATCGGTAGGGTTGTTGGAGTCGTCGGCGATCATGCTGACCATGCGGCGGAGCAGCCAGACCTTTGCGACGGTGGCTTCACCCAGCAGCAGTTCCTCGCGGCGGGTCCCGCTGCGCATAATATCGATGGCGGGAAAGATGCGCTTCTCAGCCATCCTGCGGTCCAGATGCAATTCCATATTGCCCGTGCCTTTGAATTCCTCATAAATCAGGTCGTCCATACGGCTGCCCGTGTCGACCAGGCAGGTTGCCAGGATAGTCAGGCTGCCGCCTTCCTCGATGTTCCTGGCGGCGCCGAAGAACCGTTTGGGCGGATAGAGTGCCACCGAATCGATGCCGCCGGAAAGCGTGCGGCCGCTGGGTGGCATAGCCAGGTTATAAGAGCGTGTCAGGCGGGTGATGCCGTCCAGCAGGATAACCACATCTTTACCTATCTCGGCCAGCCGTTTGGCCCTCTCCAGGGCCAACTCGGCCACCCGGGTGTGATTTTCCACCGGCTCGTCGAATGTGGCGGATACGACTTCACCTTTGACCGATCTCTTCATGTCGGTGACTTCTTCAGGGCGCTCGCCGATGAGGCATACCATGAGGTGGACATCGGGGTACTGGGCAGTAATAGCATTAGCAATGTTCTTAAGCAAAAGCGTCTTGCCTGCTTTGGGGGGTGATACGATCAGGCCGCGCTGCCCGCGCCCTATGGGGGCCACCAGGTTGATCAGGCGGGCTGAGAGGTTCTTGGGATTGCCTTCCAGGTCGAACATCTTATCCGGGAAAGTAGGCGTCAGTTGCCCGAAGTGGGGACGGCCTTTGGACTGGTCTGCATCGAGCCCGTTTACAGTCTCAACGCGCAGCAGGCTGCAATATTTCTCACCCTCCTTGGGCGGCCTGGCCTGCCCGCTCACCGTATCGCCGTTGCGCAAGCCGAACCGCCTGATCTGTGAGTTAGAGATATAAACGTCGTTGGGACCGGGCAGCAAGCTTTCCTGTCTTAAAAAGCCGTAGCCCTCATCCATAATCTCAAGTATGCCTCCCAGTCCCATGTAGAAACCGGGCTGTGGTTCGGGTGGCGTCACAAAATTGGCAAGCTTGGTTATGAGATCTTCTCTGCTCAGGTCAACATAGTTCTCCAGGCCCTGCGATTTTGCCAGGGCCAAAAGCTCTTCAGTGGTTTTAGCTTCAAGTTCCGTTAAATTCATCATGGCAACACCTCAAATCAAGTAATTACAGGTTATAAAAACGGGGTTTCTGAATATCCCCGTAGGAATAATATTGAACATTCATATGTTTTTGACGTTTCCCATGACCTTACACCAGTCATCTAGGAACCGTGCACAGCCGGCTTCTGTAAGCGGATGTTTGGCCATCTGCAGCAGCACCGCGTACGGTACGGTAGCTATATGTGAGCCTGCTTTAGCCGCGGCCAAGCAGTGCTGGGGGTGACGTATGCTGGCGGCGATAACCTCCGTTTTGATATCCGGATATTGGCGGTAGACCTGCACTATGTCTTCTACCAGCGACATACCGTTCTCGCCGATATCATCCAACCTTCCCACAAAGGGGCTGACATAGGCTGCGCCTGCCAGCGCTGCTAGCAGTGCCTGGTTTACCGAGAAACACAGCGTGTAATTTACCTTTATGCCCTCTTTGGCCAGGATGTGTGTGGCCTCGGTCCCCTCCAACCCGGCGGGTATTTTCACCACTACGTTAGAAGCCCATTTAGCTATTTCCCTGGCCTCGGTGACCATGCCGGGGACGTCCTGGCTGATGACCTCGGTGGACACAGGGCCGGGGATGATCGAGCATATCTCCTGCACCAGCTTTTTATAGTTGACCTTGCCTTCTTTGGAAACAAGGCTGGGATTGGTGGTCACACCGCTTATGATGCCCAGCCTGGCTCCGTATTTGATATGTTCTACATTAGCTGTATCAAGAAAGAGGCGCATATACTTCTCCCAACTTTTTTATCCTAAATTTAGACGGTGCCGCTCACATATCATGATATGGGCAATGTGACCTGCATACCCTCGACCAGGGTGTCCTTGGCGGCTCCGATGAAACTAACAAAAAGTGGGTGGGGTCGGTCAGGGCGTGATCGGAATTCGGGGTGGAACTGGCAGGCTACCATCCACCGGTGGTCCTTAAGCTCGGATATCTCTACCAGCTTGCCGTCCGGCGAAAGGCCGCTGAAGACAACGCCCTTTTTCTCAAAAACATCGCGGAAATCATTGTTAAATTCGTAACGATGACGGTGGCGTTCATATACAATCGCCTGGTTATAGGCTTCAGCCGCCTTGGTGCCCGGCACGAGGTGGCAGGGGTAAGAGCCGAGCCTCATAGTGCCGCCTTTGCTATCTACGGCCCGTTGTTCCGGCATAAGGTCGATGACAGGGCAGGGCGAATCGCAGTCGAACTCGGTGGAATTTGCGCGTTTGTTGCCCAGAGCGTACCTGCCGAACTCGATCATCATCACCTGCATACCCAGGCAAAGGCCGAGGTAAGGTATATTGTTATGCCTGGCAAAGGAGGCTGAAGTTATCATGCCCTCGATCCCCCGGTTTCCGAAGCCGCCAGGCACGATGATTCCGTGCACCGAGCTAAGCAGGTTTTCATTTATACCTTTTTCCAGGTCTTCCGATTGTACCCAGATAATATTTACGTTGCGGTCGTGGTAAAGGGCGGCGTGGCAGAGCGACTCCCGTACCGAGTAGTAGGCATCTTCCAACTCCACGTATTTCCCCACCAGTGCGATATTAATCGACTCCTTGGGCATCTTCATACGCGCTACCATCTGCCGCCACTCGAACAGGTCGGCTTTGGTGGCATTGAGGCGGAGCCTGCTGATGATAAAGTTGCTCATACCGAACTCTTCCAGTATCAGCGGTACCTCGTAAATCGTCTCGGCAGTCACCATGGGTATGACGGCTTCCTTGTCTACATCGCAGAAGAGCGATATCTTGTCCCTCAAACTCTGGGAGATTGGGTAATCGGAGCGGCAGAGGATTACATCCGGCTGGATGCCTATGCGCCGCAGCTCGTTTACGCTGTGCTGAGTGGGTTTGGTCTTGAGCTCCTTGGTTGTAGCTATATACGGGAGGTAAGTCACATGAATATACAACGCGTTGTCCCTGCCCAGATCGTTGCGCATTTCACGGATGGCCTCCAGGAAGGGCTGGCTTTCGATGTCACCAACGGTCCCGCCCACCTCCACGATCACCACCTGTGCCTTGGAAATCTGTGCCACTTCACGTATTCTCCGTTTGATCTCGTTGGTAACGTGCGGTATTACCTGTATGGTTCCGCCCAGGTAGTCCCCCCTTCTTTCCCCGGCTATGACCGACGAATATATCTGTCCGGAAGTTACGTTGGAGGCGGAGGTGAGGTTAACATCGATAAAACGCTCGTAGTGGCCCAGGTCAAGGTCGGTCTCTGCACCGTCCGTGGTGACGAAAACTTCGCCGTGCTGATAAGGCGACATGGTGCCCGGATCTACGTTGAGGTAGGGATCAAGCTTTTGCACCGATACAGATACGTCACGGCTCTTGAGGATGCGGCCGATGGATGCTACGGCAATGCCCTTGCCGACTGAGCTCACCACGCCGCCGGTCACGAATATATATTTAGCCATAAAAATATGAAATAGATATATAGAGGTATTTAACCTGATTCACCACGTTATACCTGTGCATTGACAAATTTCTATCCACTAAGCCATATAAAAAAGCGTTTACGCTTATATTGAAAGCTATTATGTTAAGCCAGGATAAAGTATTCTGCGGGAAGTTTGAATTCAAAGGGAAAGTCTATTGAACCTTAAGTTAATTATAGTGATACGAATTTAAACCTGTCAAGTCGGATGCACATAAAGGGTTGCCTGCATTGGGTAAAAGTAGTAATGTGGAACTAGGCGCCTATGAGTAAAACAAAGCTGAATAGTAAAAAGGAACCAAAGCCGGTTCAGGCCGAAGAAAACTATCGCCAGCTGGTGGACCATATCAGCAGTGGAGTTGTCGTATACGATGCTGTGCGTGGTGGAGAGGACTTTGTCATTAAAGATATTAACCGCGCAGCTGAAAAAATTGAGAAAGTTGCTAGAGATGCTGTGGTAGGCAGGAGCGTCCTGGAGGTCTTTCCGGGCGTCAGGGAGTTCGGACTTCTCGATGTCTTTCAAAGGGTCTGGCGGACGGGAAAACCTGAACACCATGCAATATCCCTGTACCGTGATGAGAGGATCAGCGGGTGGAAGGAGAATTATGTATATAAATCGCCTGCGGGTGACGTGGTTGCCGTATATGATGATGTAACTATGAGCAAAGTATTGGAGGGGAGGCTGCAGGTGTCCGAAGACGCCAAGCAAGTGGCTGAGCTGAAATATCGAGCCATGCTGGACGAAATGAATGAGTCTTATTTTGAGATCGATCCGGCGGGCAATTTCACCTTGTTTAATGACTCGTTGTGCCGCTACCTTGGCTATACCCGGGAAGAGATGCAGGATATGAACTATAAAGCTTATATTCCTCAGGAGGAATGGCACACTGCAGTTAAAGCCTCGTCGGGTGCCTTCACTTTGGGCAAACCTACTATTTTGCAACTGCTCACCAACATCAGGAAGGACGGGCAAAGGATATTCGTGGAATATTCGATTTTTCCCCTCAGGAACGAAAAAGGTCAGATTATAGGACTGCGCGGTCTGGGGCGTGACGTTACGGAGCGCGTAGTGGCCGAAAACCAGATTGTCAGGTCCAAGAACCTGCTTCAATCGGTGCTTGATGCCGACCCGGACTGGGTGTATGTCAAGGACGACCAGCACCGGTTTCTGATGGTCAACAGGACATTTTCTGTGTCATTTGATTTGGAGCCACAGGAGTTGATAGGCAAACAAGATACCGAGTTATTCCCAAAGGAGTGGTGCCTTGGCAATCCGGCCAAAGGCATAAGGGGGTTTCATGCCGAAGATGACGAGGTGTTCAGGGGGCAAGAAGTGCGCAGGTCAGGCGAAGTGATAAAGTGGAAAGACGGCACGTCTCATATTTTTGATATGGTTAAAGCCCCTCTGCGTGACCACTCGGGGGCCATATACGGCGTGCTGGTTTACAGGCATGACGTCACCGAGGAGCGAAAATATGAGAAAGAGCTGAAAGACAGCTATGATAATTTGCAGAAGGCCTTCATCGGAGCGGTGGATGCGCTGGCGGCCACATCCGAAAAACGGGATCCCTATACGGCCGGCCATCAGCGGCGCGTGAGCCAGCTGGCTACGGCCATAGCGTTTAAGATAGGGCTTCCCAGTGCACAGATCGAGGGCGTCAAGGTAGCCGCACTTATCCATGACATCGGCAAGATCGGCGTCCCTTCCGATATACTCAGCAAGCCGGGCCGGTTGTCCAGTGTAGAATATTCCATTGTGAGGACTCACCCGGAAGTAGCCTACGATATTTTGCGGTCCATTGATTTCCCCTGGCCAATCGCTGTAATAATTCTACAGCACCATGAAAGGATGAACGGCACGGGTTATCCTCATGGTATTCCGGGTGAACGCATTACCATCGAGGCCAGGATTATAGCGGTGGCCGATGTGGTTGAAGCAATGGCCTCGCACCGTCCCTACAGGCCCTCCACAGGAATTGAGGCTGCGCTGCAGGAAGTTAAAGAAAATAAAGGCGTTCTCTACGATGTATCAGTAGTTGATGCCTGTCTCGATCTATTTGATGAAGGCTTTCAATTCGCGTGACACCGGGCACTTCATTTAACGGTATCGAATATGCCGGACGGGCTGTACTGGAAGATTTTAACGGTGGGCAGTAGGGTGGGTGATCCCGAGCTGGCCTTTTGCGTAGTCTGGTAAACCAGCTTGTATTCTTTCAATTGCTCCAGCGGCACAGGGCTGACAATAGGATCGGTTCCTATGATCCTGTATTGTCCCTCTTTTTGGCTGGTGACAAAGGCTTCAGCGTCACTATAGTTCTTGAAATTCTTGTATCCCAGTATCTCCTTGAAAGATTGGCCGTCCGGCAGTTGCCGATCTTGGTATGTCATGACTGTCGTATATTGAGGAGCGACAGCCAGGCCGTCGAAATCATACAGCCTGACAATCATGGTCCTGTAAAATTCAGGGTAAAAAACCAGTTTTTCAACGTATTTATCCCCCTGTTTCTGCCAGCAGAGTTCATAGAAGTCAGTTTCCTTTTTATTGCTGAGATTAGCCAGGGCATAAAACTTGTCGTTGGGAGAGGCCAGCCTGTTTTCCACAATAACATATTTGGCGCCCCATCCGTTCATAATGCTGGTAGCGGAGGCATCATCCTGAGCCGAGAAATACTCGATCTCACCTTTGTTGCCGGTCGTCCCCGGGTTGGAAACGGGTATGCGGTGCCCGATTTGCATGACCCAGTAGCCATAGTCAGCCCATACTGCTATCCCGTATGCGGTTGACGGGTATTGATAGGCTTTCCCCGGTTCAGGGGTGCTGTAATATGAGTAATAGCTATTGGGATTGCCCAGCGGCTCGGGAGAATTGGTTTTTAGCCACTGCATAGCTTCCATCCAGGCATCGCTGGGTGAGTGTGCTGCCTGCCTGGCTTCTCCAAGTGCGATTGAAGTGCCCGGGACCAGCAGAATCGCCACCGCCAACAATACGCTCGCCGTTGCTATCACGCTTCCCCTGGATACAATTTTGGCGCCGGCAGCGGCCTTTTTAGCTTTCTTGCTCGTTTTTTCTTCTGCTTTGGACTGTCTGTCTGCATCGAAAATTCCAATGATATAGCCTGCTATGAACGCTGTTAAAACCGCCAGGCATATGGAAAAGTAATAAGAGAAACGCACCTCGCCAAATGCCGCCAGCATAATGATAAGACTCCAGATTGCTATAAAGATATACTCCGGACGTCCTTTGCGAATGGACGTATAAATCAATAATGCCAGCCCGGCCAACCCCGAATAGAACATAAGCGCCCACTCATACCAGGCAGATTCCAGGGTGAAAAATCCGGCGGGGAAAAATATCGATTTCATCTCGCCTACTGTGTTCTGCGCTGTTCTCCAGTTGAAAACAGTCAGGAAATCGAATTTAACGGTCTCAAACAGTTGAGGGAACAGGAGAAAAACTGCCAGAGCGGTGGCTGCCATAAGAACCACGACTAAAACCACGTAATAGATCGGAGGAACTCCGCGTGCATCCATAATTGCCGAGATGATATTCAAAGCTACCGGTATCAAGATTATCGACGCCAGCGCCAGCAGGGTGATCTTCTCGTGCCACACAGGCACAACGATAAGCAGCGCAACCAGGAAACACATGATAGCTGTTTTACTCAAATAGTCCGTGGGGAAGCCGCGCAGGTGATCATTGATGAACTGTATGATGAAAAATATGAATATGATGAAGACGTACAGGAGAGCGCCCTGCCAGGTGATGATGTAGAAACCCAGGAAAATGCCGGCAATGATGGCATAGGGCATCTGCTCATTGATAGGCGGGAACCCGCCTGTTTTCAGTGTCTCGTAGGTAAATTCCCTACCGTGTTTTAAGGCCAGCACGAAAAATAATACAAAGCATGAGGTAAAAAGGACCTCGGCAACATGATGATCGGTGTAACCCAGAAGCGACCGCATCAGCAGTTCGCCCGGCATCAGGGCAACGATGACGGCAGCTATCAATCCTGCCCAGCGGTTTGTCAGCGCCTTTCCCAGGAAGTAGACGGGGATGACGGTCAGCGCTCCCAGTATGGCCGGGATATATACAGCGATGCTGTCGACAACCTGGGAAGAAGGATTGATGCCCCCCAGCAATTTGACCGGTATTGCCAGCATATAAACGAAGAAGTTGGGCACGCGGTTAATAAAATCGCCGCCTGGGAACAACTGGTAGGGATCGAAGCCTATAAGACGGGGGAAATTCGCCACCAGGTTGTCAACCAGCCGCATATAGTAATAAGCGTCTATACCGGTTAGTTTTATCCAGGGACCGCTAAAAACGGTCTGATAAGGCAAAGCAATTCGGATAAAGAGGGCGATAATAACTGTGGCTGATACCGCAATAAGGTTGAACAGCCATCCGGGAAGAGTATATTTATTCATGTGGCAGGTAATCCTGCGAGTATTCAAATATTTTAACCGAGGATGTGTCAGAAGTGCCAACTTTGGACTTCTGGCTCGACGAGTAGGCCAGATGATAACCGTCCAATCCGTCCAGCGGCACGGGGCTGACGGTGGGATCTTTGCCTACTATACGCCAGTTGCCGCCCTGTTGGGATGATATGTAGCCGGAGGCCTCAGAGTAGCTATGGAAGGTTTTCAGGCCGGTTATCTCTTTATAGGGCTGTCCGTTGGAGTCCTGACGCTCCTCCCAGGAGATAACCGCTGTTTCCTGCGGCGTATATTTGTGGCCCTCAAAGCAATATAGACGTACTGCCATCGAATTGTAATAGTCGGGATAGTAAAGAAGCGTAGGCGTCATCTTATTATTCTGTTGGCGATAGTATATTTCATAATAGCGGCTTTCGGATTGCCCGGCTGCATCAGCTATGGCGCTGAAACCTTTATTCCAGTTGATAGTATAGTCATCGACTATAACATATTTCATTTCCCATTGGGAACTGATATTTTCAGCGGCCGTACTATCCTGAGCTGTGAAGAAATTCTGCTCTCCCATTGCAGCCGAGCCTGGATTGGAAAGAGGGACCCGGTGGGCAATCTGTGATATCCAGTAGCCAAAGTCCCACCAACAAACGACGCTGTAACCGGGAGTATTGCCCGGTGCCGCCGTATAAGCGTAGTAGTAGTTTGCGTCACCAAACGGCTCAGGTGTGTTATTACGCAGCCAGTCAAGGGATTCACACCAGGCATCGCCGGGGGCGTCCAGTCCCCTGGTAGCCACGTCGAAAAAGGGCCTGTCGCCGCCGGGCAGCGGTCCAGTATTGGGATAGATGGCCAATAACGCCACCACAGCTATTCCAATTGCAGCCAGCGCACGATTTCTGGTTGTCAGCCGCTTTTCCATGGCTGCCGCCGACTTTTTCCCCTTGCCCTGGATTCTGGGAGGTACCTTGCCGGCTGTCGTGGCGTTGTTTGTTTCAGGGGCTGCTCCTTTTACTCCAAATAGACCCAGGATCAGCCAGCCGCAGTAACCTGCCAGCAGGGACATGTTGATAGCCAGATAGTAGGCGAAACGCCTCATAGCCAGCGCCGCCAGAAGCGTGATGAAGCTCCAGATCAGGAGTGCCACCATTTCAGGTTCACCCTTTCTAAAAGCTTTGTAAGCCATGAACACGAAGGCCACCAGTGCCAGTAGGGAAGCTGAAGTATAGTTGCCCCACAACAACGCTAACGTAAATGAACCCTGCTGGATAAGCAGGGGCTGGTCCTCGGCGATGCCGGTACCTGTATTCCAGCCGAAGAATCCTGTCAGAGTTCTGAACATACTGCCCAAGAACTGTGGGCCGATAACCAGCAGAATCAGCAGCGCTGCAACTGCCGCTGAAGCTATAAAAACGAAGAAAAAAGCAGGTTTAAAACCCCGGCGTTGCATAAATATTGAAACAGCCGGCAGGACCAGTGAAGCTATAATAGCAATCATTAAAGGTATCCTGGCAACGGTGGAGGCCGGCGAGGATAGGGAGAACAGCAGCGCTATCAGATAGGCCGTGAAGCAGGTAACCAGAAGGTATAAAGTCGGCTTTCCGCGGGCGTGGTCGATGACAACCTGAACAACCAGCCATACAAAGCTGATAAAGACGAATAGAAGCGCTCCGGCCCAGGTAAGCAGATAAAGGCCCAGGCTGATGCCCGCTGCTACAGCAAAAATCAGGGGGGTTATATGTTGACGCAGTCCGCCGGTTCGGGAGGGCGGGAAGGAAATGAGTTTGCCCGCCTTTATTGACAGGACTATGAACGCCATGAATAAAGTCGAGAAAAATATCTCCAGTGCATGCGTATCGGTATAGCCCAGCAGCGTACGTATCAGGAATTCGCCCGGCATGAGAGCGGTGAAGACTGCGGCTATTAATCCCGCCCATTTATTGAATACCGCCCTGCCTATAAAAAATACGGGGAAGACCAGCAGCGCGCCCAGCACCGCCGGGAAATAGGCGCCGATCAGGTCGATAGTATGCTGGGAAGGAGAGCCGCCGCCGAAAAGCCAGGCAAAAAATCCCATAAAATAGACCATAAACAGCGATTGGTTTGCCAGGTCTTTGCCTGCGGGATAAATATAATATGGATCGAAGCTACCGAGCGATGGGAAATGGTGTGAGAGGTTATCCAATAGTCTCACATAGAAATAGGCATCATTGTCGGTGAATTTCACCCATGGCCCCACAAAAACGTGACTCCAGGGTATGCCGATTCGCATCGAAAGCGACACGAGGAAGATAAGTGTCAGGATCACTGCACAGGCGGTGATCTCGATTCGGGTGCGGTTCATTTACGGCTGGTTCCTTACTCCCGCCAGCAGCTGGGTCATGCAATTATTGTCCCTGTTGGCCTCATTGTTCTCGTTGGCCGTATCTACACATACGGTAACAGGCGTGGCAAACAGGTAGCTCCACACAAAGCTTCCAAAGGACAATGTACGCTGCTCGCCGGGCGCCAGGGGTGGGATATAGCCGGAGGTAGCTGCCGAAGGGCCCACATACATTTTGGCGCTGGATGGTTTTGAGGTAACCACGCCGGCGTTGCCGACGACGTAGTAAACCATTGAGGCCTCACGGAAAACATTGATCATGAACAGATCAGCCCGTTCGGTAACCGGCGCCGTTATTTTCACGTTAATCGAATTGGAAGATGTTCCGCCGCTGTTAAGGGCGGTTATGGTGTAAGTGGTATCGGCTT
Organism: Dehalococcoidia bacterium; assembly: GCA_003142375.1. Lineage (GTDB taxonomy): Bacteria > Chloroflexota > Dehalococcoidia > GIF9 > UBA5629 > UBA1162. Next base: position 16,737 of record PLME01000023.1, on the reverse strand, counting down.
TGGGGCTGACCAGCTTGCTTCCTCCGGTATCCACGCTGCCTACGTCAGGGATAATTATCACCCGGCTGGCCCCGCTCACCTGCCAGCTCAGGCTCAGGGGCTGGCCCAGCGTAATTTCAGCGGGAGTGGCTTTAAAGCTGTTGATAACCGGAAGTGCGACGTCGGTGTTTTTTACGATGGAAAACCGCTTTTCCGTAACCTCTTTGCCGTCCAGTAAAATCCGGACCGCGTAATCACCGGCTTGCCAGCCGCCTTCGGGCGCATTTATGGCGAAGGTAAGGTAAGAGGAGGAGGCAACGTTAAAAGATTCTTCATGGATGACTCTCGATATATTATTGTCATAGTATAACCACTGGGCATGCACTTCCGCTGGCGCCGGAAGCCCGCCCACGTTTACCGAGCATATAATGCGCGGCATATCTATGGTGAAGCTGGTAGACTCATTCTGTGCCCTGCCTGCCTGGTCAACCTGGGTGGTAAGCACCACGCTGGAAAGCGATGGCGAACATGCTGAAAAGGCAGGGAAGATAAGGCATAGTGCCGCCAGCGCAATGCTAAAAATAATACGCTGCATTTAAGTTTACCCGTTGTAATTATACTTAATCGCTGACCTGCACCAGCCGGGCATCTTTCCAGATGGCGAAGTCATTGATGCCCGTTGATCCCGCCTCAACACGCAGGATAAAATAGACTTTCTGTCCTGCGTAGTCGCTGAGGTTGATATCCCAGGTTTCAAACTGGCCGGGAATGGTCATCTGCTTGCCCGGCAGGAAATTGGTGGTGTCGCTGAGGTCTTTCATTCCGAACTTGAATGTCACCCCATCGCTGCCAATGGCATTGGGGGAGAGTCCAACCGTGGCGATGAAATGGGTCTTGACCGGAACTTTTATGGCAGCTATCTGGGCGGTATGTGTCTGCTGGTCCGTATAGAAATAGCCCCAGTATCCCTGCGTCCATCCCTGCGGCACCTGCTCGGGTATCATCTCAAGGCCGCCGTCACCCAGTTTTATGAAGCCTCCCTTCGGATTGCCTTCGCTGCCGAAATCCGGCACGTCACCGGCGCTGTTTCTCCAGCTCGCCAGGTGCGCCAGCGGAAGCAGGTTATAGTTCATAAGCGGGCCAAGCAGCTTAATTATGCAGTTGTTGGCGGTGTTGCCTTCGTTGATGGGATCTTTAGCATTGGCGCAGACTTTTACCTCGTGGTTGAGTGTAAACTCCACGTAACCGTTGCCACTGGAGGAAAGTCCTGGGCCACTTGCTGCTGCTATGTTCGGGCTGAAGCCCCCCGTTCCAGATACGCTGCCGCCGGCCGCGTTGGTGCCGCAGCCAATCCACTGGTAGCTGGAGAAGGCCAGCGACCTCTCCTGCCCGGGCTTCATCACGTCTACAAAGCTGGTACTGCCCAGGGGCGGGAACAAATTGTCCACAGAGAGCAAACTGGTGCTGGCCGTTGCATCAACAGAACCTATATTTTTGACCTTGTAATAGATCATGCACCCTTCCAGCCAGGCATCTGTGATTATTAGATCGGGCGCTCCCGAAACCGCGGCCCCGACGTTAACAATAAGATGCTTGGTCGGCGCGCCGGCATCATTGATAGCGGTTAGTATGTACTCACTGGTAGCTGACGGCGTAATAGTACGTGTGCCCGAGGATGGGACGGTGCCAATTTCCGGTTGAATGGTCACCCTGGTGGCATTACTTACATCCCAGGTTAAAGTGACCGTTTGACCTGCAGGCACGGTACCGGGTGTGGCAGTAAAGGTGTTAATCGACGGCCAGCCTTTCTGCACGGAGAGGTTTTGGACCGTGAAGGGTAAGCTGGACTGGTCCTGGCCGTTGGCGGAGATATTTACCTGGTAATTGCCCTGCGGAAAGCCGCCCGGGGGCGCTTTCATGGCGAAAGACATATACTGTGTGCCCTGCCCCGTCTGGGTGTTGGTGAACATTATGCTGTTAGCCAGGCTGGCAACCTCGCCGCTCAGATAGGTAAGCTTGGCCATCACCTGCGTGTTGGCAGCGGCATTATTTAATTTTAGCGAGAGATAAACAGTATCGGTAGTAACCGTAAATGTGTTGGATGCGTTCACCGGTTTCGACTGGCTGTCCACTCCCGCAGCCAATGTAGCTTCGGTTACCAGAGAGGTCGCACCGTTGCCGCCGCCGTTGACTTTGACACACCCCGGCATGGCGATTGCCAGAGATGTAATCGTTAACAATATTGCGATGATCAGGTTGCACGGGCCTAATTTTCTCATAATATCCACCTCTTAAGAATCGATTCTAAGCGTTGCACTGGCGGTTATCGAAAGGATTCACCAGTTGATTTGCATACAATTGTTGTCTTTATTATATTCACCAATGGCTTTGAGGCCGTCGGCGCAGACCCTGACCGGTAGTGTGTAATTGCGTATAGGGCCGTATGTCCACTGAAAATTAGGGAACGCCTGTGTGCGCTCGGAGCCTGACGGCAGGATATCCACCAGGCTTGAAGCCTTATTGTCGCCCTGTATATACAGAAATGTAGTGCTCGGTTTGGCGGGCACTCCGCCGATGTTTTTGATCGTGTAGAAGGCTTGATTGCCTTCCACGTGGAAGTCGGTGATGACCAGGTCGGGCTTGTCGCTGATATAGGATGTTACGTATATATTCACTTTTGCGGTGGTGGTGCCGACATTGTTAGTCGCTTTCAGTGTGTATTCGGCACTGTTGACCGGTGTAACGATAGTGGTGCCCTGGTCGGCCACATTGCCGACCCCCGAAATGTTCACGCTGGTGGCATCCGTAGTGCTCCAACTCAGGGTAACTGACTGGCCCGTGTCGATCGTGTCAGGGACAGCCTTGAAATAGCTGATGGTAGGGGCCGGGACGTTGGCGGCCTGCACGGATTGAACGGTAAATTGTGCCGTGGTGACTTCCTTGCCGTTCAACTGCAGGGATATGGCATACTGGCCGCCCTGCCAGCCTCCTGCCGGTGACGGGTGGCTGAAGGATATGTTCCTGGTGCCGGTAACTGTGGATGAGTCATTGAATAATACTTGATTGAGTAATTTTCCTGTGGAATCCTTGACCAGGACCCATTGCGCCGTCACCAGCGTATCTTGCGGTGCGTCGCTTACGCTACCAGCTACGTAAATATTAGGCGTATTGGCCAGGAATACGCTTGCCACCGACAGCGGCAAACCGTCACTGGAGACTGCAGTAGCTGTATTGACATTGCTGAGCGTCGCTACAGGCTCACTCGTATTTGTAGGCGTAGCAACTTTTATACAGCCCGCAGCGGGCAGGACTAAAATTAGTATAGTGGCCAGGATAAATAAGGGCCGCACCGCTTTCTTCATATCTACCGCCTTATAAGTAATATTCTCTGTTCCAGCCGCTGATTGGCTGTAATCAAATATCGGGAAAGAAAGCCTTACTGTCGCCTGGTCTTGAAAACCAGCACCAGGGTGGCGATAACCAGGATGGCGCCGATGGCGATGGTGACCCAGACCCACAGCGGGGTCGCCGGCTCTGCGGGGGCAGGCGTCTCAGGAGCAGGAGCAGGCTCGGTCTGGAAGCTGAAGGTGGCCGACCAATCCGAAGGTATATTCTGACCGTTTATCTCGATGGCCTTTACCCGCCAGAAATAGCTGGTCCCGTAATCAAGCGCTCCATTGTACCCGAAGGCGGAGGTCGTCGTAGTTGCGGTCACCACCATCTGCTTGAATTCGGGGTCCTTGGCCAGGTCGAACTGGTACTTGGTGGCATTGAACCAGGGACTCCAGGAGAACTGCGTCGGTTTGATAGGCACACCGGTTCCGCCGTTGTTCGGGCTGAGCAGTTGTACGCCCAGGTAGGGTGTGATGGTCTGGAAGCCTGCTTTGACGGTGAAACTGCGTGTCTCCGACCAGGGGCTGTCTGCTATCTGGCCGGTAGCCGATTTCACTGAACGTATCCTCCAGAAATAGATGGCGCCCGCTTCTGGCAGGGAGCCGGGAGGGATCCAGGCAGCCGGACTTGTGCTGTTGGTGGAGTCCATCTTAATCAGGATCGAACCGGTCACGGCCGATATAACCCCTGTGGAGCCGTTGCCCCAGTTTACCGCCGGGTTTACCCTTTGCGTAAAGTCCTTATCTTTGGCTATCTGAAGTTGATACCAGGTGGAAAGGCAGAGCTGCTCCCATGACAGGTCGATCTGCCCGTTGCGGCCGGTCACGGGATCCGCACTTACCATGAATGTCTCGATGGAAGTGGCTTTGCCCGGTGTTGCATTTGAGTCAGCTAGCCGGCCCCATTCAGCCCGGCCGTTCTGCGCTTGAGCGGAAGGCGCTGAGCATATAGCCAGCATGACTGAAGCCAGCATCAAAACTGCTGAAAAAATCAATATATAAAAACGTTTGTTCATGATAACCGCCCCACTGTTTTTGATATCATAATATGCGAGCTATGCCGGGGTGTCAACAATTGCCCGTTTATTCTGCCCCGGTCCCTATACCCGCTTCCCCGCTCATTTTTCTCTAGACCCGAAATCCCGGAATATCTCTTCGAAGGCATTTGATGTGGACCTGATATCTTTGTCGTTGTGAGCCAGCGAGATGAATGCCGCTTCAAACTGAGAGGGAGGCCAGTATATGCCCCTGTCCAGCAGGCCCCTGAAGAACTCTGCAAAACGTGAGGTGTCCGATTGCCTGGCCGACTCATAGTCGACCACTGCACTGGCGTTAAAAAATACGGTCAGCAGTGAGGATACACGGGCCACCTGCAGCCTGATCCCGTTATCGGCGGCCGACTTACGGATGCTGTCCTGCAACTGCGACGCCGTTTTTTCTAGCTGCGTATAGACATTGGGACGGCCTAATAACTTAATGGTCTCGATGCCTGCCGTCATGGCCAGCGGGTTTCCCGACAGCGTGCCGGCCTGGTAGACCGGCCCGATGGGGGAAATCATCTTCATGATTTCTCTTCTCCCGCCGTAGGCGCCTACGGGCAGGCCCCCGCCGATGATCTTTCCCAGGCACGTCAGGTCGGGAGTAACCCCGTACAACTCCTGTGCCCCGCCGTAGGCCACACGGAATCCCGTTATAACCTCATCGAAGATCAGCAGGGCATTGTAGTCCCGGGTCATTAGCCGCAGGTCGTTCAAGAAATCGGGCAGTGGAGGCACCACTCCCATATTGGCGGCGATGGGTTCGATTATTACGGCTGCTATCTCTTTGGGATAGCGATGAAAAACCTGTTCGACCGACGAAAGATCGTTATAGCGCGCCGTAAGCGTATTTTGAGCATGGGAAGCCGGCACGCCGGGCGAGTCGGGAAGGTCGAGCGTGGCCAGGCCGGAGCCCGCCGTGGTCAGCAGCCCGTCGGCATGACCGTGGTAACCTCCCGCAAATTTAATTATCTTGTCGCATCCGGTAAAGGCCCTCGCCAGCCGCAGGGCAGTCATGGTCGCTTCGGTGCCCGAGTTTACGAAGCGCAGCATTTCGATGGACGGCATGGCTGCGGCTATAATTTTGGCCAGCTGTATCTCAAGCTCGGTGGATATGCCGAAGCTGGTGCCGCGTTCTGCAGCTTTTTTCAGCGCCCTGACGACCTCCGGCCGTGCGTGACCCAGGATGAGAGGACCCCACGAGCAAACATAATCGATGTATGCGTTACCATCGGCGTCGAATATCTTCGAGCCCTTGCCCCTCTCAATAAAGAGCGGTGTTGCGCCGACCGCTTTATGCGCCCTCACCGGGCTGTCGACGCCTCCCGGCAGGTAGCGCTGCGCTTCCGCGTACAGCTTGCGGGAACGTTTGAATTTATCCTCGGGCATATTCACTTGCCCTGCAGCCAGGCGGCCGCCTCCTTGGCATGATAGGTGATGATGATATCGGCGCCCGCCCTTTTGATGGCGGTCAATATCTCCAGTGTGACGGTTTTGCCGTCTATCCAGCCGCGCTGAGCGGCGGCCTTGACCATGGAGTACTCGCCGCTGACGTTATAGGCTGCCAGCGGGTAGTTAAAGGCCTCGCGTGCCCTGCGTATCACGTCAAGGTAGGGTAGGGCGGGTTTGACCATGATCATGTCGGCGCCCTCTTTGATATCTTCTTCGATTTCCAGCAGAGCCTGCCGGGCGTTGGCCGGGTCCATCTGGTATGAGCGGCGGTCGCCGAACTGAGGTGCGGACTGCGCTGCCTCGCGGAAGGGACCGAAGAAGCCCGAAGCGTACTTGGCAGCATAAGATAGTATAGGGGTCTGTTCAAAACCGTTTTTGTCCAAGTGGTCGCGTATGGCTTTGACCCTGCCGTCCATCATGTCCGAGGGCGCAACTATATCGGCGCCGGCTTCGGCGTGAGACAGGGCCATTTTGGACAGCAAAGGCAGGGTTTTGTCGTTGTCCACGCAGCCGTCTGTGATGACGCCGCAGTGGCCATGGCTGGTATACTCGCACAGGCAGACGTCGGTAATGACCAGCAGGCCGGGTGCCGCCTTTTTTATGGCCAGGATGGCCTTTTGAATCACGCCCTGGCGGTCCCAGGCCGATGAGCCGGTTTCATCCTTGCTGTCCGGTATGCCGAACAGTATGACGGCCGGGATGCCCAGCCCGGCTATCTCTTTGACCTCTTCTTTCAAGCGGTCCTGGGAAAAATGGAAGATGCCCGGCATGGCGCCTATCTCCTGCTTGATCCCATGGCCTTCAATTATAAAAAGGGGATAAACCAAATCGCCTGTGTCCACGCTCGTTTCACGCACCAGCGCCCTCAGCTCATCCGTGCGGCGCAGGCGTCTTAAACGTAATTGAGGAAAAGCCGGCATTTTAAACCTCCCTTGCATAGTAATCTTCGATGGCGGTCACCAGGCCGGGAATCGTATGTTCACGGGAAACTATATCTACTGTCAGCCCGGCCTTCAGAACTGCTTCCGCCGTCATGGGTCCGATACAGGCGATCTTGACCTTTTTTAAAAGGGACTTTTTACCTTTCAGCGCCCGTAGCAGGTTGGTCACGGTGGACGAGCTGGCAAAGGTGACCATGTCTATTTCGCCTCTGGATAATATCTCAGCAGCATTGGAAGATGCAGATGCAGGCACCGTATGGTAGCAGGCAATGTCCTGCACAATGCCGCCCATGCCCTTGATGCCCCTCGACAATTCTTTATCGGCTATATCGGCACGGGGCAGAAGGAACCTTTGCCCGTTTACCGCCATTTTCTTGAACCCCGCCAGCAAGGCAGCGCTGGTATACTCGGTTGGACAGTGCTCGGGCTTGATGCCCCGCTGCACCAGTGCTTCAACCGTGGCCGGTCCGATAGCGGCTATCTTTATGCTTCCCAGGGAGCGCGTATCCTTCCCCAGTTGGTTTAACCTGGCGAAGAAGGCCTCGACGCCGTTAACGCTGGTGAAAACGGCCCAGTGGTAGCGGTCAAGTTGCGAAATTGCGCTGTCGAGCCTGGCGAAGTCGGCAACGGGATGTATCTCTATGACGGGCAGCTCTACAGGAATGGCCCCCCGTTGCCGCAGTAGCTTGCTCAGCGAGCCGGCCTGCTGCCGCGAGCGGGTCACCAGGATGCGACGGCCCGAGAGCGGCCGGTTGTCGAACCAGCGCAATTTCTTGCGCAGCCCGGCTACTTTTCCAACAACTATTACGGCGGGAGGGCTCAGCCCCGATTTCTTCACCCGGTCTGCGATATTGTCGAGGTTGCCTGTCACCGTCTTCTGGTGAGGTGTGGTGCCGTCCTTGATCACAGCCACAGGGGTTTCAGGTGGCCTGCCGTGCTTTTTCAGCCGGGCCATTATCTCGGGCAGGTTTTGCATGCCCATAAGAAAGACCAGAGTATCAACGCCCGTGGCCAGCTTTTCCCAGTTGATGCTGGAACCTCCTTTACGCGGGTCTTCATGCCCGGTTATCACCGCGAACGATGAAGCCATCTTGCGATGGGTGACGGGTATGCCGGCATAGGCCGGCGCCGCGATAGCAGCCGATACCCCGGGCACTATTTCGTACGGGATATGATGCGAGGCCAGGGCTTCCGCTTCCTCTCCCCCTCGTCCAAAGACAAATGAGTCGCCTCCTTTCAGCCTGACGACCGTCTTGCCCTGCTTTGCCTTCCCGACCAGCAGGCCGTTAATTTCATCCTGCTCCAGGGTGTGCCGGGATGAGGTCTTGCCGGCGTAGATGCGCTCCGCGCCGGGCGGAGCCATTTCCAGCAGCTCCTCGCTCAATAAATGGTCGTAAATTACCACGTCGGCTTTGGCCAGGCATTCAGCGCCTTTCAGCGTTATCAGCCCCGGGTCGCCCGGCCCGGCCCCCACCAGGTAGACCATACCGGCTTTCAGCATCCCTTGGCCTCTTCGATCAGCCGGCTGGCGCCCAGTGAGATCAGATCACGCGCCAGGCTGATGCCTGCCTCTTCCGCCGAATCAGGCTTGCCCCTGCCGAAGCCTCTCAGCACTTCACTGCCGTCAATGCTGGCTATCATGCCGTCGAGTCTCAAATCATGGCCCTCGATGGTTGCCAGGGCGGCGATGGGGGCCCGGCAGCCCCCACCCAGCTCCTGCAGAAAGGCACGTTCGGCCGTTATGCATTGCCAGGTCGGCAGGTGATTTACAGGTGAAATCAGGTCAAATATTTCTTTATCGTCCAGGCGGGCTTCCACTGCCAGTGCTCCCTGTCCCACTGCCGGTAGAAAACTTTCAACCGGCAGGTATTCCGTTATCTTCTCTTCCCAACCCAGACGCAGCATAGCCGCCGCGGCCACCATAAAGCCGTCCACCTCACCTGAAGTAACCTTTCTCAAGCGGGTATCCACGTTGCCCCTGATAGGGCATATTTGCAGGTCGGGACGCTGTATGCGGAGCTGGATTGAACGCCTCAAACTGCCTGTGCCTATCCTCGACCCTGCATCGAGCTGCCTCAGCCGGGCTTTGGCTACCAGCGCATCCCGAGGGTCCTGCCTGGCGGTGACGGCGATCAGCGCCAGGCCCGCAGGAAGATCGGTGGGCAGGTCCTTCAGACTGTGCACGGCAATGTCTATTTCCCTGCGCAGCAAGGCCTCTTCAAGCTCCTTGACGAATACGGCTGTGCCCAGCCGTTCGAGTTGGGTGTGCCGGTCGCGATCGCCGGAGGTCACAATCTCCCGGACGTTGATTTCCAAATTAAGATTTATCGCCCTTATACTGTCGACAACCGAAGCGGTCTGTATCAGGGCCAGCTTACTGCGCCTTGAACCGGCGGTGATCCTGTGACTCATTTACGCTTCTCCGCATCAAGCTGAAAAAGCTCGCTCATCAGCCTGGCATGTTCGCCGTCCCCATCGGCTTTAATTTGTTGAATGGGGTCTTTAAGTATCTGGTTCACAATCGATTTTGTCATGGCCTCCAGGCTTTCCTGCTCCTCTGCGGACAATGGCCGCAGCTTCTTGAGCGTCTTGCCAAGCTGCCTGTCTCTGATCTCCTCAGCCTTGGCCATCAGTGCGCTGACCAGGGGCCTGACCTCGAGAGCTTTCCACCAGGCTGCCAGCCGTCTCATCTCATCCTCAACTATCTCTTCTACCATGACTATTTCGCTCAGGCGCCCTTCACGGTTGGTCTCATAAATATTTGTAAGGTCGTCGATATTGCGCAGTGAGACATCGGGTATATTTGCCACCTCGGGATCGACGTTCCTCGGCAGGGCTATATCGATGATAACGATGGGCCTGCCCCCGCGGCTCTGCACGGCTTTTTCGATCTGGTTAGTTCCCAGCATCCTGTGAGGTGCGCCCGCACAGGTGACCACTATGTCGGCCCTAGCCAACTCTTGCGGCAGGGAGTCCAGTCCCACCGGTATTCCGCCAACCCTCTGGACGAGCGCTGCGGCACGTTCATGTGTGCGGCTGGCGACGGCGATGCGTGAAACGCCCCGGTCCCTGGCTACCTTCACCACCAGCCGGCCGGCTTCCCCGGCGCCTATTACCAGCATCGTACGGCCGGATAACTTGCCCAGCGTCTCCTCGGCCAGGTTCACAGCTATGGAACTGATGGAAAGGGCGTTGCGGCTAATGCCCGTCTCCGCCCGGACACGCCTGCCTGCCTGGATGGCGCCCTGGAAAATGTGATTGAGCAGCAGGTCGGTCATCCCAGCCTTGCCGGCAGCTTCCAGTGCCTGGCCTACCTGTCCCAGTATTTCATATTCGCCGACCACCATGGATTCAAGCCCGCCGGCCACCCGGAAGAGGTGCCTGGCCGCCTCGACATTCTTCAGTATATAGATAAAATTTTCACCGGCGGCGCCTTTACTCCCGGTCAGAGTCTGCAGGAAAAGCATGCCGGCCTTTTCGAGCGAAGTGCTATCACTGCCCGATGCGTAGATTTCGGTGCGGTTGCAGGTGGACAGTATGACGCCGCGGTGGATGTCACGGTGGAGGGAGGATAATGATTCTCCCAGCTTCTCGACGTTGATAGAGGCCTTTTCCCGCACCGCCAGCGGCGCCGTATTGTAATTAATTCCGACCAGGCAAAGCTGCATAATATTATTCTTCAGGCTGCTTATCCCCGGGGCTTTTCAGGTTTTTAAGCAGCAGATTTTTGGCTTTTTCCCGTTCGCCTTTCTTCAATAGTTCGATCATAGAATCGACATCCATGGCGTCCTGCCAGTCTTCCGTGCCTATCTCCATTCCCTTTTTCTTAATCTCGCTGCGGACCTCGTCGACTATTTCGGCCAGCGCAGCGTATTCGACGCCGATGTCCTTCTCCAGCCGCGTCCTGATTCTGCGTGCCAGGGCCGGGCTGCGCCCGGCAGTGGAAACAGCTATGGTAACATCGCCGCGGCGCAGGTACGAGGGGACGATGAAGCTCGAAAACTCCCTGTTATCCACGACGTTAACCGGAACCCCTCTCTGCTCCGCCTCCTGCGCAACTTTCGTGTTTACAACTGTATCTCCCGTAGCGGAAATGGCCAGAAACGCTCCGCCTATATCCCCGTGGCGGTACTTCCGCAGGACTATGTTTATCTTGCGGCGGGTGGCCAGTTCCTCCAAACCGGTGCAAACTTCAGGGCTGACGACTTCCACCGTCGCCCCGCATTGCAGCAGCGTCTGCACCTTGCGCAATGCCACCAGTCCGCCGCCCACTACCACACAGCGCCGGCCGCTCAGGTTAAGAAAAACAGGGTAGTAAGAACTCAATCGGCTTTCCTCATATTGCGTATTTAATCCTGGCCTTTTTAAGCTCCCTCAGGGTGAATAGCGTAATGAAATCGTTGAGACCGGAGGCAGCTGACAGGCGGCCGATGGCCTCCCTGCAATCTTCCATGTTGCGGCTGTGAAGCATGGCGAAAAGGTTATATCTCCAGCTTTGCGAAGTCTTCCTCTCGTAGCAGTGGCTGACCTCCTTAAAAGCAGCCAATACGTGCCCTGCGCCCGCCACCCTATCAGGGGCGGCATACCAGCAGGTCAGGACGTTGGCGCCGTAGCCCGCCCTGTTGTGATCAAGCGAGGCGCCGTAGCGCCTGATGACACCGCTGCGCACCAGTGAAGCGCAGGCTTCCATGAATTTACTCTCGTCCATCCCAAGCTTCGAGGCCATTGTGGCGAAGGGCGCAGTGGATAGCGGCAGGTCCTGCTGCAGCTCGTTGATCACCAGTTTTTCGACCTGCGTCAATTTCGGCCTCTCCGACGTTTGGTTCACAGTTCCGCCGCCGACGGGTTCAGCAGAATCGCCTCCCATATCGAAATAGGTCCGCAGCTTAAACACGTTTATGGCCGGCAGGGATATGCAGCCTGCGGCGCCGCAGGCAAGGGCAATTTGATCGAGCTCTGCCGTAATGCTGGCTTCCCGGGGCGCAGCCAGTGTAAACCATATATTGTATTCATGGTCCCGCAGGTAAGCATGGCTGATGCCGCGGTGCGCGGCCATAACACGAGCCGCATCCTCCAGCTTTGCGCCGTCCAGTTGCATGGCAGCCAGAGTTCTCTGATAGCAGAGCTTCGCTGAGTCCACGACCGGGCCTATCTGCCGGACCAGGCCATCCGACTTTAACTTGCCCAAGCGCCGGATAACTTCATCGCCGCTGATATCCAGCTTGCGGCCGAGGTCGGCGTAAGGCGACCGGGTCAGCGGGAATTCCCGCTGTGCCAGGCCTAGCAGGCGGCGGTCTAAATTATCGAGATCGATATCAGACATTAATAGGGTACTCTCTCTGTGCCAGGGGCTGATAAATGCAGTTCGGCTCGGCCTCCAGATAGTCCCCCGTCGCTTCATAGGCGCGTGCCCGGCAGCCGCCGCATATTTTCTTATATTCACACAGCCCGCATTTGCCCTTAAGGTTGCGCAGGTCCCTCAGGTCACGGAACAGTGGTGAATCCTCCCATATCCTTTTAAATGGCTGCTCCCTCACATTGCCCGCTTCCACATCCAGGTAGCCGCAGCCCTGGACGGCACCCCTGTGCGAGATGAAGCAGAAGCCGGTCCCCGCCAGGCAGCCGCGGCTGATGGAATGGGCCGGATGGCCCGGCCTTACAGGCGCCGGCGGCTTACCTTCGCTGCCCTTGGCCCGCTGCTTCATGATGCGCAAATAGTGGGGCGCATCGGTGGGCTTAAAGAAAATCCTGTCGCCCATTTTCTCCTGCAAGTCGTATATCCGGTTGAGGGTTTCTTCGTGCTGCTGGGGTGAGAGCGCAACGTTCTCCAGGCCTTTGCCCCGTCCGGTGGGAACCAGCAGGAAGGGATGAAAGGCCACAGCGCCCAGATCGAGGGCCAGCGAAAGGAGGTCGTCCAGGCAGGCTATATTCAATCTGGTAAGGGTGCAGTTGACCTGCACCTCGATGCCCGCCTGCCTTGCATTATTGATGCCCGCAACCGCGGCGCTATAAGCGCCGGGCTGGCCCCGGAACTTGTCTTGAAGCTCCGCCGAGGGAAAATCCAGGCTTACTGCTATGCGTGATATGGGGATTTCCTTTAACAGTGAGGCCGTTTCCCCTGTTATCAACGTCCCGTTGCTGCCCATGACCACCTTTAATTGCCTGCCGGCTGCATATTTCGCTATGGAAAACAGGTCTTTACGCATGAGCGGCTCGCCGCCGGTTAATATCAATATGGGATTTCCCACTGCGGCTATCTCGTCGACTACCCGCAGGCACTCCTCGGTCGACAGTTCGCCGCTGTAGGTGTCGCCGGCCGATGAGGCGCGGCAGTGGGCGCAGAAGAGGTTGCAGCTGCGCGTCAGCTCCCAGGCCACCAGTTGCAGCCGGGGTTTGATCACATTTGTTTCTTCCGTCATCCCGGAAACCATGTTCAAATACCTATTTCCGCTTCGGTCAGATAGCAGGCCGGGTCCTCCGCCCAGATATCGCCATGGACGGCTTCGGCGCGCACGCGCAGGCTGCCGTTGCACAGGTCGATATAGCGGCAGCGGGCGCAGCGTCCTTTGAGCAGCTTCTTGCGCTCCCGCAGTCCCTTGAGCAACGGCTCCGAAGGGTCCTTCCAGATATCGCCGAATTTGCGTTGGGTGGCATTGCCCAGCGAATAATGCATCCAGAACTGGTCGGGATGCACCTCCCCGACGTCATCGACGCAGCCGATCCTGATACCCGAGTTGTTGCCGCCGTTGGTTTTAAGCAGCTCCATCACCCTGCTTGCGCGCCCGGGGTCATCCTTCAGCAATTTCAAATACAGGTAAACACCGTCGGCATGGTTGCCAACCGTGAGGACTTCCTTGCTCAGGCCGCGCTTATGCATATCGAGGGTGTTGAAGAAAATCTCATCCACTATAGATCTGGCCTGGTCATGCGTCAGGTCTTCTTCCTGCAGGCTTCCACCCCGGCCGGAATAGGCCAGGTGATAGAAGCACAGGCGGTCGATGCCCTCTGACTCGGCCAGGCCGAAGATGAAAGGAACCTGGCTGTGGTTAAAACGTGTCATGGTCAGGCGTAAAGAGACCCGGATCCCGAGGGCAAGGCAGTTCCTGATGCCCTGAAGGGCGGCCCGGTAGGCGCCTTTGGCACGGCGGAATCGGTCGTTGGCGGCGCCGATCCCATCCAGGCTTATCCCCACTTCGGCGAAGCCTGTATCCTTAATGCGGCGTGCTTTTTCGGCATCTATCAGGGTTCCGTTGGTGGAAAGGGCCATGCGTAATCCCTTCCTGGAGGCGAAAGCGGCCAGCTCGAAAATATCCTCACGCAGGAGCGGCTCGCCCCCCGAGAATAATATGACCGGGACTTTGAAGTCGGCCAGGTCTGCTATAAGTTTCTTACCCTGTAGGGTATCCAGTTCAGCCGGGTCCTTTTTATCCAGGGCGCTGGCATAGCAGTGGATGCAGCGCAGGTTGCATCGTCTTGTACAGTTCCATACCACCACCGGCCCGGGGCCCTTGCCTCCGCGTCCGCCGGGAAGAGGGCCGGCCAGGCCGTGTGAACCATAGCGCAGGCTGTCGCCTGGGCTGATCGTATCGCAGAGCAGACGAGAGACTGAGATCATGATGCGGTGCCCCTTTTAAGTTCAGCCTGGCGCTGCTGGTGTGCGGATACCAGAGAGACCAGCGCTTCGTCCATGAGGTGGGCCGCCAGTGGTATGGCCTCCACGAAACGCCCGCTGAACGCCTCATGTTTTTTCAATAGGTGGCCGGAGGCGTTCATAATGATATCGCGGTGAAGCATAAAAGCTTCCACCGAATCTGTCAGGGGCAGCCCGGATTCGGCCAGCGTAATTCCGAAGCCGCGTCCCGTTTCACGTGCCAGGCCGGTAGTCTCCTCCCGGGCCGAAGGATTGGTAACATACCGGACAATAAGTCCCAGCAGGCGGCGTCCCAATTCAGCCAGGCGCTCCTGGGAACCCCTGTCGAGCTTGCTGTACCAGGCGGTTGTTTCCAGATGGCTTCTGGCTGTCTCGCGGTGCAGTCTCACCGTCTCTTCCATCTCCGAGGCCAGGTCCTTAACGTCCAGCACCCTCTGGCTGGTATTCATGAATGTCAGCAGGTCGGATTTGGCGTAGCGCCGGTGCCCGCCCGGCGTGATGAAGGCTTTGAGCCTTCCCTCATCCGTCCACTGTCGCAGGGTGGCTTCGTTAACCCCCAGCATGCGGCTGGCTTCTTTTATGGTTACTACGGAATCCCGAATCAAAAATCCCCTCCGAAAACAGCAATGGTCCCACGCTGATATGATCTGGAAAAACTATAGAAATCTAGTAAATTCTACAAAATACTCAGGGAAAATGGAAATTAGGGGGAAAGCTGTAGGCAAAAAAGAGGAAGGGGCGGCACTTGCCGCCCCTTCCGTTGCTATCGGGAACTTCCCGGGTAATTACACTCTGCGAGTTTTGAAGATGAGTATCAGGGTGACGATTACCAGGATGGCGCCGATGGCGATGATGACCCAGACCCAAAGCGGAGTTGCAGGTTCCGGTGCGGGACCTTTCTCTACTGGGGGTGCGCCCTCAGTCTGGAAGCTGAAGGTTGCCGACCAATCGCTCGGGATATTCTGGCCGTTGATCTCGAGGGCCTTTACACGCCAGAAGTAGCTGGTTGCGTAATCCAGCGCGCCGCTGTATGAGTAAGCGGTGGTGCTGGTATTGGCGGTGGTAACCATCTGCTTGAACTCGGAATCCTTGGCCAGGTCGAATTCGTACTTGGTAGCATCCTGGTAAGGACTCCAGGAGAACTGGGTCGGTTTGGTCGCTATGCCGATGCCGCCGTTGTTCGGGCTGAGCAGCTGTACGCCTAAGTAGGGGGTAATGGTCTGGAAGCCTGCTTTGACGGTGAAGCTGCGAACCTCGGACCACGGGCTGTTGGCAATCTGGCTGGTAGCGGATTTAGCTGAGCGGACCCTCCAGTAGTAGATCGCGCCTGCTTCAGGCAGTGATCCAGGAGGAATCCAGGCAGCCGGGCTGGTGTTGTTGGTGGAGTCCATCTTCATCAGCAACGAGCCTGTCACTGAGGAGATGACGCCGGTGGAGCCGTTGCCCCAGTTGACCGAGGGGTTGATTCTCAGGGTGAAGTCCTTGTCTTTGGCTATCTGGAGTTGATACCAGATGGTCAGACAGAGCTGTTCCCATGAGAGGTCGATCTGTGAGTTGCGGCCGGTGACCGGGTCAGCGCCTACCAGGAACTGGTCAGCCGGGCTCTTGAGTACCGGGCCTTTCTTGGCCAGGCAGTCGGTGTATGCCCAGAGCATGCCCTGGTTGGCATCCGGGGTGTAGCCTAGTTTGGCGTAGACGTTGGGATCATAAGGAGGTACGCCAATGGCATACTGTAAGTGGCCCAGCCAGTAACCGTAGGTCAGGATGGCTTGGCCGGATGAGTTCTGTCCCACGCCTTCGTTGTCGATGGCGTAAAGGGTGGTGTTGGTGTCAAGAGTGCAGCAGCCGCAGGATTTGAGTGAGGTCGGCTCAAGTGTGAACAGCACGCCTTTCTGAGTCAGCGGTGCGAACACATCGAGACAAGCCCATGCCATGCCCGGTTTGGGCATGCCGTCGCGAGGTCTGAGTGTGCGGCAGACTGCGCTGTCTGCATAACCGTTGCTGTTGTAAAGGGTCAGGTTGTCATGGGCCACGTAAAGAGCAGGCTGAGGATCGCCCGTGAATGCCTGCACGATACCGTACTGGCCGATGATGTGCGGAGGATTGTTGATGCCGGTTGCCGACCACCAGAGTTGCGGTTCAAGGGCGAAGACATAACCGCCGCCGTTGGCAGCGCTCATCATGTCGTTATCTACCCACCTGCCGAGTGACGGTACGGTGTTGCGGTAGACGGTGCCCAGGCCGGTTGCTGCAGCAGCATCGTCGGCCATGTAGAAGAACTGGTT
>PLME01000005.1 GCA_003142375.1 Dehalococcoidia bacterium | reverse complement strand
AAGCAGTGGAATATCCCCAAGCTGCGGGAATTGCTGGAAACCATCCTTCCCCAGAAAACAACCTTTGATAACTATGAGGTTGAACACAATTTTACCACCATTGGCCGGCGCATAATGCTTCTGAATGCCCGGCAAATTCAAAGGGTATTGGGTAAAGAACGGATTATCCTCCTGGCTATCGAGGATATTACCGAGCGTAAGGAGATAGAAGCCGGCCTGGAAAAAGCCCATGAAGAACTGGAATCCTTTGCCTACTCGGTCTCCCACGACCTGCGCGCGCCGCTGCGCGGCATTGACGGGTGGAGCCTGGCGCTGCTGGAAGACTACAAAGATAAACTCGATGAGCAGGGATGCCAGTACATCGACCTTGTGCGTTCAGAAGCGCAGATAATGGGCCGGTTGATTGATGACCTGCTGACGTTTTCACGGCAAAGCCGAAGCGAGATGAACCAGCAGCCGCTGGATATGACGGCTATGGCTCAGGCTATAGTTTCACACCTTCAGCAGCAAAACCCCTCTCTCCAGTCAGACTTTATCATTCAGCCGGGATTGAGGGCACTGGGAGATGCCAGCCTGATAGAGATCGCTCTGAAAAACCTGCTCGATAATGCAGCGAAGTTCAGCAGCAAAAACGCTCATGGCCGCATTGAGTTCGGCCAGGTTGACCAGGAAGGCAGAAAAGTCTTTTTCGTGCGTGATAACGGAGTGGGTTTTGACATGGCGTATGCAAACAAACTGTTCGGGGTGTTCCGGCGCCTGCACAAATCATCCGAGTTCCCCGGCACGGGCATCGGCCTGGCAAGCGTGCAGCGTATCATCAACCGGCACGGTGGTCTCATCTGGGCCGAGGCGAAGGTAAACGAGGGTGCGACCTTTTACTTCACATTAAAGGAGGCAACATGAAAAACAAAGTTATTCTTCTGGTCGAAGATAATCCCAGCGACATCAAGCTGACCAAACGGGCACTGGAGCAGAATCAAATTACCAATGAACTAATTGTCGCCGAGGACGGCGGGGAGGCGCTGGACTACCTTTTTGGCACCGGCCAATATACAGGCAGGGACGTCCGGATTATCCCGGCCATGGTGCTGCTGGACCTGAAACTGCCCAGGGTAGACGGGCTGGAGGTTTTGCAGAAGATACGCGCCAATGAGCTCACCAGCCTCCTCCCGGTGGTGATCCTAACCTCGTCTGACCAGGAAAAAGATATAATCGCCAGCTATAAGCTGGGAGCTAACAGCTACATATGCAAAGTGGATTTCAACCAGTTTGCCGAGTCCGTGCGCAATCTGGGCTTGTACTGGCTGCTGCTCAATGAGCCGCCGCGGAAGTGAGGTGTTAATGGACATACCGCTTACTTCACATTAAAGGAGGCAACATGAAAAACAAAGTTATTCTTCTGGTCGAAGATAATCCCAGCGACATCAAGCTGACCAAACGGGCACTGGAGCAGAGTCAAATTACCAATGAACTAATTGTCGCCGAGGACGGCGGGGAGGCGCTGGACTACCTTTTCGGCACCGGCCAATATGCAGGCAGGGACATCCGGATTATCCCGGCCGTGGTGATGCTGGACCTGAAACTGCCCAGGATAGACGGGCTGGAGGTTCTAAAGAAAATACGCGCCAATGAGCTAACCAGCCTCCTCCCGGTGGTGATCCTCACCTCGTCTGACCAGGAAAAAGATATAATCGCCAGCTATAAGCTGGGAGCTAACAGCTACATACGCAAACCGGTGGATTTCAACCAGTTTGCCGAGGCCGTGCGCACTCTGGGCTTGTACTGGCTGCTGCTCAATGAGTCACCGCGGAAGTGAGGTGTTCATGGACATACCGCTCAGGTTATTGATAATAGAGGATTCGGATAGGGACGTGGCACTGGAGGTGCGGGCGCTGGAAGCGGCGGGCTATCGGGTCACCTACACGGTAGTAGTCACCGCGGCTGAGATGAAAGCAGCCCTGGCCGAGCAGGCCTTTGATATAGTCATCTCGGATCATGCCATGCCGCAATTTGATGCGCCCGGAGCCCTGGCCGTGCTTAAGGAAAGCGGCCTGGATATCCCCTTTATCATCGTCTCAGGCTCCATCGGCGAAGAAGCGGCGGTCGCATTAATGAAGGCCGGAGCGCATGATTACGTGCTGAAGCACAGGATGTCGTTCCTGGCGCCTGGCGTAGAACATGCACTGCAGGATGCAGAGGACCAGCGCGGGCTCAAACGGACAGAGGAGGCGCTGCGAGAGAGCGAGGCACAATACCGCCTGCTGGCGGAGCACATGACGGACATTGTGTGGATGATGAACATGGATCTGAATGTTACCTGGTTAAGCCCGTCAGCCATGAAAGCAAGGGGATTCAGCGTGGACGAAATAACTGCGCTGCCCTTGGACAGGCAGTTGACACCTGAGTCGCTTAGAAAAGCAGTGAATTGGCTTGGAAAACTAATGCGTCTTGAGAAGGACGGACGCATTTCAGAACCCGACGGCATCCTGTCAAGAGAGCTGGAGTTCTACTGTAAAGACGGTCGTATCATCGTGCTCGACTGCATATTCCAGTTCATCAGGGACGAGCAGGGAAAGGCGACGGGCATTCTTGCTGAGGGCAGGGACATCACGGCGCGCAAGCAGGCGGAGGAGAAACTTGAAAAAAGCTACGAATCTCTGAAGAAAACCTTGAATGACGCTATCGATACCATGGCCAAAATCGTGGAAACGAGAGACCCGTATACTGCAGGCCATCAGCAGAAGGTGGCCGACCTGGCCATCGCCATAGCCAGAGAAATGAAGTTAGAAGATACCCGAATTGATCAGCTCAGGATGGCGGCAGTAATTCATGATATCGGGAAAATGTATGTTCCTTCTGATATCCTCAGTAAACCTGGAAAACTCTCCAATAATGAATTTGCCTTGATAAAAACACATCCCCAGGGAGGCTACGATATTGTCAAAGGCATGGATTTCCCTTGTTCTGTCGCACAGGCCATCTTGCAACACCATGAGAGGTTGGATGGTTCGGGTTACCCCAAAAGTCTCAAGGGTGAGGATATTATCTTGGAAGCCAAAATACTGGCTGTTGCAGACGTGATTGAAGCCATGGCTTCACACCGCCCATATCGTCCCGCCCTGGGCATTGATAAGGCACTTGAGGAAATATCAAAGAACAAGGGTAAGCTTTATGATCCCGACGTGGTGGATGCCTGCCTTGAGCTCTTCAAAAGCGGCAGGTTTGAGTTTAAACCCGTTTGATACCCACATACTGCCCGGAGTGGTTAAATAACATCAACAAAACGGACATCTAGTGGGTGCTGAAGCTACGCTGGTTATATCCTGAAAGTCCTTGCCCTCCTCGTGCATCAACTCCATCTCTTCGGGGAGATGCTGTATCACCTGTGCTGCCCGGGCATAGGCACGGATCTTAAACTTGTTATCTCCTTTGAGATCGAGCAGGTCGGCGATATTCTCGAATACCGCTGCTATATCCGAGTTTTTCATCAACCTATATTATACCAATGCTGGTGATCGGGCCGTTTCGAAGAGAGAATCGATAGTCGTTGGAAATCGATAAGGTATTACTCGCAGCATCAGACGGAAATTTTTACTTGCCGTGGCAATGCTTGTACTTTTTGCCCGAACCGCAGGGGCAAGGATCGTTGCGGCCTGTCTTTCCGCCTACAGGCACCTGCTGAGGGCGTTGTGGAGCTTCTCTTTTCTCAAGGTTGGCTTTATAGATGAAATGGACGATGTCGTTCTTGATGCCCGCCATAAGGCTCTCGAAATAGTCCCCGCCCTCTTTCTTATAAATAACCAGCGGGTCTATCTGTCTAACCGACTGCAGGCCTACGCTTTGTCTGAGATGGTCCATGGCAGTCAGATGTTGCTTCCAGTTATCGTCTATGACACGCAACATCACGAGGCGCTCCATCAGCCGCATATCATTGGGGCCAACCTGCTGCTCCCTCAAATCATATATCTGGTGGGCGTAATCAATTAGCTTTTCGGTAAGCTGCTTCGGTTTAAAGCTTTCAAGGCCCTGTTCTTTGATATTATCGGGCAGCGGGAAGATATCCGACAGGTCATGCAACAGGCCTTCTAAATCGGGTTCTTCATACCCGCGGCTATAGTGCTGGTTAACCAGTTGTTCGATCTGATCATCGATCATATCCAGGATATTGGCCTTCAAATCCGCCCCCTGCAATATCTTGTCGCGTTCCCCGTATATGACTTCCCTGTGTTTATTGACCACATCGTCATAGTCAACCAGATGTTTGCGTACGTCAAAATGAAAGGCCTCTACCTTGACCTGTGAATTTTCAATGGCCTTGCTGATCCAAGGGTGTTCGATGGACGTATTTTCATCCATGCCGGCCCACTCCATGACCCCTTTAACCCGATCGCCGCCGAAGCGACTGACGATGTCGTCCTCCAGCGATACGAAAAACTGCGAGCTGCCGGGGTCGCCCTGCCTGCCGGCACGCCCGCGAAGCTGGTTGTCGATGCGCCGTGCTTCGTGCCGTTCCGTACCGATGACGTTAAGGCCGCCCAGGTTGAGCACCTTATCATGTTCTATCTTCCACTCGGCATATTTTTTATCGTAGTCTTTTTCGTCTTCGAACTCTTCACGGTCGGGCGGCTTGCCGCCCAGTATAATATCTACGCCGCGGCCGGCCATGTTGGTAGCGACGGTTACAGCCCCCACATGGCCCGCGTTCTTAATTATCTCCGCTTCCCTTTCGTGATACTTGGCATTCAGCACCTGGTGCTGCACGCCCTTGCGCATCATCAGGTCACTTAACAGCTCGGACTTCTCGATTGAGATCGTGCCCACCAGAATGGGCTTGCCCTCTTTACTCAACTCCTCGATATGGTTGGCGATGGCCTTGAATTTGGAGTCCTCATCCTTGTAGATCAGATCGTTGTGATCGAGGCGTATCATGGGCCGGTTGGGCGGGATAACCACTACTTCAAGTTTATATATCTTGAATAGTTCCTCGGCCTCTGTGGCAGCCGTGCCGGTCATGCCGGCCAGCTTGGAATAAAGCCGGAACAAGTTCTGGAACGTTATGGTCGCCAGCGTGACGCTCTCCTTTTGTATCTTGACCCTCTCTTTAGCCTCGATGGCCTGATGCAGGCCTTCGGAATAGCGCCGCCCGAACATCAGCCTGCCCGTGAACTCGTCCACAATGATAACCTCACCGTTCTTCAGCATGTATTCCTTATCACGCTTGAACAGCACCTGCGCCTTGAGGGCATTATCCATATATTCCGTCAGGTGCAAGTTGGACGGGTCATAAAGGTCGGGCGCCTTCAGCATGCCCTTCCTCTTGAGCATTTCCTCCATGTGGGCACTGCCGGATTCGGTCAGATAGATTTGCCTCTCCCTTTCCTCTATCTTGTAGTCTTCGGGGGTGAGCCTGGCAACAAGCTCGGCAAAGGCATAATACTTCAGTGTGGGGTCTTCGCCCTCGCCGCTAATGATGAGCGGGGTGCGTGCCTCGTCGATCAGGATGTTATCGACTTCATCGACGATGGCGTAGTTCAGCGACCGCTGAACTTTATGCGAGAGGTCTATGGCCATGTTGTCGCGCAGATAATCGAAACCGAACTCGTTGTTAGTGCCATAAGTTATATCGGCACGATAGGCTTCATAGCGGTTCACAGGCTTAAAATGCGGCCAGCGCCTATCCTTCTCATCCACGTATTCAGTGTCGTAAATCAGGGCCGGAAGATGTTCTGCGGCGCTCTGCACGGGGTAGATGCTGGCCACACTGACCCCCAGAGCATGATAGACCGGAGCCATCCAGTAAGCATCGCGGCGGGCCAAGTAATCATTGACCGTCACCAGATGACAGCCTTTCCCCTCCAGCGAGTTCAGATACAGCGGCAAAGTCGCCACCAGTGTTTTGCCTTCGCCGGTCTTCATTTCCGCTATCTTTCCCTGGTGCAGGACTATGCCGCCCATCAACTGCACATCGAAATGTCGCAGCCCGATGGTCCTTCTCGAGGCTTCTCGAACGGCGGCAAAGGCTTCCGGCAGAAGGGCATCCAGCGTTTCCCCGTTCTCCAGCCTTGCTTTGAATTCCGCGGCCTTGGCCCTCAGGTCATCGTCGGATAGCTGCTGGAAGCGGGATTCGAGAGAGTTGATCTCCTCAACGGTGGGTTTAAGATGGTTAATCTCTTTTTCGTTGGAATCGAAAAGCTTTTCAAGCCAATTGGGCATCTTCAGTCCTAGTCCGAGAACATGGCACCGATCGACATCCCGGTGTGGATGCGGTGTATAGCTTCGCCCAGCAGGGGTGCTATCGGCAATACAGTTATTTTGTTGATTTTTTTCGACCCGTTGACCGGTATGGTATCGGCCACCACAACTTCCTTGACAGGTGACTTGGATATGCGCTCGATAGCGGGGCCGGACAATACGGGGTGCGTGCAGCAGGAATAGACCTCTTTGGCGCCCTCCTTGAGCAGCGCGTCGACCGCATTGACCAGCGAGCCTGCGGTATCTATTTCATCGTCCACGGTTATGGCGCGTTTCCCCGCTACGTCGCCGATAATGTTCAGCGTCTCAGTGGCATCGTGGTTGCCCAGACGGCGTTTCTCGATGATGGCCAGAGGGGCGTTAAGCTTCTCCGCCAGATCACGGGCGCGTTTGCTGATGCCGATATCCGTAGCCACGACCACAACGTCCTTCAAATTTTTACTCTTCCAGTAATCGCTTAATATAAAAAGGGCGGTAAGCTCATCTACAGGTATGTTAAAAAACCCCTGTATTTGCGGAGCGTGCAAATCGACGGTCAGGATGCGTTCTGCACCCGCAGTAGTAAGCAGATCGGCGACCAAGCGTGCCGTAATAGGCACACGCGGCTGGTCTTTCTTATCGGTGCGCGCATAGCCGTAGTATGGTACGACGGCAGTTATGCGTTCCGCTGAGGCCCGCCGGAAGGCATCCAGTATGATCAGAAGCTCGACCAGGTTTCGCTGGACGGGTGAGCAGATGGGCTGGATTATAAATACATCGCGTTCGCGCACATTTTCCATTATACGCACGAAGATATTCTCATTGGTGAACTCAAATACCTCCATTTTGCCCAGGGGTTTATCCAGGTAATCGCAAACAGCCTGTGCCAATGATGGGTGAGCATTGCCGCAAAAGACTTTGATCTCATCCTGGCCAGCAAATTTTTTCATACAATTACCTCCGGACTAAATGCCAGATTATTATAGCATCAACGGAGGGAACGCCCCTAACTCCATAGGCTTTTTATTGCTTCGCCTACGATATAAACCAGATAACCAACTCTCCCCGCTAAATAGGGTATAATTTTATACCGGCAACAGGAGGAAGGGGCGAATGACCCAAAGAGCAGTAGAGCTTCTCAGTAACTACATAAAACTCGATACCACCAATCCGCCCGGCAATGAGTACCTGGCCGCTGAATTTTTCGCCCGTATCCTTGAAACCCACGGGGTCCCCTTCAAAACTTACCAGTCGAAACCAGGCAGGGCATCGATTCGGGCCGTCATCCAAGGCTCGGGGCAGAAAAAACCGCTCATCATGCTGCACCATATGGATGTAGTACCTGCCAACGGAGATGAGTGGAGCTTCGATCCCTTCGGCGGCGAGATCATCCACGGGTTTATATGCGGGCGGGGCGCCCTGGATACCAAGTCGCTGGGCATCATACAGCTGCTGGCCCTTCTGGAAATAAAAAAACGGGGCATTAAGCTGCATCGCGACCTTATATTTTTGGCAACGGCGGACGAGGAATCAGGCGGTGATTGCGGCGTGGAATATTTACTCCGGGAATATCCGGATGATTTCCAGGCCGATCTTGTATTGAACGAGGGTGGTTACCTGGTAAAAGACATTAGCAGCAACAGCCTGGTAGCTATGATCTCGCCGGGCGAAAAAGGCCCCTGCTGGCTGAAGCTCAGTAGGAAAGGTATGACGGGCCACGGATCAACACCTCACAGTCAGAACTGCCTGGAAAAAATGACCAGGGCGGTGAACCGTCTTCTCAACTATGAAGTGCCCCTCAAGCTGACACCTATTGCAGCCGAATATTTTAAAAAACTGGCGCGGTCATGGGACCTGCTGAAGCCATATGCGGATGACGGCAGGGAGGACACCTTGCTTAAGCTCCTGGCTGACAATGGGCTGCTATCAATGCCCCAGATAAGCGCCATGCTGCGCAATACTATCAGCCTTAACATGTTGAAATCGGGCGACAGGGTGAACGTTATACCATCCAGCGCCGAGGCGCTCATTGATACACGCCTGCTGCCCGGCCAGGATTTACAGAAATGGCTGCATTTCATAAAAACTCAGCTGGCCGATGATGAAATACAGGTCGAGACCGTTCTTGGCAACGAAGGCAATGCCTCGGATATGTATACAGAAAGCTACAACTTGATTGAAAAGGCACTGCTAGACCATTACCCGGGCGCCGTTGTGGCCCCCTACCTGATGACAGGCACTACAGACTCACGCTTCTTCAGGGAGAAAAATATGCTGGCTTACGGCCTGTGCCCTGTCGAGGTGCCGCCGGACGATATGAAGTCTATCCATGGAATCGACGAGAAACTCTCGATTGACAGCTTGATAAAAGGGATCGAGGTTTATACAGACATTATCCGGAGATTGTGCGCTTAACCGATGCCTAAACCGGATGTTGAGCTCATCCTGAGCCGTTTGATCGGCGCCTACGGCGACCGCAAATGGAAGCGGCGGCTTGACCCGGTTGGTGAACTGGTCCAGACCATCCTGTCGCAGAATACCTCCGATATCAACTCCCGCCGCGCCTTTAAATCTTTAATGGATGAGCTCGGAGCGTGGCATCGTGTGGCTGATGCCGGCACGGGGCAGATAGCCGACGCCATCCGCAGTGGAGGCCTGGCCGAGGTTAAAGCCAGATATATCAAAAATGCCCTTATGGCTCTTAAGAAACAAACAACCGGCTTCGACCTTCAATTCCTGAAAAAAATGGACGTTGATGCGGCGCGTCATTGGCTGCTTAATTTGCCGGGTGTGGGTATGAAGACTGCAAGTTGTGTTTTGCTTTTTTCAGTGGGTATGCCGGCCTTTCCCGTGGATACCCACGTCTTCAGGGTAGCGAGGAGGCTGGGATTGATAGGCAGCAAATTATCTGTGGATGATGCCCACCCGGCGATGGAAAAACTTGTCGCGGCAGAAAATATATATCGTTATCACGTTTTGCTGATTGAACACGGCAGGAGGACCTGCAAGGCACAGCACCCACTATGCAGGAAGTGCATCCTGGCAGAGGTCTGCCCCAGCTACAAATTGTTCGTCAAGTAACTTCACGCTTTCGCTTTTCCCACCAGCGTTTTGCCGTCCGTGCCGTCCATAGCCGGCAGCCGAACTGTCAGTTCAGCGCCTTTCCCCGGCTCGCTAGTTACTCTGATATCCCCACCATGGGATAAAACGATCCGGCGCGATATGGCCAGGCCCAACCCGGTGCCCGGGCGCCCACCCGGTTCCTCTTCGTGTGAGAACCTCTCGAACACATGCGACAGCTTCTCCTTAGCTATGCCAGGCCCAGTATCGATTACAGATATTTCAACCGTCTCGGAATTACTATGACGTCCGCGTATAGTAACGGTGCCGCCGGCGGGTGTGTGTTTAATAGCGTTGTCCAGCAGATTGTTAAATACCTGCTCCAGACGGTCGATATCCCCCATTACCTGCGGCAGAGGTTCGAGGTCGGTCACTAGAAAAATACTTTTTTCTTCAGCACGCATGGCGAAGATTTCCCGGCATTGCTGGATAATCTCCTCCAGGTCTACATGCTCCTTTTTCATCTCCAGTTGGCCCGATTCCAGCTTGGAAAGCTCGAGTAGGTTGTTCACCAGCCTGATCATGCGCTTGGACTCTTCCTCGATGATTCCCGCCGATTTATCCACCGATTCCTTGTCCTGCGCCGTCCCATCGCGGATAGCCTGTGCAAAACCCGAGATGGAGGTCAGAGGGGTACGCAGCTCATGAGATACATCGGCCACGAAATCTTTCAAGGTCTGCTCCGAGTTTTTCACCTGCTTGGACATCTCGTTAAAGCTTAGCGCAAGCTCACGCACCTCGCGTGGCCCTTCTACAGGCACCTCCTGGTCGTATTTGCCCTGGGCCATCTCGGCCGATGCCTTCTTGACCCGGCCGATGGGCTGGTATACCGACCTTGCCAATAACACTGCTATGATGATTGAGACTATCAAGGCAACCAGGCCAGCCAGCAGGAAAGACCTGAGCAATTCCGACGCGACCGTTGACGTGGCTGAGGGCGGTGCTGCGATCACTAGCCAATCGATATTGCTATCCTTGAATTTGGCGATATTTGCCAGGGAATAGGCGGCGTAAATATAGGCTTTACCGTCCTGGCCTTCAAAGCTGCCTCGCAGGATTCGCCCTGCCGGACCGAACCTTCTGGCGAAGATTGACTGAGGCAGCGAGGTTATATTTTCGGAATTGATGGTTGCCCTAACGATGTTGCCATCACTATCGCACAGGAAGATACGTACGCCCGTGGCTGCGGCCTGCTCTTCAATGTTGGGCCATCCCCGGTCGAGAGTATCCTGACTCCTCAGAAAGTTCCTGGCCTGAATATATAAGGGCGCAGATAGGTCAGTGAGGCGTGCTGCCGCTACCCGGCCCAGCACATCGCCCGACTGTGCGGTCAGCGTGATGGCAACGGTTACCAGGCATAAAACGATGACTGCTATGAACGACAGGATCAGGCGGCTGCGAAGCCCCATATTGCCTCCAGTTTAATAGAAATAAACTCCATTTTAATGAGACATGCCGGCATCCGCTTCCAGCGTCGCCCTGACCAGTTTGTAGCCGACGCTGCGAACCGTCTCTATGGCTACATTGGCCCCCTCTATCTTGTCCCTTACGTGGTTGATATGTATATCCACCGTGCGTGTTTCCCCATAGTAATCGGTATCCCAGATCATCTCCAGCAGCCTCTCCCGTGTCAGGACGATGCCGAAATTCTGCGCCAGCGCAGTCAGCAGCTCGAACTCTTTAGTGCGCAGCTTTACCGGCTTGCCATCGATCTCCACTTCACGCCGGGCCATATCTATGCGCAGGTTGCCAACCTCGATGGGCTTGCCGGCTTTCTGGCCTGAACTGTAGCGCCGCAATACGGCCCTGACCCTAGCGACCAACTCCCTCGGGTTGAAGGGCTTGGTCAGGTAGTCATCTGCACCCAACTCCAACCCCAGTATCTTATCGATATCATCTTTTCTAGCCGTGAGCATTAAAACCGGAATGTCATTGGTTTTGCGTATCTGCCTGCATGCCTCGAACCCGTCCATATCGGGAAGCATAATATCCAGTATCACCAGCGCCGGGTTGGAAGACTTCAATTTATCCAGGGCCTCCTCACCGCTCCCCGCCAGCTCCACCTTTAAACCATCTTTTTCAAGATAAAGGCGGACCAGTTCCTGTATATTAGGCTCATCGTCTACTACCAGTATGGTGGTCAACTTCTAATACCTTCTCCAGATTATAGTTCAAAAGTGCGGCCGGTTCATAAAACCCCATATTAACTGTTGAAAAATTAGCCGCCGCTTCCCAGCTTTATCTTTCCGTAAACTAACCAGTATAATTACCGACTGTAATATCCGCATTAACTCATTGTAAAAAACAGGTAAAAAATTTAACGGCCAGCGAGATTCCAGTGAAAAAAGCCAGCCTGCATTACGTACTCGATATCATAGAGGGCTTGATTTTATTATTGCTCGTTGTATCCGGATTTATACTGTGGTTTACCCTGCCTGAAGGCAGCGAGGCAGGAAAAACAGTTCTTTACGATCGCCATACATGGATACAAATACATCAGTGGCTGGCTATCGGGCTGCTGATTTTCTTCAGCACCCACGTCCTAACGCACTGGACATGGATCTCCTATATGACCCGGTCCTATTTCAGGAAATTTAAGAGAGGCCGACGGTAAGCCGTTTAGTGTATTTCACCCGAAGATGGACGTGAAAAATCAGGATAGACCGTTTCGATCAATTTCCCCCGGACTCCTGAGCCTGAACACTCCCTCCACCAATTTCATTATATGCAGGTCCATATCTAAAAGTAAATTGCGATTTACAATTATCAACCTTGACACCACATACATCGAAAACCTATTATGGGTCATTGCGCCATGAATTTGTACCTGAAGTCCGGTAATATCCTGATCTCTGCTGCAATATCGGCTTCGCTTTTTTTTACTTCCTGCTCAAACTTGCCGTTTTTCGGCCCCCGCTTGAACGACCCTGTGATAGCTACCGGCCTTGAGGCGGACTACCGTCCAAAGGACAGTACCGATTTCTTCTATATCGACAGCCCGCAGGTCTGCTGCTCAATCAGGCTGTCCGGCGCCCATGCAGATACTGCCGTTCAGGCCAACTGGGTTTATGAAAAAAGTGAATCGCAGGAGGAACTAAATAGGATCATCTACACTGATAATAAGACACAAGGCCAGGATGGTTACTTGGGATTCAAGCTTAACGCCCCCGCACAGGGATTCAGCAGCGGCCAATACCGGCTCGATCTCTCAATAGTAGGCGGACAACAAACATCAATTCCTTTCTTCATAAAGAGAGACTCGTCAGGTTCACTCCCCTATATCAACCATTTCTCCGCTGTGCCACAACAAATAGTTTCCGGTGAGACATCTAAATTGAGCTGGAGTGTGGCGGAGACCGGTCGGATAAGCATAGAACCTTTGCCGGGAACAGTTGATCCCGAAGGCAGCATAGATATAGCCCCGACAGCAGATACAACCTATACTCTTTGGGCGGTCAACAAGCGAGGAAGCGCCTCCAATCAGATTTCGATCGCAGTAAAACAGCCTGTCAATAATAAAGCAGACCTGGTTGTAATCGATTTCTGGAGCAGCGGCAATGTCCTTTCCTACCGCATTAAGAACATAGGCAATCTGACATCATGCGCCACGGAGACATACCTTTACAGAGACGACACACTGGAATCCAAGAGCTATGTCGAGCCGCTTGCACCCGGCGATGAGAAAGCCAAGGCGTTCCTGACGTATCACTTCTCGCCTCGTTTCCCGTCCTTGCTGGGTTCATCCTCCAATTCGGCAACCAGCGGGGCTACCAACATCCGGATATGCGCTAACGGTGACGGTTCCTGTCCCGAGGCCGATTACACCAATAACTGCTATGAACACAATTTCGGGCCACTCATGAATATTAACCTCGTGCAATATTCGGGTAACGCTCAATGGCAGAGCAGCGCTGGTTCGCTTAGCTGGCCCATGTATGCCAGCGGCGCGGAAGGGTGGGCACAGATATCCACAGCCCAGATAAAAAGCAGTCTC
This sequence comes from Dehalococcoidia bacterium, assembly GCA_003142375.1. GTDB lineage: Bacteria > Chloroflexota > Dehalococcoidia > GIF9 > UBA5629 > UBA1162. Next base: position 173,065 of record PLME01000005.1, on the reverse strand, counting down.
AGCTACCCGAGTGCGCTTTTGATGACACCCCCAAATTCCACCGGCAGTTGGATACAGGGTGCATTCGGGGTGCCTATGGGCAGCCCGGCAGAACTGCGTCCGTTCACAGTCCCCCATGGATGTAAATTCAGCGCCAATGTGGGGCTGACGGTGGACGCGCCGGCAGCGGCAAGCGTCAAATTTATACTTGGCACCTCACAGGGAGGTGTAATAAACTACTTCCCCCCCCTGACCGTAAATTCGGGCGGCCAGCTTGCGACTTACACGGTTGATCTGTCCGGGCTGGCAGGCCAAAAAGTTCTAGTTATCTTACGCGTGGAATCCGGTGGTCCTCTGCCTGAGGGAAGTGCGGCTTGGATAGAACCAGTTATCAGCCAGCAAAGATAATATGCAAAACCCTGTTGTGTGCTGTTAGCCTGTTTACGGCTATAACGGTTATTTCTCCATCCTTTGTTATCTCTCCGGTTTCTGCCGATACCCCTTCGACCTGTGTTCTGAAATGGGGCACTATCGATACACCTGGCAGCTATCCACAGCGCAACGATGTCATAACTCCCTGTGAGATCAGCGATTTGGCAGTTGCTAACGACGGTAAAACGGTGTATGCCATCGATATACCTGATGCCGATGCCGGATTAATTGTCAAAGCAGGGATATGGAGAAGCCCCGATGGTGGAGTATCCTGGAGCATGAAGCCTAACCTGTGGCTGGCGCAGGCGTCACCCCCTCCGGTTTTTCCCGTGGCCCTCATCGCAGTCTCCCCGGATGACCCCGACTTCATAGCTGCCGTCTGCATGGACAGCGGCGGCACGCACCGCAGGGAGGTCTATATCTCCTCAGATGGAGGAGTAAATTGGTTTTATAGCGGCCATATCCCCTGGCTTTACAGCCCGGGAGAGCAAATCGGCAGTATCATCATATCGGCACTATATACGTGCCGCGGAAACAATGTACACGATATTATCGTCGGCAGCCGCAATCCGTCTGATGGGCTGGCCCAGGGTGAAATATATATACTCAGTTATCCGGCTATGGGAGGGTGGAAGGCGCAGGGATATACGGGCGGCGATGTCATCTCGCTGATGGCCTCGCCCTCTTATACTGCCGATTCCACACTGGTAATCATGTCCAGCACCCTACAGCGGACTTATATAAATCTCGGCTACCGCGATTTCGCAGCCAGCACCAGCGTTTGGAATCGGGATATAGGATGGCCTGTCGAACTATGTACTACCGATCAGTCCGGGGGCAACGGCAGCGGCGAAAGCAAGATCATTACCGGCTGTATATCCCTGCCCTCCGACTTCGACGGCAACGTCCCGCCCAGGCGTATCATCTTCGCAGCTTACGATTCTAACGGTACATCCATGGGGACTTCCCAACCCCTGGACGATGTTTACCGTCTCAACGACACCATAGTAACCCGACTCCGGGCGCCGGGTAATGGAAGCAAGCCGAGGTTGAGCTCAATTGCATATAGCGGAAGCACACTGTCCGGTAAATTGCTGGCCGGAGGCGTGCTTGCTGATCCGCTAACCGCAATGTCCGATATCTTTTTCACCTCTGATCCGTTCGGGCTATGCTCAACCTGGGTCAGACCCTTGAAAGCTCCCACAGGAGGATATGGCACCGGCTTTGCCAATATCAGGGTAGCCTGGACAAAGGATGGTTCGGCTGCAATTTGCGGCACGGGGTCGGGCAACCGGGATACGCCGCTTAAATGGTCAAACCCCAACGATTCATCCTGGAATGCCTCACCGTTGGATGAATCGGCCTTTTCTGAGAGCAAAGACGACGGTACGTCGTGGAACCAGCTTGGCCTTATAGATACCATAATAAACCGCTTCAAGGCACTGGCAGTAGCCGCGGACGGTAAAACCGCATATATTTCTTCGGTGAATGGCAGCGGCCTGGACAGCATCTGGCGCAGTCGCACGGACCCCATAGGGGACTCCTGGCAGAGAATATTGTGTACTGACTGCCCGCTGCCCCTGCTCAAGCTGCCACCCGACGATCGGAAGGGAGCAGTAGTTTTTCTAGGCGCCCAGCTAACGACTAACCTGCTACAGTCTCGTGATAGTGGGCAGACATGGCAGGACTGCCACCCGGATATCGCATTGCAGGATATGGCCGCACCTGGCGGCGATGTATTGTTTGTACTAAAATCGAACGGGCTGGTCCGGCATGGAAAATACAGTACTAAAGGCTGGCGCTGGGACTTTCCCACCGACACCGGCCTCAATTCTGCTCACACGATAGAAGCGCAGCAAAACAAGGTTCTGGTTGGCGCGAGCGTTGGTCAGCAATGCCCGGCCGCCTATTCCCTGGATGGCGGAGACAACTGGATACAGATTAGCGAACCCGCTTACAGCTATGGCAACAAGCATGTCGCCTTCGACGATCAGTTCACAAACAACAATTTTATTTACCTTGCCGACGATGCCGGAGGCCTTTACCGCTGGGCTATCGATATTAACGAGCGGTGGGACGATATGAGTCCACCTGATAACAGCTACTATGGCTTGTGTGTTGCGGGCCGGGGCACTCTCTATGCCGCCTATAATCCGGCCAGAGCAGGGGTCGACAGGACGCTTTACTCCCGTACTGCCATCCCCAACAACAACGTATCCTGGGACTCCCTGGCAACCGGCTTACCCGCAGGCGTCCTTTTCGAGATGGAGCCTGATGCGCTGGTATGCGCCGACGAGACCATATGGGCTATCGATTCCCACGATTATGACCCTTATAATGGAGTAGGCCGGCTCTGGGCTTTCAACGATACGTTGGCCAACCATTCTCCCTGGCTTATCGCGCCCAAGCCGGGCAGTTTTGTGTATTGCGATCCCGTTACAGGCCGCAACGGGCAGGTCGACCTTAAATGGGAACAATTATCGCTGGCGGACGCCTATGAGGTCGAGATCGGCAAGGATAGCTGGTTCGATCTGGTGGTAGATACGGCCACGCCCTCCACCAGTCCTTTTTACATGCCGGATGATTTGCTTTACCCGTCATATTACATACCTGACGGTGCACTTCCCGAAGCAGGTAGCAGCTACTACTGGCATATACGCGTCAGGCGCGCCGTCACCGGACAGGTCATACGCAGCCGCTGGTCTTACGGCGTGAGTTTCAACGTACGTCCGGGCTATCCGGTGAGATCAACAGACTATCCCGGCCTTCAGCCTCTGAAGCCCGAAGCTGGGGCCCGTGATGCACCTGTTTACCCCACCAGCTTTTCATGGACCCCTATGCAAAATACCACGACCTACCGCTTTGTTTTGGCTGCAGACCCGGGCCTGGATAAACCCATTATCGATGAAAAAGTCAAAGGGACAGCTTATAACCTGAACTGGGGACTGAGCTACAGGACAGCTTATTTCTGGCAGGTAACACCGCTGGAACCTCTGCCCGGGGAACCCAGCCCGGTCTTCTCCTTCACAACGGCCGGCGGCCCGGCTCTTCCATCCAGGCTAATTCAGACGGACGACAACTCGACCAACGGATTATTAATAGCCTTAATCCTGGTTATCCTATTCGGCCTCTCGGTACAGGTCATACTCTATCAAAGAAGGCTGCATTGAAGGGCAGACTGGTAAACCCTCCAGTCAATACACACTCTTTCCTTAAACCGTTTTGCCTGATAAACTGTTGAAAAATATTCGCAATTATGGGAGGAAGAGGCCATGGCCGGTAAAGATTTCTTCGATGTCCCCAAAACGATCGCCAATACCTCGCAAGGCGAACTTGAATTGCCCATCCTATACTTCGACGTCTCTGTACGACAGCTAAATTTTTGGGTGGATTATGAAAAGGCCCTGCCCAAGCTGGAGGGTACAGGGTTGGAGCCTATCAGGTTCTCAAACGGTAAAACCATCGTGAGCTTGGTCTTCTACAATTACCGCCGGACCAGTGTTTCATCCTATGAGGAGCTGGGACTGGCTATCACGGCACAGCCGCAATCCTCCAAAAATAAGACGTGGCGTCTGATGACGATTTTCGGCATTCCCCTGATAAGCGGAGGCATCAGCGCTTATGTGCTGGAGCTTCCCGTAACTACCGATATTGCGCGTGCCGGAGGCCGCGAAATATGGGGCTATCCCAAGTTCGTCACCAGTCTCCCATTTAAATTCAGCGAAACCGGCTTCGAGTTCGGGGCCCTGGACCCGGCTACCGGGGAACCTATAGTGTCAGTCAAAGCTGACCTTTCAAAGGGAAGGAGTATGAAGGCGCGCGGGTTCGACCTGGTCACTTATTCCAATTTGAACGATTGGATTCTGAAAACCGTGGTGAACGTTGATGTCAAATATAAAACATACTTGAACAAGCCTGCCGAGATAAAGGTAGGCCCGGCCAAACACAGGATGACCGATAACCTCAGGGACCTGGGGCTGGATAACACTCAGCCATTCGTCATTCAGACAACCGACTCATTTCGTTCACGCCTGAACAAAGGTGAGCCTGTTGCGCAATGGAAGACTCTGCCGCTGCCATACCCTGTAAATAAATAATTTCTACTGAAGGAGCTTGAAATGGCATATCTTGATTTAGACGTGAACCTTACTGAGCAGCAACGCCAGCTTAAGGCTGAAGCGCATAAGTTCGCAGTTGAGATCCTGCGCCCGGCCGCTTTAGCGCTGGATAAGATGCCGCCCGACAAGGTAGTTGAGAAGGGCTCCCTCTACTGGCAGACGATGGCCAAAATGTATGAGAACGGATATCATACGGCCACACTGCTGGGACATCCCGGCAGCCTGGCACAGGACCCGGTGGCCCTTCATATCCTTTGGGAGGAGCTGGCCTACGGAAGCGTGGGCTTTGCCGTCGCCCTTGGCGTCAGCTTTTTCTGCGCCACGGTTGCCCAGACGGTGGGCAACCCCAAATTAATGGATAAGTTTTACACCCCTTTCGTTAACTGCAAAGACGCCAGCATAATGAGCTGCTGGGGAGCTACCGAGCCCGACCACGGGTCCGATAACCTGATGATGGGCACCGATATTTATCATAATAAAAATATCACGCAGCAGTGTAAAGCGGTGAAAAAAGGTTCGGACTGGATAATCAACGGCCAGAAAGCTGCCTGGGTCTCCAACGGGCCGGTCGCCACCAATATCATGCTCTCGGTCAACCTTGTCCCGGAGATGGGCATGGCGGGTGGAGGAAGCTGCATGCTTGACCTCAATCAGCCGGGCGTAAGCCGCGGCAAACCACTGGACAAGCTGGGACAGCGGGAGCTGCCGCAGGGCGAGATATTCTTCGATAACGTTGTATGTCCGGGTGACCAGATGATCATGGACCAGACGGCCTATGAGCTTATCGGCGAGTTTACACTGGCACACGCTAATATGGGCATGGGCGCCTTCTTCACGGGCCTGGCGCAGGCCTGTTACGACCTGGCCGTGCAATATACCAAAGACAGGGTCCAGGGCGGCAGGAGGCTGTGTGAGCACGCCTGGATTCAGGCCAGGCTCTTTGATATGTTTTCCACGGTTGAGACCTGCCGCGCTTTTTCCCGTAGCGTGATGGTATATAACACCAAGACATTCCCGCCTTCCCCGCAGCATGGCATCGCAACCAAGGTTTATTGCACTAACGCCGCTTACAAGGTAGCAACCGAGGCCGTGCAGATTTTCGGCGGGCTGGGCTTGAGCAAGGAGCTCCCCATAGAGAAATTATTCCGTGACGCCCGAGCAGGGCTTATAGAAGATGGGACAAACGACGCCCTCTCTATCGTGGGCGGCAATATGCTGGTGAGGTAGGCCATCTTTCATCGCAAATAAGGGAGAGGCATAAGGGGCCGGTAGTAAGGGACGGGAGCGGAACTGTGGTATAATTTCAACCCGTAATCGGATGGTGAGTGTGGCCCAGAGGCCTAAGGCGCCAGGTTGTGGCCCTGGATATCGAGGGTTCGAATCCCTCCACTCACCCCACCTTTTTCCCTCTCCCCGACCAGTTTTGTTTGCATGCGCCTGTAGCTCAGCGTCTTCAATATCTAAGGATAGTGCTAGGATAGTGCAAAACGCCCTCTAAGAGCCTGATATAAGCTTTTGCCTGGTCGGGTGGTATCATGGGCAATATAACAGCTATTTGTTGTAATATTTGGTAAATAAAATAGGCAGGCTGCAGAATTATGCATATCTGCTGCGGGCCTCTAACCGAAATGAAATAAGTCAGGCTATCAGAGCAGGGACCTTTTTTAGGTTAGCTACTGATTGGGCTTGCTGCTCAATTGACTCAAGCCGGTCTTTAGCCAATTTCTTAAGATATCCATCACTCTGATCGCAAGCTAATATGGCTTGTAACTCGCTCACGTGCACGGCGTGTTCTATCTCCATATAAAGACCTCCTACCATTTCATTCAGTATCACATTAATTCTCGGGGTATTGAAGGCCCTAAAGGATAATATTTATGCTCCAAAAGTATAAATTAAACAGCGTCATCGTGCCTGCTGGCTGTTTCACAGTGTGTTTTTCCAAGGTAATGTTAGCTGCTGATCTTTGGCTTTTCACTCTCTGCGCACCTGTGCTTTCTATTAATTGATATCATTGATCCATTCCTTCGACACACGTATGCTTCATTAAAACGATTGACTAGGCTGGTATAATTATTAAAATCATCGTTTGGGAGGTCTTCGGGCATAATGGAGAAGTTATCAAAAGAATATGCAACTAATAATTTCTACGAGTGCTATAGAAGATGGGAGGTGATAATCAAGAAATATGAAGAGATGGAGGCTAGACGATATATTGGGTCACCAGTACAACCGATAGATACCATTGAAACACAGGAAACAGATAGACTAGCCAAAGAATGGTTTGATGCCCAAGTTGAACTTGCTAAAGCTAAGAAACAATATGACGAAGCGTATCATTAGCATACTTGTCTGTATCAACAATGCGAAATACAGCCATTTTACCATGACTTAATAGCCTGTATAAGTATTGTTCCCAACCAAGAGTTAACTTGACCTCCCGTAACATCCCTGTCGCCGCATTGCCGCCATGATTTCTACATATTCTCAATTATAGATTGGAAGACTACGGCGCTTCCATTCGATCTATAGTATAAATGACGGTAATTCACTATAACCAGGACATATAGAAAGGGGCGGGCCTGAGGCCCGCCCCTTTTTTATTTCGAGAAACAAATCAGCTATGACTTGTATCTAAAAAACAAACCTAAAACAAATCTATTTCAGCATAAATCAGCTACGACGCCTATTTAAAACGAATCAAAAACGAACCAGTTTCAAAACAAACCTAAAACAAATCTATTTCAGCACAAATCAGCTACGACGCCTATTTAAAACGAATCAAAAACGAATCAAAAACGAATCGGTTTTTAAAATAAGCCCAATACAAAGCCTATTTAAAAAAGAATCAATAACGAACCGGTTTCAAAACAAACCTAAAACAAAACCTAATCCAAAACAAATTAAATGCGTCTGGTTCTCATGATCAAGAAGAGAGCGGCGACGGCGAGAATGCTACCCAGCGCCATAACGACCCAGACCCAAAGGGGAATAGCAGGCTCGGTGGGGGGCGGAGGTATGACCGGGACCTTTTCTGTCGTAAAGCTGAAGGTGGCCGACCAATCACTCGGGATGTTCTGGCCGTTGACCTCGAGGGCCTTTACACGCCAGAAATAGACGGCATTGTAGTCCAGGGCATTCGGGTATTGGTAAGCTGTGGTAGTGGTATTGGCGGTGGTAACCATCTGCTTGAACTCGGAATCCTTAGCCAGGTCGAACTCGTACTTGGTGGCATTTTGCCAGGGGCTCCAGGAGAACTGGGTCGGTTTGGTCGCTATGCCGATGCCGCTGTTGGCCGGGCTGAGCAGCTGTACGCCATAGTAGGGGCTAATGGTCTGGAAGCCTGCTTTGACGGTGAAGCTGCGAACCTCGGACCACGGGCTGTTGGCAATCTGGCTGGTAGCGGATTTAGCCGAGCGAATCCTCCAGTAGTAGATCGCGCCTGCTTCAGGCAATGATCCAGGAGGAATCCAGGCAGCCGGGCTGGTGTTGTTGGTGGAGTCCATCTTCATCAGCAACGAGCCTGTCACTGAGGAGATGACGCCGGTGGAGCCGTTGCCCCAGTTGACCGAGGGGTTGACCCTCAGGGTAAAGTCCTTATCTTTGGCTATCTGGAGTTGATACCAGACTGTCAGACAGAGCTGTTCCCATGAGAGGTCGATCTGTGAGTTGCGGCCGGTGACCGGGTCAGCGCCGACTAAGAACTGGTCAGCCGGGCTCTTGAGTGCCGGGCCTTTCTTGGCCAGGCAGTCGGTGTATGCCCAGAGCATGCCCTGGTTAACTATCGGAGTATAGCCCAGTTTGCCGTAGACGTTAGGATCAAAGTAATTGACGCCATCAAAACTCCAGTGCCCATTCCAGCGTCCACCTGACTCGTTGTCGATGGCGTAAAGGGTGGTGTTGGTGTCAAGGGAGCAGCAGCCGCAGGCTTTGAGCGAGGTCGGCTCGAGTGTGAACAGCACGCCTTTCTGAGTCAGCGGTGCGAACACATCGAGACAAGCCCATGCGATGCCCGGTTTGGGCATGCCATCGCGAGGTCTGAGTGTGCGGCAAACTGCGCTGTCTGCATAACCGTTGCTGTTGTAAAGGGTCAGGTTGTCATGGGCCACGTAAAGAGCAGGCTGAGGATCGCCCGTGAATGCCTGCACGATACCGTACTGGCCGATGATGTGAGGAGGATTATTGATGCCGGTTGCCGACCACCAGAGTTGCGGTTCAAGGGCGAAGACATAGCCGTTGCCGTTGGCAGCGCTCATCATGTCGTTGTCTACCCACCTGCCGAGTGACGGTACGGTGTTGCGGTAGACGGTGCCCAGGCCGGTTGCTGCAGCAGCATCATCGGCCATGTAGAAGAACTGGTTGTTGGCGAAGTCGACGTCAAAGATCATGTGTTCGTTGCCATGGTTGGGTATAGGATCGGCCATTACGTTGAGGGTGACGGCCTTGTCAAGCGAGTATGCGCCGGGATAAGGTGAATGTTTGGCGCCGCCGACCAGGACCTTACCATCAGGAACGGCTGCGATGGTGTGAGCGAAGAGCAGCTCGGTGTCATAGTTGGGCAGGTTGGTGGACCAGGAGGTGCCGGTGTAGGGCAGCCTCTGGACAACGCCGTCTGCGCTGACTACGTACATCGTGGTGCTGGTTTCAAAAACGAAGTCCTGCACGGGATACCTGGGGGTGACGGTGGCCCAGTAGTCGCCGAAGTCGGGCGACCAGGCCATCACGCCGCCGGAATTGGCTGCGGCTGTGGCTTTGGCGTTCTGTGCGGCCCAGCCTACGATCTCACCGTCTTTCTTGTCGGTGCAGGATTCTACCACGCGCAGGATAGGAAGTTCAGACTGCGGGACGAGGCAGTTGCCTGAAGTCGTACGGGCCAATACGCGCTCCCAGTAGGTGCCCAGCGGCGGGATCACGGGAAGAGGCGCTGCGACGTTGGGATTAAGGGTGGCGCGCCATACGCTATCGAACTCGTTGCAGCCTATGCCTACGTTCTCATTGGCGGAGGCCAGGTAAATGGTGGAGCAATCTGGGGCGACGGCCACATCGTTAAACCAGTCGATGGTGGTATCGATTATGGCCAACTGGTTCCAGGTCTCGCCGTTATTGCGGGAGATGGCGAAGGCCGATTCATCATTATCCTTGGGGTCTGTTAACTGAAGCTCCCACCAATTGCCTTTCCCCCCTACTACAACATACGGAGTGCCGGGTATCTCAATTCCTTTGCCGGTGGTGAAACCGGTAAGGCCTGGGACTACATTATCGGGAAGTGAGCCGGTGGCTACCAGGCCCAGCGAGCCGTCACCATTCCAGTGGACTACGGCCGCGCCGACGCCGTTCTTGGAGCCGGTGCTGCATGTTCCCTGGTTGCCGGCGCCGGTGGTGGACTTGAGGGCAGGGTACCAGCAGGGGATGGGACAGGTAGTCGGGGAATCCGTGAACCAGGTGGGGACGGTAGCGGTACATGGCTGGCCCATGCGCTCGCCGGCCAGCAGCTTGCCCGAGGCGTAAGTGCCATAATAGGCGATGTTGTATATGGCCTTATCGGGTGTCGCAGATGTATCCATCAAAACATAAGTTGTCGAATCGTCGATCCTGTAAATTCCATCCTGTGAAGTAGGGCTCTTGCTGCCGCTTGCATCCAGACTTATATAGGCCCTGCGCAACGAGGAGGACTGGCCCGAGAAGTCGGAGGGGAGTTCCAAATCCGTCTTGTTCAGCTGCGACCAGCTCGGCGAGCTGCCCGGGGCGGAAGCAGGGTCCTTAACCTCAATGCCGGTCGAGCCGAAAGCATAGCTCAAAGTGGTGTTCTGGTTGAGGTCACGAAAAGCCACATTATAGTAGGTAGCACTGGTATCGGCATAAACCAGAGCCACGGAACCATCGCCATTGTAAGTTGGTGAAAATTTAACGGCGTGGTAGTCGATGCCGGAGGTAGTGGGCAATGGGGGGCTGCCGAAGGCGACGGCCGGTGTGCCATTGGCATTGAGCTGAACCTGGATGGAGCCAAATGGCCTGGTCGATATGGTGGCCCAGCGTCCGCCGCTGGTGCCGTTGACGGTACCAAAAGCTATATCGCGAAAGCCTCCGTAATCGGCGGAGACATCCACACATCTGATGGTTTCACTAGCTTCCAGGCCGGTGCCATTAAAGATGGTGGTCCAGGGACTATCGCCTCTCACCCAACCTGTTTCCCAGACCATTTTGGGGCCGCCAGTTCCTCCGTAGGTCGAGGAGGTCAGCACCACAACCCTGGGATTATCAGAGGCAATCTCAACCTGGAAGAAATTGGGAGCTGTTGCAGGAGTGGGGAATTGAAATCGATATTGAGAGTCTGAAAAGGTTATGCCACCATTAGTAGATATAAGTATAATGTTTTTATATAATCCGGTCGGGGAAGGGGAAGCTACCTGACCATCGGTCTGCGGAAACCACATCCTGACGATAGCGACCACAGTTTTGCCGTCTTTGCCGGCAGCTATGTCGAGGATCTCGCTTCCCTGGCCGGTGTTGGCGCCTACGCCATGCAGATTGTCGATATCCCACTTATTCTCCATATACCCCGGGGTAATGACCGTATCCCACCTCATGATGCCCGGGTCAGCGGATACATCTGCAGGTAAAGCCATGTGAGCAGGGATGATAAATGCGGCAACCGCCAGCATACTGGCGATCACTCTTATAATAGCCGGGAATTTAATCCGCATGATGCCTCCTGTACGGGGAAGTATGAGGAACAAACGCTACAATCTGAATGTCAATATAGAAGGCGGTCATATCGGCAATATTCCTACAGATTCCGACCACATCATTTGTCAATACGACCATCAAATTACTTAATACTCTCATAATTTTATCACAAATGTCAACTTGGTTAATATATGACTTCCAACCTGCCAGGCCTTATAATATTTAAATTCTTACTTTTAGCATAATAAATACGTATCACCCTGTGTAAATGACGAGAATAGTTTACCTGGCCCTTATTGTCCTTCTGATGCTGGTTGATATTGGCTGCATCGCGCAGCAGCCGTTAAGTCATGAGACGGATCCCACCCTAAAGGCACTTCTGGATAAGCCTCCTGCCTATCCCCAGGTAAATTTCGCAGTAATGACTGATCTGCATACCTACAATCCTGATCTTGGCACGGACGGCAAGGCCTTTGAGAATTACGTTGCGGGGGACTATAAGCTGATCAAAGAAAGCGCCGAGATATTGCAGACGGCAGTCGGGCAGATAAATAGTGAAAATGTCAGCTTCGTACTAGTGCCCGGCGATCTGACCGATCATGGCGACCGCTCCTCCCACGAGCTTGTTGTGCAGTATTTGGAGCAGTTGCAAGCAAGCGGTAAAAAGGTTTACGTCGTACCCGGCAACCATGATATCGACAACGCCAATGCCGTCAGATATGCGGGCGATATTGCGCTGCGCATCCGCAATATCACGGCTGAAGAATTTGCGCAGATTTACGGTGACTTCGGGTATAAAGATGCCCTTTACCGGGACTCTGCCTCGCTCAGCTACGTGGCCGAGCCCCAGGAAGGGCTCTGGCTGCTGGCCCTGGACTCATGCCGTTACCAAGGCAAGGTAGGGGAAGAGGAAACGGTCACGGCAGGCAGGTTCAGCCCGCAGACGCTGGGATGGATAGAGGAGGTGCTGGCCAAGGCGGCCAGGGCCGGCAAAGCTGTGATCGCCATGGAGCATCATCCGGTGACCGAGCATTTCGATGGGCAGGCCAGGAACTTCCCGGAATACGTAATAGAAAATTATCAGGCGGTATCCAGATTATTGGCCGCATATAATGTACGCCTGGTATTCACCGGGCACTTCCATGCGCAGGACATCACGGAGAGAGCCTGGCCGGATACAAGTAAATTCCTCTTCGATGTGGAAACCGGCTCGCTAATCACCTTTCCCTGCCCCTACCGGGTGATAAATATCGACGGGGCACAAAAAGCCGCCATACGCACGGCGCACATACAATCTATAGCATCCCACCCGAGCGATTTACAAGGATATGCCGAGGCACAGCTGGAGAATGGCGTGGCGGCGACAGCCGCGAGTATGATTGCTTCATACGGTGTGGACGGCGCCGAGGCGCAGAAGCTGGCCGCACAGGTGGCCCGCGCTGTTGTAGCCCATATGGCCGGGGACGAAAAACTGCCAGCCGGACAGCCGGCCATACAGGAAAACGGACTGAGCCCGATGGCATGGATAGGCGTCGAGCTCAGGAAGGACCTGGTTGACAGCCTATGGAAAGACCTGCCGCCGCCAGACAATAATGTCACGCTGGACCTCAACAGGGGCGTTTGGCAATAGACTATTAGTATATGAGAGAATAATGCAAAACCGGAGGGCTGGAATGGAGCGACAGATTGTAGTCATCACCGGCGGCGCAGGGTTCCTTGGTTCCCATCTCTGCGATTTCTTACTTGAACATAGCTATAGGGTTGTCTGCGTGGACAACCTTATCACCGGCCGGCTTGCCAACATCGAACACCTGTCAAACAATAAATTATTCAAATTCATACAGACTGACGTCAGCGAAAACCTAAAAATCCGTGGCAAAGTTGATTTCGTATTGCATTTCGCCAGCCTGGCCAGCCCGGTCGACTATGCCAGACTGCCCATTGAAACCTTAAAAGTTGGCTCTCTGGGTACCTTGAATGCGCTGGAACTGGCACACCGGAAAAGGGCCAAATTTATGATGGCGTCTACATCCGAGGTCTACGGCGATCCACTGCAGAACCCGCAGAAAGAGGAATACTGGGGCAATGTAAACCCTGTAGGTCCCCGTTCGATGTATGATGAGTCCAAGAGGTTTGCCGAAGCGCTTACCATGGCTTTCCACCGTAAACTGGGTGTGGATACATGCATCGTCAGGATATTCAATACCTATGGGCCCAGGATGAAAAACGAGGACGGCCGGGTAGTTCCCAACCTGATTACCCAGGCTTTGACGGGCCAGCCGATGACTATCTTTGGCGACGGCAAACAGACGCGCAGCTTCTGCTATGTTTCTGACCTGATCGACGGCATTTACAGGCTGATGAACGCCAATTACAGTGATCCGATAAATCTCGGCAACCCAAATGAAAAAAATATGCTGGAGCTGGGGCAGGTCATCAAAGATATCACAGGTACATCCAATAAAATAATATTCCAACCTCTGCCCGGGGATGATCCCAAACGGCGGAGACCGGATATCGGCAGGGCACAGACTATTTTAGGATGGGTTCCAAAGGTTGATTTAAAAGAAGGTTTAACTAAAACAGTGAACTGGTTCAAAAGCACCTTGAATAATCGATAATGGGAAAAGGGATATGCCAAAACGGATTTTAGTTACCGGGGGAGCCGGTTTTATAGGCAGCCATCTGGTTGATGCTTTAATAAATGAGGGCCATAAAGTCAGGATTATCGACAACCTGGAGCCTCAAGTGCATGATAAAGTGCCTGACTATCTCAATAAAGATGCCGAGTTCATTAACGCGGATGTGAGGAGTAAGCCAGCGCTGAAAAAGGCGCTTAAAAATATCGATGTCATTTTTCACTTTGCTGCCATGGTGGGTGTCGCACAATCGATGTACCAGATAGAAAAGTACACTGATGTCAACACCTTCGCCACTGCTAAACTCCTGGAAGTTTTGGCAAGCGGCAAATATGATGTAGAAAAGCTTGTGGTCGCATCCTCCAATACAATCTATGGTGAAGGCTCATATAGCTGTGCTGCATGTGGAGTAGTGTACCCGGAGCCGAGGAGTGAGAAACAACTTCTAGCCAGGGATTGGGAAATGAAGTGCCCTGATTGCGGAAAAAAAGTTGAACCCATTCCAACGGCTGAAAGCAGGCCATTATCACCTACCAGCATTTACGCAATAGGTAAACGCGATGTTGAGGAAATGTGCCTGACTATTGGCAAAACCTATAAGATTCCTACAGTTGCCCTGCGATTCTTTTGCACCTACGGGACTCGGCAATCTATGTCCAATCCTTATACGGGAGTAGCGGCCATTTTCCTGTCACTTATCAAAAATAATAAGCCACCGTTACTATATGAGGACGGCCGGCAACTCAGGGATTTCACTTCGGTACATGATATTGTGCAGGCAAATCTACTGGCCCTGAACAAGAAAGAGGCTGATTACGAAACCTTCAATGTTGCTGCCGGCCGGAGTGTTTCAGTCAGCCGAATCGCCGAAGTTCTGATAAAGCTCTGCAATAAGAATATTAAGCCGGTTGTAGTTGGCAAATACCGGACTGGCGACATTAGGCATTGTTATGCGGATATCACGAAAATAAAACAGAGGCTGGGATTTGCTCCCAGAGTTCAATTAGAAGACGGCATGCGGGAACTCATTGAATGGGGACAAGACAAGCCAGCCATGGATAAAACCCAGGAGGCACAACAAGAATTAATGGGGAAACGTCTCATTAAATAGCCCAAAGTAAAATGCCATTGTGCATATCTCGCTCAATCCCTCGTTCAGTAGTAAATCTGATTGATATTGATTGAGTTGGCAATGAAGCTTTGTTAGAATAAGACGGCAAGCACGGGTTTTCTCCCTGTGCCAGACTCCGCCAGCGAAGCCTGCCAAGCCATGGCGGAGTTTTATATTATCGAGACTTATAGATCAAACTTTGACTCCGGATTGGTCTTGAGTATGGCTAAGGAAGATAAGCACGTCATCCTTGGAAAAGCGTCGGTCACCGCGCGGCCCAATACGGTAAGACTTTATTATCCCCTGATCGCTCCATCTCCTTACGGTATTAATGTGGACATTCAGGAATTTGGCCAGTTCACGTGTTGTAAACATTAATTTAGTATTCCCATTATTTTTCATCTTGTTACCTCTTTAATCATCCTTTAAATCATCAAATTGCACTTAATAATGCTATATGATTACTTTATATCACTCTAGCTACAATGTGAATCACCCAATAGTACTGATTGAATAGCCAATTAGTCCTATGTTACTTGTTTGAAAAGTGATGTTTAGTTATGAAAATGCAGTTGACAGGGCAGGCAGGGGCATGTAGTATTAAAAGCCTTAGATTCTGAATGCGTCGGGCTTATAAATAGTACACAGATATATATCACTTAAAAATCATTGGGGGTAACAGATGACCAGGACTAATGGCAAAAAGACAATCAGCGTAATCGGATTGGGTGTTGTGGGCCTAACCACTGCAGTTGGCTTTGCGCTGAAAGGCCACAAAGTTATAGGGATCGATATCGATCCGGAGAAAGTACGGAAAATAAACGAAGGTACCTGCCCCATCTTTGAAGAGGGGCTGAGCTGTGCATTAAAAGAGGTTAACTTAATTGCTACAGCGGACCACAGGCAGGCTTTAGACACGGATATTACCTTTCTCTGCGGCGGTACGCCGCCAAAAGCGGATGGCTCAATCGATCTCTTTTTCCTGGAAGAGCCTGCTAAGCAATTGAGAGCAGTGCTGAAAGAAAAGATAGGAGATCACCTTGTGGTGGTAAGAAGTACCGTTGTCCCCGGCACTACTGAGAAAGTTATCGTACCGGTTTTAAACCATAATGAACACGTGGGGATATGTGTAAACCCGGAGTTTTTACGGGAAGGAACTGCGGTCGAGGATTTTATGAAACCCAGCCGGATTGTCATCGGCGAGAAAGAAAATAAATGGGGCGACATGCTCGCCGATGTCTATAAAGATTACAACGCTCCTATTATGAGGACTGACTTCAGCACCGCTGAGATGATAAAGCAGGCATCCAACGCCTACCTGGCAACCCGGGTTTCCTTTATTAATGAAATAGGCAATATATGCAAGAGCATGGGGATGGATGTTTATGAGGTGGCTAAAGGGATGGGCCTTGACGCCCGCATTGGTAAAGACTACCTGAATGCCGGTATAGGCTTCGGTGGATTCTGCCTGCCCAAGGATTTATCGGCATTAATATCAAGTGCAAAGGATGCTAATTACCGTGCAGGAATCCTGGAAGAGGTCCAGAGGCTTAACATTAATCAACCTGTGAGAATGTTGACCCTACTTAAAAAGCATATACCGGTATTGAAAGGCGCGACTATTGGCATTCTGGGATTAGCCTTTAAAGCGGATACCGATGACATCAGGAAATCGAAGGCCATCGAAATAATACATGCCCTGCAAGAAGAGGGAGCCAAAGTTACCGCGTATGACCCCCAGGCAATGCCCAATTTTCGGAAAGTATTCCCCGACTCAGTAAAATATGCCACGGCTGATGAAGTACTAAACGCTGATGCCGTAATGATATTAACTGAGTGGGATGAGTTCAATAACCTGGATTACCGGGGCAAGATAGTCATAGATGGCAGGCGGGTCCTTAAAGCCAGAGAAGCCCGAATATACGAAGGCATCTGCTGGTAATACAACCTAATATATTTGTATAATGCGTGATGCAGGATCTCAGGATTGTAATACCCGCATATAATGAAGAGGCGGGAATAAAAGATGTCATCGATCGCGTTCATAAGGTTTGCCCGGAAGCTGAACTGATAATTGTCAATGACTGCAGCATAGATAAAACAGCACAGATAGCCAGAGATTGTGGTGCTCGGGTAATTGACAATCCAATTAATCTAAATTATGCAGGTGCCCTTAAAGTAGGGTTCTCCCAAGAAGCAACTCCTGAACGCATGATTAAATATATTGCGTTCCTCGATGCTGATGGAACTTATCCACCTGAGAAAATCCCAGAGCTCTATAATTTGTGTAAAACAGGTAATTATGACATCGTTGTTGGTTCACGCTTTTTAGGACACAATGTTGGCATGCCAATCATACGCCGAGTCGGAAATAAATTATTTGTCCTGCTCATATCGTTATATACACGGAAAAAAATAACTGACAGCGCCAGTGGATTGAGGATCTTCAATATAGCACTGGTGCCATGGTTGAATGGCTTGCCAAATGGCTTGAATTTCACGCCGGCAATGAGCGTTATCGCACTTTTCGTAGGGTACACTTATGCCGAAATCCCGATTGACTATGCCAGGCGCGCGGGTAATAGCAAATTAAGCAGTATAAAAGATGGATATAAATTTCTACAGGTCATCATGAATGCAACAAGAAAATATAGGCCTTTGCTTTTTTACTGCACGCTGGGAATACCATTTTTAATGGTTGACTTTTTAATCAAGAGTTTATCAGCACTAAGTGCCAGAAATGTGAAGGCTTGAATATATCGTCAATTTCAGAGCCATCAAGTATTAACCTAGACTAGGGGAAAAACTAATGCACATCTGCCATTGTTTCAAGGATTTCTCCCTTACTGAAGGTGGCATCGAACGTTATATAAGGTATCTTGCCAATGAATCTATACGTGCGGGGCATAAAGTTAGTGTAGTTGTATCCAGACCACCGGGCAGTCCCTGCAGGGATATAAGCGATGGGATTGAGGAGATAAGAACCCGTTCCCTTTTTACAATTTTCAAGGTACCTATCATGCCGGCATATTATCGATGTCTTGCATCTGTGAATCCCGACATCGTTCATGCCCATGGAACTCTTCCCGGAGTATCTGATATAGCTATAATGTACGCCGCGCGCAACAATAAACCATGCGTCTTTGATTACCAGTTTGATGGCAACGCTGAGTCTGCTATAGGGAGTTTATTTGCTGCCGTCTATAATCGTTTTATAAACCCCTTTGCGGTATCCAGTGCAAGCATAGTAACGGCAACCAGCATATCGT
Organism: Dehalococcoidia bacterium; assembly: GCA_003142375.1. Taxonomy (GTDB): domain Bacteria; phylum Chloroflexota; class Dehalococcoidia; order GIF9; family UBA5629; genus UBA1162. The sequence goes on along the minus strand of PLME01000005.1, from coordinate 154,830 downwards.
ATGCGGAAACCTCCCCGGTGCTGAAACATTACCTGAGTAAGATTGAAGTGGTACCGAATGGTGTTGACCTGGAACGTTTCAATCCATCAGTAGAAGAAGGCCATATCAGAGAGAAATATCAGTTGCCGGCGGAGAACATTGTCTTCTTCGCAGGCAGATTTGTTAAATACAAAGGTTTAGAGTACCTAATCAGAGCCATGAAATATGTCAAAGCCGGTACCCTGGTGATCGCTGGTAAAGGTCAGGAAGAACAGCATCTGAAAAGAATAATAGAGGAACAAAATATAACCAATATCAGGTTCCTGGGTTTAATACCACATGAAGAGTTACCACAATTATATAAAATTAGCGATACATATGTTCTACCGCCTATAACGAGAGGTGAGAATTTTGGTATTTCTGCTCTAGAGGCGATGGCCTGCGGTACTCCTGTAATCTTCTCAGATTTCCCCTGGCTCAGAGAACTTGTTACTGATGAATGCGGGATTAGTTTTAAGCCCAGGGACTCAGTCATGCTGGCTGATGCTATAAATACCATTTTGACTGATAGCAGTTTGCGTGAAAAGATGAGCCAGGCGGCTAGGAAGAATGCCGAACAATATAGCTGGGAGCGGATTGCGCAGAAAGTAATGCACCTATACGGGGAACTCCTTCATTGAAAATAGGGTATTTTATTACTCCTTTCCCGTACCCGGAATCATTTACGGATCCAGAAGTATATCGCTGTTATCCGGTTGGGGGAGCGGAGGTATGGGCGTATCACCTGGCCCACCAGATGGCAAAACTGGGACATGATATAGTTGTTTTTACTACTTCCGTAGATTCCAAAAACCATTTCTCAGAAGAGGACGGCATCAAAGTATATCGCTATGGGATAAATCTTAAGATAGATAAAGCGTTCTTCTCCTTTGGCATGTTCCCTAGATCACTGCAGCAAGATGTAGATATAGTTCACCTGCACTACGCCCTGCCGCCCGCTGAGCTTGCCAGCCTATTCTATACCCAGATGAAAAGAAAACCCCTCGTTGTCACCTATCACGGTGACGCAAATCCTAGTTATGGAAATTTGATACGCAAAGCAGGACTAAGCCTATTGGACAGGTTCATTGTGCCCACGATTCTATCCAGGGCCAGGGTTATCACCTGTAACTCCGTTCACTATATCCCTATATCTCGTTTTCTACCCAAATACCGGGAGAAGATCATCGCTATCCCCCCGGGTATAAACGCCGATGAATATAGGATGCATTATTCAAAAGAAGAATGTAGAAATAAACTATCGTTGCACAAGGACGAAAAAATAATCTTGTTCGTTGGCGCATTGATCAACTATAAAAGCCCTGACCTTCTCATAAAAGCCATGCCCACGATTATTGAAAAAAACCCCGATGCCAGACTGGTGTTTGTCGGCGATGGCCCGCTGCGGGGAGATTTAGAACGCCTTGCCAATGACCTTCGTGTAAACCACGCAATAAAGCTCGTGGGAGCGGTACCCTACGATACAACGGCATCTTATTATGGTGCTGCAGATATATTCGCCCTTCCCTCTACCGGAAGGACAGAGTCGTTCGGCATAGTTCTCTTGGAAGCGGCCGCCGCAGGATTGCCCATCGTAGTCAGCTCCCTGGAAACATTCCGGGCCTTCATAAAAGATGGATACAATGGCCTGGTAGCCAAACTGGGGGATATAGACTCCCTGGCAGAGACCATAAACCGACTTCTATCTGATGCTGCTTTAAGACAGGAAATGGGTGAGAATGCCAGGGCCAGTATCAGGGATTATTCATGGGAAAACATCGCAAAAAAAGTTGAGAAGATTTACGAGATGGCGCTGAGATAACTGATATGAGGATTTGTTTGCTGAGCCCCTACAGTGATCGCCTTGACGAAGGGATGGGCAACATCGCTTTTCACCTCTGTCGCCAATTGGCCGAACAACATGATGTCCTGCACCTGAAGATCTCCCCGTCTGTTTTACCGCTATCGGACTTCTGGCAAGGGATAAGAAGATTTCATCCTGACATCATCCATGTTATACCCGGGCCAACCATCAAAAGCCTAGCCCTATTAAAGATGGTCAGGTTTTTCACCGGTGCCAGGACTGTAGCATCTACTACACAACCGATATTTTCCAGTTTATCAAGGAGGCTAATACCGCTTTTCAAGCCTGACATGGTGTTGACTCAATCTTATGAATCAGAGAGGCTGTTCGTGAATTACGGCTGCCGGGTCAAATTCCTGCCCCCCGGTGTTGATATCGAAAAGTTTACCCCTGTGACGGGTGATAAAAAGCAAGCATTAAGAAATAAATATGATCTACCCGGGCAGAAGTTCATTGTCCTGTGTATTGGCCATATCAAAATGAATAGAAATGTGACGATACTCAATGACTTAAATCGAGACCCTGATGTCCAAACCATAATAGTCGGCGGTGTAACAAGCGGTGAGGAAAACGAAGTGCATCAGAAGCTGGTTGCTGGCGGGTGTCTTGTCTGGAGGAAATACTTTGAAAACATTGAGGAGCTTTATGCCCTGGCCGACTGCTATGTTTTTCCCACCATCGACAAGCTGGGCAGCATTGAGACGCCACTTTCAGTTATGGAAGCTATGTCGTGCAATTTGACTGTCCTGTGCACCCGATATGGGGCACTTCCGCGAATATTCCCCGAAGGAAATGGTCTCTGGTACGCCGAGAATGGAGAGGATTTCATCGGCCTGCTGGCGAAGGTGAAAGCCGGAACGCAGATTAAAACTCGAGAAAAAGTATTGCCGTATTCATGGAAAAACATCGCCGTCGAGCTGAACCATGTATATAGTGAATTATTAAGGAAATGATGGTAACAAACAGCAGACAGAAGGGAATTCTGGTATGCCTTGTTGGAATGGATGGAACCGGTAAATCGACGCTTTCCAAAAAACTGGTTGAAAATATGAATGAGCATGGCATTAAGACGAAGTATGTATGGAGCGGGCTTGAACCAATGATACTTAAGCCATTTTTCTGGGTAGGGAAGGCATTATTCATCCCCCGTCATGAGCCAACGCCGGGAACCTACATGCGTTATTCCACGACGCTAAGAAAGGTGCTGCGTAATCCATTAATGAGAACCGTGTACGAATCTATTTTTTGTCTCGATTATGCTATCCAACTTCTGTTGAATGTTCGCATCCCAATGATGCGGGGAGCGAGCGTCGTGAGTGACCGTTACGTTTACGATGTACTTATTGATTTGGCGGTTGTTCTTTCCTACACAGAGAGAAAAATGAGCTACATGCTCAGGGCTTTTGAGCGGTTGCTCCCTAAACCATCTTTGGTGTTACTTATAGATGCACCGGAGGAGGTGGCTATAAAACGCAAGGACGACATACCTTCTATAACTCACCTAAGCGAACGGAGAGAGTTATATCTAAGTTTGGCAAAGCAATACGGTTTTACCATAATTGACGGTACCAATACGCTGCCTGCCTTGCAGTCAACTATTTGGAGCGCCGTAAGGGAGATTTCATAAGTGAACAAAGTCGTAATGATTGGCATTGACGCCCTTGATTCCATCCTTCTGTCAAAGTTCGAAAGCGAACTCCCGAATCTAAGAGAACTTATGAAAAATGCACCTAAAATACACATGCAATCAGTTTTCCCACCTGATTCACCCGTGGCATGGGCATCCATTTATACAGGAAAAAGCCCTGCGTCTACAGGCATTGTATATTTTAGAAGTCCGCTGGATAATAAGAGCTTTGTCACAGCCCTTGATGATTCGGAAAATTCCATTCGGGGAAGACTCCAGGGCACTTGTTTCTGGGATTACCTCAGCCAGCATCAAAAGAAAGTATGTGTACTTTTTCCTCTGGCAGTCTACCCCCCCTGGCCTGTCAACGGAGTGATGGTATCCAGATCCATGCGCCACCTCGGCGCAAATTGTGCACCGGCGGCATACCCATCGCAAATTGGCAAAGATAAGGACTTAAGCGGATTGAACATGATCCAAGAGATTTCATCGCTAAAAGCATCCGCACTATATAAGATTATTGCTAAATGCAAGAATCTTCTCTCTAACGAATTCTCATTTGGGATTGAGATGCTGAGAAAGGATGACTGGGACCTGTTCTTTATGTACTCCTCGGTTCTTGATTCTATTCAACACTGCTTCTGGTCCCACCATGATGATAAAGATCCCACACATGTGGCAGGTACTCCTTTTAAAGATGTGATAAAAGACTTTTACGTCCTTTATGACAAAAAGATAGGAGAGCTTCTGTCCGCCGTTAATTCTGGATCAACGGTAATTATTTTCAGTGACCACGGACACGGTATGCGCCCTGTCAACCTTGTCAACATTAATGAGATCCTTAGGAAAGAAGGATATCTGGTATCTAAAGGCGGACAAAACCATCAGAGCAATTTAAGTAGATTCACTGAGATGGCCAAAAGAGCGGCTGACCGTCTTATCTCTGTGCATGGTGTTGAGGTAATAGCTGCCCGATTACTTAGGTTATTCCCCTGGGCCAGGAAAATCTATGCCGCACCATCAGGGGTTGACTGGGATAAGACTATAGCCTGTGTTTCCGACCTTTCCGGCATAAAAGCTTACTCGTACGGGGGCATTGAAATAAGCGGTGATGCCAAAAAGAGGAATAGCTACGAAGAGCTGCGGAGCGCAATTATTGACAGGCTTTCCATAATTAGGGAGCCAACTTCTGGTATCAATATAATGAAGTGGATCTGCCGACGCGAAGAGCTGTATCAGGGCGAGTTCATTAATCGGTACCCTGACATTGTTTTTGAGTTGCAGGAGGGATATGGAATAGGATGGTCCATACACTGCCCAATCATGGGAAAATCCGGAACGCATGAAATACATCCGGGATCGCACCGCTCAGATTCCCCGGTATTTCTAATATCCTATCCGGGTTCAGAAAATTTCTCCCAATTTAATATAACATTAATGGACATCGCCCCAACCGTACTTGACCTGCTTAACGTACACGGCGACTTTCTATTCGATGGGAAGAGCATTTTTAATCCAGAACATTAGCTCAAGTATTCACGGGAAAACATGGCAAAAAAGGTAGAGAATATTTACGAGATGGTGGTAAGATAGCTGATATGAAACTTTGGTTTTTGCCTATGTTCCTCATAATGATAACCAGGTCATAGTATAGTACATGAATAATCCTAAATATTTTTACAAAATATTTTATATTAATATTTTATGTGCTATTACGGCACTTTTATTAATTAACTATAATCCCCTATTTTCATTAATTTTTTTCATTTTTTATGGTGCGGCACTCTCCATTTTAGTGTTTAATATTTTTCATGATACTAATAAATCCACTAACTTAATAAGCTGCCTAATAGTAATCATCATTCCTTCGATTTTGCCATTATTGCTCACTAACTTACCATGGGGATTTAACTATCATCATGTTTTATATGCAGATTATATAATTGAAAATGGTTATATCGCAAAGGATTTACCTTTAATACCTCACCAGGTGTTTTCATCGTGGCCGGGAGCTCATATTTTATTGGCGTTCGTATATATTATTATGCCTTTCAACATGCCTGTAGAATATTATTTGCTGACCGTTACTATTGGCATAATGGTATCATTATTCCTATATTTATTTGTCTTAACAATTACAAATAAAAGTAATATTTCATTATTATCTTTACTATTTTATGCACTTATAGTGGTGTCAATACTAAATAGAACACATGTAATAGTACAAGAATTATCTCGTTTAGGCTTTTTTATGGCTTTATTTATTATATTTAAGAGAATAAATACAAACAGCATTTCTATGACAATTATCCTATTCATTTCAATAGTGCTATCAATTGTTTCTCATCAATTAGATTCGGTAGTATTTTTGTTTACGATTATAATTATTGTCCTATTTGATTATCTAAACAAAACAAAGACAAAAATCCCTGTAACAACAATAATTCTATGGTCAGTGTCACTGGTTTCATGGTGGATATACATAACTGTTCCGGGATTTATTGCACATAATATAAAGGCCTTTATTGTTCAATTAAAGAATGTTATGGAAAATGGGTTTATTTCTAAATTATCCTGGCCTTCTCATGCCAGTGAAACATTTTTCCCATCCTATTTAGCCATTGGACGTTTAATACAATATTTTTCTATTGCGTTATTGGGAATCTCAGGCATTATGTATTCAATTTTAAAAAGTGTAAAGCATAAATTTTACAAAATGGAAGACAATAGACTAATGCAAATTACGACAATCTGGTCATTTTTTATTTTTTTATTGATTGGGGTGGCGTTTATTGTTCCACTTGGTGGGCCTGGTGGGATTTCAGTAGAAGGTTTTCGAATCATTGATTACTTAGTTTTTCCCTTATCAATATCCGCTGCATTTATGATCATGCATAGTTTCTATACTTATCGGTTTAAGTATAGTAAAACAATCATAATGGGGTTTTGTATTATCACATTAATATTAGGACCACTAACTGCTTTTGCACCACAAATATATACCAAAGGATTAATTCCAGAAGAAACACCGATTTCTTTAAAAACTTTTTCTATGTGGATAAATGATAAAACAAATAATAATACTGGTTATTTAGCCGATACTCAGATGACTGAAAGCATTACTGCTTTTGGCAATAGAATGGGATTGTGGGGAAATCAGATAGAAGAATTATTCAAATCTCAATCACCCAAAGATATTGATAATTTGAGAACGGAAAACATGGATTATGCTATTTGCAACTATATTGCGTTATCTCAATTGAATACAGAATATAAGTTATATATTAAATGGGGCGGGTTGTCCAACATCCCAAATAGTTCTCTAATATTAAATATTGATAATCAAATTTCATTTGCCAATATATATGATAACAATCATGAAAAATTGTATTATTTAGAGAATAAATGAAGTTATTATTGATTAAATTACGGGGGTGGGGTCAATCTACCGCCACACCTGACCGGCTTGCAACCTCTGTTTTAATATTGATGTTATCGCATTTGAAGGCTGTATTGGCTCTTAGAAGTAGAGAATGGTCAGAGCAATTTAGAATTGAGCCATTTGTCAATGCCCCCCTGGTTACGCCATTAATAAATACTCCATAGGTACTGGAGCCACTAACACTAAAACCATCAATATTAATGTCGGAAATAGTCCCGCCAGCGGTCGTATCAGCACGGATTCCATTAGCAGTTCCAACCCCACTAATATTATTAACAGAAACTCTACTGATAGTTCCGTTGGTGTCGCTGTTAATAATCAATAATCTCTTAGCAGTGCCGGATATGTTGCTAACAGTAATATCTGATACAGCCGCCCCTGCAGAAGCATGCTCTGCAATATATATTCTGCATAGATGCGCCATACCAGAAACTCCTGAAATATTTGTTGCTGTTATATGAGAGGTGGCTACTGTTTTGGACCCAATACACAATAAGTCATCACCAGTTGAACCATAAATATTACTTACTGTCATATTGCTACAACCATTAAGATGTACTCCATCGTGATATGCTTCATTGGAACTTAAACAATAAATATTATCAACTACGCCATAACTACAATCATCGTCAAACATAAGTGAAAAGGAATGGGAGTTTACTACTCGTAAATCTCTAACTGTGAAATGAGAACATCCCGTACGGATATAAATAGAATGACTTCCAAGACCCGTGTTTTTATTATCTCCATCTACTTCAAAATCAGATAGAGTAAAGTATGTACAACCTATGACTTTTATGCCAGAATAATCGCCACCAATTTTTATAATAGTTCCAGCACCTTGCCCTTGAAGCCATATGTTACTTGCCAAAACAATCTGTGCACCAATTGCAAAAGTACCACTTGATAGTACGATATGATTGTGTCCTGCTATAATAGCTGCATTAATTTCAACCTGGTCTGCCTTTCCATCACATACAACATCAGCCTGTGCCTTTTCTGTTGCTGTAGCATCTGAGGCTGCTATGAAATATGTTGCGGTATCTGAGAATAGATTTTCAGGCAAATAAAATTTGCCATCTATATTAGATGCAAGAGCGACGGGTGGCAATGCTACACTGCAAATAGTACTCAAGCAAGCCATTAAAAGAAAACAGAATAGCAGGGACTTATTAATAACGTGCAGCTGTTTGCGTGCAGCGGTCTGACGCCGGATAATTCCATGTAAACGTAGCATGGTTCTTCTCCCCGTGCTAAACTCCGTCAGCGAAGCCTGCCAAGCCCTGGCGGAGTTTCGTTATTCGCCCTGTATTTATCGGACTGTAATCAATATACGCTGCGTTGAAGCTAAAGATAATAGCCCATTAGTCCCTTTTCTATGGTCTAAAAGTACTACTGGTCACAAAGTACTATTAGCTGACTAGTACAAAAGTACTATGAATTGATGAGATATGAACGATATTGATTGAGTTGTCACTGAAGCTTTGTTAGAATAGCCGACAAGCACGGGTTTTCTCCCTGTGCCAGACTCCGCCAGCGAAGCCTGCCAAGCCCTGGCGGAGTTTTGTATTAACAAGGCGTATAGATCAAATTTTGACTTCGGGCTATTTTAGAGTATCGCTGAGGAAGATGAGCACGTCATCCCGGGAAAAGCGGCCACCGCGCGGCCCAATACGATAAGATGATCTGCAAAACTAGCACTACGGTTGGTAAGAAAAGGGGAGGCTTTTAGTAGGTGATATGAGGATTATTGGTCCATTTATCAAGATTGGGATAAAGACCATTACTTTTACTTATTGGGGGGATTACTCACATTAGTAGTTGACCGAATATATTTTAGATTAATTCCAAAAAGGATCATCATCATAATGCAATGAGCTGACAGCCAGGCTATACCAATTCCTGTTAATCCCAGTATTTTAAGAAGTATATATCCTGCACCAATAGAAAATAGCGCTATAAAGCCATATATTAGAATAATTGGTTTTATCTGCTTTCTAATGCGGTAAACGGCGACGTAAATTTCATTCACAGCCACCGGTATGCTGGAAACAATCAGTATGTGTAAGAGGTCCAGCCCTCCCTGTGCATATTCTTTTCCGAATAATGACAGGATAAATCCGCCTGCAAAATAGACGACTATGATTGCCGGTATCAGAATCAGTAAAGCAAATTTCAACGCCTTAACAATTTGCTTGCGGAGCTCTTCAGGATGAGGCGCTGTGGCCGCTATCAATGAATAATTGATGGAATAGGAAACCATGAAGAAGATCCCAGAAATCATCCAGGCTACGTAAAAATAGGCGTTTGTTTCAGCGCCCAGCAGATTAATAATAATGAGCGGCACAAGTACGCCTGTTAATGATTTAAAACACTCACCGAAGTAATTACCCAAGGAAAAATGCACTATAGTATCGAGAATTGTTCCGTTAAAAGAAGGGATGAATTTATATCCCGGATATACTGCCGGCAGAAAAATGATATAAGTTACGATAACAGCGATTATAGGTCCTAATGCGAACGAAGCAAAAACGCCCGTTATCCCCAGATGTATAAGGAAAATCAGGATGATCACTTTTATACCTACGATCAGGCTCTGATAAAATGAATATCTAGCGGCACCAAAGGCAACAAAGGTAAATGACAGTAATGATTGGATAACACTAAATACGGCAAATATGATGAACAGCGCTATAAGCAGATAATTATCATAAATAAAAGCTAAAGCTGGTGACCATACCCCAATGCCCAGGATAAAAATTAAGGATAATATCAGTGCAGTGACTTCGGATATTGTGAAGGCAGTATTAATTAAGGCGGTTTTATTTTTTTCTTCCGATAGAAAGCGAATAACTCCAATGCCCATGCCCAGGCCCGCGAAGAGAATTAATAAATTAGCGGCTGAGATTAATGCTGTTGCTTTGCCGATATCTTCAACGGTATATAATCTTGCTGCCAACGTCCAGAAGAAAAATCCTATCAGATTATTGCTGGCATTGGCAGCCATAAAAAAGAGAGCATTGTTTCTTAAGGGATCGCGGAGATACGCTATTAAATTGATACCTCCCGGACTGTTCATCTTTAAACCGCTACCCTATTACCGGCACATGCCAGTTGATTACTATTGATGTCAAACAAAATTAGGTACGTATCTAGTTCTACTTTCTCACATTCACCCAGATATGAAGCGTTAAATACGGTTCTGTCTCCGCATTCTTAAATAGTAAAAACTCCACTTTCTGACTCTGGCCCACTTTGGTGGGGGTGAACGAAATAACCTGCTCCTGGTTTTGCTCTGGAGCCAGCGTTATCGTGGGTAAGGCAATATTATTGACCCCGTCAATAGTCACTTTACCGGTATACACAGTTTCCGCCTGTTCATGGTTCACAATACCTATAGTAAGCAATATTGGAGACCCCAGTTTAACATCACGCGGATAATTCTCCGCCTTGCCTTCGTTTCCCAGTACATAGAACTCGGAAAATTTCTCGCCTGTTTTCGGTGTTACGATCGCATAAACAATGGTGCAAATACAGACAACGGCGGCCAGTGCCAGTACAATATTAAGCAGTCTATCCATCCATTTTTTCTTTTTAAGGGAGGGCATGCCGTCTGTGGCAGGAACTTCTTTTGCTCCGGCTTTGCGGATGGTTAGCATAGAGCCGAAGTCGTATTTATCATCATCGGATAAACGGTTTCGCCGTAAAAAAGCAATTGTGCACATCGCCATGATAAAGACGGTAAGGGAAATTAGTATGGGGTGGAGCCTTATACCCCATGGCGTGCAGTTAAGGATCAGGCCGATAAGCGGCATTATAGCCAGACTTAAACCGATGCTCAGTGCCAGCCTTTCTACGCTCTGTAAGCCGGATTTTCCGGGAAATAATGCGGCGACCAGTGTATAGCCCGGAAAAAACAGTATGAACGGCAGCCCTAGAATGATCCTGATTGCATCAATCGGGATAAAAAGAATTATTAAAATTAGAATAAATGATAAGATCAAGACCAGAGCCAGATCGATATTGAACCGTGAATTCAAAAAATAGCCCCTCAAGAAATCATTGAATTACCTATAAAGTATACCTTAAATCTAATGACAATCTAAAGATATACTTACGTTGTCATCCCGATGTATCCTCCCAAAATGATCTTCTTTAATTTATTTCTCTTTGAATGAGATATCGTCATACCAGGCTGTACCTGAACAGCCAGCCATAAAGCAACATACTGTGCAGATAGTTGCTCCCGGCGGAGCGGTGACATTACCCTGGTAATAAGTCCAGCCAGTTGCCCCTTTCAGATATGGCATAAACGCGGTTTGACTAATCCATTTATTCCCCGGTCCTTTCCATTGAGGCACAATCATTGCACCGCCTTTTCCCTCAATATTTTCACTTTTAATCCAGCCCCCAACTGTATAGGATTTACCGGACTGAACCGGGATGTTCTGAAGCCATATCGCTTGCGGCCACGGCGTAAATGGTTCAAGTTCCATCATTTGTATAGCGACAGATGACCCTCCGATCCGGCCCGGTTCGGGATACAGGAAAGTGGGTTTGCAATTCTGTGACCATTTCCCCCAGTGTGCAGGCGGATTTCCGTAAACGGCCTCGAAGCCGGCATTCTGTAACTGATCATTTGCTGCAAAAGTAACATATATATTTGGATTTGTTACAAATACCCGGTCACTTACTTCAATCAAATCGCGATTATCGCATGGCAACAGGTTATAGATAAAGGACACCTTGTTGTCCCTCAGAAAAACCGGGTCCTGACATCCACCCTTCAGGTAACTGTAAATCCTATCGTCAATCGGGTCCTGCTTGGGCCATATCCTATGAAGGACTTTTTTACCGGTGATGGCAGAGAAAGCCGTGGCTTTCCACGGATCTACCAGTGCTGAACTGTAGTCCGTTCCAACATGATCGTTAATCCAGGTAAATGCCCGGTAGTCTTCGTCGTCAATCATATGGTAAAAGACAGCATTGAGGCGGGTTGGGATAGCAACGGCGAGGATTAATACAACCAGAGACACACAGCTTATATTAGTGCTATTTCTGAGAAGAATGGATTTATGTCTGTCCAGAAAATTGGCGGGCAGCTTAAGCTTTCTCAGCCGGAATAATCCCGCGCCGGCAAGGATGCTTAAAATCAACAGCATGGCTGTCAGGCCACGCTCATATACCGTGGACAAACCGTAATGGAACCTGATAAATACGAGCATTATGATGAGCAATAAAGCCAGCCCGGACACCAAACCAAGGTTTTTCTTGCCGCCCTTCATTACTAATATGACGGTACCGATGAAGCTGAAGGCGATAGGCAATAAGCCATACTCTAATAATAGGTCAGGCAGCTCAATGAAAGGGGAGAAATACTGCGGTACTAACAATTGCCGGGCGGTCTGAACCGCTATCTGGAAAGTCCAGGGCAATGACAGGGCAAAGGGCAGAACAAGGGCGGCCAACACTCCCGCTGCGTGGCGGATATTCCCCTTGATATTTAACAGGATATAGGGAGCCAGAATGATACAGAGGGCGATGGCAGTTGTAGCGTGGGATATCAAAAGGAAACCGGTAAAGAGAAATATCAGCGGGTAGGAAGGCCACTTCTTTATATTGAAGGCGAGAAATAGCGACAGCGGTATGAAGAGCATGGCCAGAGCCATGGGAACCATGAAGGCGGGGCCGAGCAGACCGCCTGTAGTGGGTATGAGGCAGGTAAAGAAGGCAGCTTCCAACCCGTAGCCCTGCCTGGCGGCTAAGATATAGACAGCCAGGACGGTAAGCATGAATATGATGGAGGGAAAGTACCTGAAAAGAATTATCCAGTCTATGCCGCTGACCTGCTGGAAGATGGACCAGAGGATATGATAGCCCACCCAGAGGTTGCCTCCCAATTTAATGTCGGTCAAGCCCGTAAAGGGGTCGGGAAAGGTAATGGAGCCGGTCCCGGCAATGGTTTCAGCATAGGTCATATGCATCCACTCGTCCCCATGAAGCGGATAGGCATAGCCGATATGGGGGATGAAGGCCAGATAGAAGGCCAGCGCCAATATCAGTAAGAGGCCGAATACCCTATACATATAGCCCGCCACCCTGTGTGTGAATTGCAGATAATTCTATCACGGGCAACCGGCAGTTGATAGTATCAATTAATGCCGATGCATAAATCTACACGTCCTTCTATATTTTTCAGTTCTATTTTGCTATGATATTCGCTAATTCTATGACAAAGGAAAATCAAATTTGCTGAACAAGATTTTAACCGTTACAAAACCGGGCAGGTTACCCCCTATCTATCGCTTCGTTTATGGATCAATGTGAAGTGAAAGCCATAGAATCGACTTCATCTAAAGCTATAGCATGGCCTTTCTGGATATACCTGGTTGCCATTACTGCGGCAGAGGTATTGACAGTTTATCTTTACCCGCTGGCCGGCGTGATCGGCTATAGTTTAATTCTCACAGCATTTATCGTTCAGTCCGTTTTCATATCGGATCCGGGGAAAAGAAACCTGGTATTGGCGCTGAGCCTGGTGCCCCTGGTACGTATCATGAGCATCGCTTTACCCCTGGGACAACTCTCGCTGGTCTTCAGGTTTCCCATAATTTATACTCCTTTGTTAGCGGCTGCCATAGTTGTAATGCTGGTGACAGGCCTTAAGCCCGCCCAGGTCGGCCTCACCCTACGCTACTGGCCGTTGCAGATCATCGGGGGCATTATCAGCGGCGCCGCATTAGGATTAGTAGAGTATCTTATTATCGGTACGAGTCCGTTAATAAATACGTTCTCGCTGCAGAGCATCTGGCTGCCAGCGCTGGTGCTAATAATCACAACGGGCATGATAGAGGAGCTGATTTTCCGCGGCATCCTGCAGAAGCTGTCTGAAAAGGCAATGGGACGGCAGGGGATTATCTTTGTCAGCCTGATTTTCGCGGTCCTGCACCTGGGCTTCTACTCGTGGGGCGACGTCGTTTTCGTATTCTTTGTGGCTTTGTTTTTCGCTGCTATGGTAAAAAGAACAGGATCGCTGCTGGGAGCGATCCTTTCACACGGCACTGCCAATGTCGTTTTATTCTTAATAGCGCCGTTTATTCTAAGCTAGTATCTCGGCGACTTTGAGAGCAACAATGATAAGAAAACCAATCAATAGCGGGATAATACCAACCAGTAGCGACTTAGCCAACAGCTTCTGCTTAACCCCGCCGTCAGCGTGGAGTAATTCCCGTGTTGAGAGAAAGCCGATTAGCAATACAGTGGCGAATATACCAATGCCTACCACTATACTGGAGGCGGCGATGATCGTGATTGTGCTGATAGTTACCGTCGTTACCATATACCTATCCCTTCAACCTAATATTGCAAGTTAAGACTATAATATATGATATTCCTTGTCAAGTAAGTTAAAGTAACTAATAATAACTAAATAGCAATATTCTGGTAAAAATTTATGGGAGGTTTTGGTAGCTAGATGGCGCTTTTCTATCAATGCAGCATGCTGCTGCCAGCGTGCGGGGCCATGGAAGCCGGGGCCCAGACCACGCTGACAGCGGTCAGCATAATTGTTGTTATCGCGGCATTGGCGTTTGCCGGGTACGTGCTGATCCGGAATAGTAATGATAGGGAACCGCCTGAAGACCAGTTGAGCCCGGCGGATATCATGGCCGTAGCTGTGGAGGATCCGAGCCCAGCCAAGATACCTGATGTTCAACCCGCCGAAGAAAAATCAGCAGGCAAAACACCGGTTTCGGTCACAGAAAAAGCGGTAACTCCCTTAAAAATAAGCGATGTGAGGATCGAGCCGCTGACGGCACGACCGGGAGAGATGGTGAACATCTGGTTCAGCGGTACCAACCTGGACAGCAGCCAGATCGGGCATCAAGTCATACTAAAGATTAACGGCCAAGTGTTCAACATACGGCAAGTAAGCATATTGCCGAATACCATAATGCATCTGAATTTTAAAGTAGTGCTAATAGACCCGGGAAGCTATACCGTCGATATCAACGGGACAACCGGCGTATTTACAATAGTAAAATGAGATTCTACAACCGCGTAATACTGGCAGCAATAGTCATTTTGACGGTAGCGCTAATCCCCCTGGCCCTGTTCACCTCCGGCCCGGTGCGCATTATCGTGAGTTTCCTGTGCCTGCTCTTCTTCCCCGGGTATGCTGTGCTATCTGCTTTATTTCCAAAACAGGTTGATATAGGAATGGTCGAGCGCATCGCCTTAAGTTTCGGCGTGAGCATTGCGGCCGTGCCGATCATCGGCTTATTTCTGAATTTCACACCCTGGGGCATTAAGCTGATGCCAATACTGTTGTCTGTTGCGGCATTTACACTGATTGCCGCCATCATCGGATTCATCAGGGAACTGGTGCTGCCGGTGGAAATGCGCCTCTACATATCAATGGTACCCCACTGGGAAGGGTGGCAGGGGATGCCGCGGGCAAAGAAGGTTGTGTGGGTTGCTGCATTGCTGGCGGTATTTGGCATAGCGGGCAGTCTAATCTATTTTGAAGTTGCCCTGCCGGAGAAACCGGCGCCGACTGAATTCTATATCCTTAACGCTGAAGGCCAGGCCGAGAACTATCCCACGCAGATTAAGGCCGGTGACAATGTAACCATCACGGCAGTAGTGATAAACCATGAAAGCCAGACGACAGCCTACTCGATCAGAGCAGTCACAGATGAAAATGTGGTTAGCGATACGTCGACTTGGGCGCTTGCTGATGGAGCAAAGTGGGAAGGAAAAGTGGATTTTGTCCTGGCAAAAGCGGGTGCTGCCCAAAAAATTAATTTTTATCTATATAAAGGCGGCGAGGGAAAACCTTATTTCAAGGAACCTCTATATATCTATGTTGACGCGGTAGAATAGGGAATTGCCCTTATGGAATGGTCGTGGAGAAATACTTGCAGCTATTTCGTGGACATAGCTGTGTTAACATATTGACAGGTATTATGCTGGTTGTTATAATCGTAGTAGACTATAATAGATAGAAAGAGTGTGTCACAGCGCTGGAAGGGCAAATCGGAGGTGCAAAGTTGGCAGGAATAGATTTTAAGAAGTGGCAGTCCAAGACGATACTGGCCGTCGTCCTGGCGTTGATTATATTCTCGGTGGTGCTGTCCGTTACACCTATTTACGGTTTTAACATCACGACCCAGAGCACGCATGGGTATTCTTTTGTGGGCGGCTCGTTCGGGGAACTGGTGCCCACAACCCAAGCTAACGTAACGCAATCGGTATATGAATAGGGTTCCTCGCCCGCGCAGGCGGGCAGTTTATTCGATTGAATTCAATGCTGGCGAGAATCCCCGTTTATTTCTGGAAGATAGGGCAGGTCAAGAGGCTTATATATCCGGTCAGCAGCATGGGTAATCTTGTATGAGAAAGAGGTGTAATATGCGCATTGGGTTTAGCGTGCTCCTAGCTGTATTTCTTTTATCCATTTGTGCATGTGCCGCGGGTTCGTCTGCTGATCATATGTGGCTGGGGGACTCAAATGCCAAGCAAAGCAACTGGGATACCGCCATTGCCGAATACCAGAAGGCCATTGATCTTAAGGCGGATATGCCGGAAGCCAATAAGAAGCTGGCCACAGCCTACAACAACCGGGCGCTAACGCGCATCGATAAGAAGGATTTCACCGGAGCCATCGATGACTTGAACAAGGCCATCCAGCTGGATCCCAAGCTGGCCGAGGCTTACAATAACCGGGGCTGGGCCTATGACGGCACCGGCGATTACGATAAGTCGATCGAAGACCTGAACATGGCGCTGCAACTGGGCTTTAACTCTTCCACGGCGTACAAGAACCTGGCCAAGGCTTATAATAACCAGGGCAGGACCTTAATCCTGGACCAGTCCTATGATGCAGCTATCGTATCCCTGAACCGCGCCGTCGAACTTGACCCCACTTTGGCGGATGCCTACAGCAACCGGGGCTGGGCCCTGGATAAGATGCGAGATTGGAACCAGGCGCTTACCGACCTGAACAGGGCACTGGCGATTGACTCGAAGCTGGCCTTTGCCTATAACAACAGGGGATGGGCTCTGTATGAAATGGACAAATACGATGCGGCCCTGGCAGACCTCAACAAGGCAATAGAGCTGGACCCCAAAATGCCGGAAGCTTACATGAACAGGGGTATACTCTATATCCTTTCGAAGACGAATGACCTGGCTATAGCCGATTTTAAGAAGGTGCTGGAACTGACACAAGACCCGGTCATCATTAAGCAGGCTAAGAAGAATATTTCTATAGCTTCAGCGGGTGACGAGTATATCCTGGAACGCTAGTTGTGCGGTCAGCTCTTCCCGCACCGAGTTAACCCGGTACCGTTACGGGTTGAAATACGTTTGTAGCAATCCACCACTTCGGCATCATACAGAATTCCCTTGTGCTCTTCCAGTTCGTGCACGACATTCTCTATCCCCAATGGTGGGTGGTAAGAGCGATTTGTGAGCATGGCCTGGACGACATCGGCTACGGCGAGGATCTTTGATTCCACACTCATCTGATCTCCAGTAAGGCCATAAGGATAACCGGACCCATTAAGCCGCTCGTGGTGCTGGTGGACGGCATCTGCAACGGGCCAGGGGAAGTCAATAGGCTTCAAAATCTCATAACCGACCTCGGGATGGCACATTACCACCATCTGCTGAATATCGTCAAGCTTGCCGGGGAAGGCGAGGATCTCGGATGGTATGGCAATCTTGCCAATATCATGTATCTGACCAGCGAGAAACACGCAGTCCACCACTTTCCGGTCATTACTCATTTCCTCGGCTATGGCCCTGGCGAGAAGGGCTACGTCGCACTGGTGTCCGGCAGCGGTGGGATCGTGGAGGTTGACCATGCTGTTTACTACTTGCACGAGGCTGCTGAGCATCTTTTGTGAAGCATCACTTTCGATTGCCATTGTATCTACCCCCTACGCGTTGCGGCTTTATGCTGACAAGGGCATTTGAAGTGTACGTCTATCGGGATATCTATTTGGGATCTTTCGTTAATCACAATTCCTATTTAATTTTAACACCTGCCAGGACAAAAGGAAATGTTAGGGCGCCATGTAGCCACTGGCATGCAAGAAGCAGCAGCTAAACGCTTTGACGATGCTTTTGGCAACCAGTATACTTCGACTGAAAATGAAGGCATTTGAAAAACGTTATTAGCAAATTATTAGCAAAAATGGCGTTGGTGCCGTTATGTCTACTTTTAAATTGCCGATTTTAGCTTCATTTTTCGTCATGCGCCTGTAGCTCAGCGGACCAGAGCATCGGTCTTCGGAACCGGGGGTCGTGGGTTCGAATCCCTCCAGGCGCGTTTTTCAGACCGGATCAATTGCCAGCTAGGGACGCGTCAAAGACCTTGAGATTACCATGCGCTGGACTTCCTGGCAGCAGTGGCTGCCGGGTCGCTCTGATAACCATGCAAAGGCTTGACTCTACCAATGCTGGAGACTATATACTGTCATTACAGTGTATGACTGGTGTACAGGCCGGCGCGAACTGAGACGCACAGCAATCAACGATAAAAAGGAGAATCATCATGGGTTTTGTACAAAGCTGGGAAGACCTGGCTAAACTGGTTGAAGCACGTCAGACATCCGAATTCTATGATGCTGAGATGTTGACGGTAATGTGGGAGACTAAGCCGGAAATCGTTAAACGCCTGTTGCCCGCTCCCCTGGCGCCCGCCCCCAAACCCATCGCCACGGCCTTTGTAGCCTACTATCCCAAAACCAGCTTCGGACCTCCTTACTATGAGGGAGCCCTGTTCCTGAGGGCTATTTACGATGGCGTCGAAGGCAATTACTGCCTGGCCATGCCGGTAACCGGCGACCTGGCCATGGCCGGCGGCCGGGAAGTGTTCGGATATCCCAAGAAGATGGCCAATATACAGCTAAAAAGAAACGGCAGCACCATGGAAGGGAGCCTGGAAAGGCACGGCCTGTGCTTTTTCAAACTCCGCGTTAAACTCACCGGCACGCCCAATACCAGTGAATTTGTGGATATTGTTCTTAACTCATCTTCCGAAGAGGGGACCGTGTCCTACAACGTAAAGCATTTCTTTGCTTCGGATGGCAGCGGCTTCGACTATAATCCGCGCCTCATCAGGGAAAGGGTAGTACTGCGTCCCAAGGTGGCGGAGCTCGGTGTAGCAGAGGTGGAGCTAGGGCATTCCGACTACGACCCGTGGGCAGAGGTTGAGGTCGTCAGGATTCTCGGCGCAGCGTACGCAGTGGGCGATAATACCATGTTGAAGGGCGATGTTGTGGCGGAGCTGGATCCCATCGCCTTCGCGCCCTATGCGTTTTTAAAATGGGATGCCCCATACTTCTTGACCCGCTCCACCTAGTTCACGACTGGCAAGCGCCTCATCGTGCGTAACGTTCATGCGTATTTGACATTTTATGTCAATATAACTAGCATTAAGGATTAGTGAATGTTAAAACAAATCATTTACAAATAGCCGTGCATACGGGAATGCTGTGATTTAGTCATCTATAAAGAATAGCTAAATTTGAAACCGACCATTTGCAAATGGCCGGTTTTTTATTTTTTAAAAAGAAATATGGCGGGATGATTGGCAAACTGAAAGATTTTGGCACTGCTGATTTCATGCCGGATAGAGAAAGAGTGAAATATGCAGAAGACAACGAAAGGTATTACGAAGGACTCACTGGACTATTTGAAGGACATCCTCAACGCCATGAGCGATGGCGCCTATATAGTAAACCGCAATTGCGATATTGAATATGTCAATCCTGTAATCGCACGGGAATTCGGAGCGCCCGGCAATCAGAAATGCTACAAGTATTTCCACGGCCGCAAACAGGTATGCCCCTGGTGCGTGAATAAGGAGGTATTCGAGGGCAAATCTGTGAGCTGGCGGTGGTCTAACCCCAGGACAGGCAGGACTTACGACCTGTTCGATACCCCTCTCAGGAACCCGGACGGCAGCATCTCCAAGCTGGAATTCTTCCATGAGGTTACCGATCTGGTAAAAACGCAGGAAGAGCTCAGGATCAGCAGCGCTTTCCTTAACAGCATGATCGAGCAAAGCCCCACCCCCATGTGGATCTCCGATGACAAAGGCACGCTTATTCGAATAAACGAGTCCTGCTGCAAATTATTAAATATCACAGAAAAGGACGTCGTCGGGAAATACAATATCTTCAAGGATAACCTGGTTGACAGTCAGGGTTTTATGCCCCTGGCGGAAAACGTATTTAGTAAGGGGGAGGTCGCCAGGTTTGAGCTCAAATATGACACATCGTTGCTGCAAGATCTCACCCTTGAAAGGCAGGCCTCAGTATTCCTGGATGTGACGATTTTTCCCATTATCAACCGGAATGGAAAGGTCACGAACGCCGTAATCCAGCATATAGATATCACCGGCCGCAAAGCGGCCGAAGAAGCCCTGCGCAAGAGCGAGGATAGATACCGCACCCTGGTGGATAATGCCGCTGAAGGCATCTTTGTTGTCCAGAACGGCAAGGTCGTGTTTGCCAACCCCAGGGCCTTTGCCATGGCAGATTACCGGCTCGATGAGAGGGAGCCAAAATACTTTATGGACTTCGTCCACCCTGAAGACAGAGCTATGGTCATCGAGCGGCATTTAAAACGACTGTCGGGCGAGGAGTTCGATGCAACCTACAGTATCCGTTTGATTGATCGTCAGGGCAAGATCAGATGGGTACGTATCAGCTCAGCCGGCATAATCTGGGAGAACAGTCCCGCCACTCTGACTTTTGCTACCGATATCACCGAGCACCGTCTGGATGAGGAAAAAATCCAGGAAAGCGAAGGGCGTTACCGTTCGTTATTCGAGAATATGCTCAATGGCGTGGCCTACTGCCAGATGATTTTCGATGATGACCGCCCGCAGGACTTTGTCTACATCCTGGTTAACGATGCCCATGGGCGGTTGACCGGCGTCAAGGACGTGGCAGGTAAAAGGGTGACCGAGGTCATCCCGGGCGTACGGGAATCAGACCCCGAGCTTTTCGAAATATTGGGGAGAGTATCCCTATCCGGCAGACCCGAAAAATGCGAGATTTTTTTAAGGTCGCTGGGCATCTGGCTCTCCATCTCTGTTTACAGCACGGAAAAGGGATACTTTGTGGCCCTGTTCGACAACATCACTGAACGCAAGCAATCCGAAGAAAAACTGCAGATAAGCTATGCCGCTCTGAAAAAGACTCTGAACGACGCCATCAATACCCTGGCCAAGATGGTGGAAATGAGGGACCCCTATACATCCGGCCACCAAAAGAAAGTGGCTGAACTTTCCGCTGCCATAGCATCGGAAATGAGACTAACCGACGATCAAATTGAGCGCCTCAAGATGGCTGCCACCATTCACGATATAGGCAAGATCTATGTGCCTTCGGATATCCTCAGCAAGCCCGGCAAGCTGGACAGGCTGGAGTTTGAAATAATAAAGACCCACCCCCAGGGAGGCTACGATATCATAAAGGGCATGGATTTCCCCTGCGCGGTTGCGCAGACCGTGCTACAGCATCATGAAAGGCTGGACGGTTCCGGCTACCCATCCGGGCTATGCGGCCAGGACATTTCTATTGAGGCCAGGATCCTGGCTGTGGCGGACGTGGTTGAAGCCATGGCATCAAACCGTCCCTACCGGCCGGCGATGGGACCCGAAAAGGCGCTGGCCGAGATATCGGCAGGCAGGGGCAAACTTTATGACCCGGATGTAGTAGATATCTGCCTGAAGCTTTTCAAGGAAGGCAGGTTTAAATTAGAATAAGTCAGGGGAAATTCCTGTAAATGCGATGGTTGAACCTGCCATGGCTTGACGGATATTTGCCGGAAGGCATGGAAAGGGAGTACAGGCTGCACTACCTTAAGGAAGATGCAAGGGCAGCCTCTGTCTCCATGGTCATTCTCACTATACTGCTGGTGGCCTTCGCCTATAATGACTACGCTCTCTTCGGTCTTACTCCGACCTTCTACTATCTGATGGGACTGCGCAGCCTATACCTGGTCTATAACATCGGTCTGATCCTTTTCCTCAGGAATAACCGCAGCCCGGTTAAATTCGACTGGAATCTATTTGCCTGGCTTATTTTAAGCGCCCTGATGGTGTGCGCCATCAACCTGACCAGGCCTTCCAGCTACATCGGGAATATCCCCATCGATGTCGTATTAATCTTGATAATTTACCTGGGCATGCCTATGAGGTTGATGTTCAGGACTATGGGCGGAATGCTGTTCATGCTGGCCGAGTGGCTTAACCTCTTCCTCTTGCACCATGCAGCCATGGGGGCAGCTATATATGCCTCGGTAGCGGCGCTGCTCCTGGCCAACATAATCGGCATCTATGCGTCCAGCCGCCTCTACTCTTTCAGGCGCAGCGAGTTCAAAGCAAGAGAAGAGGGGTCCTACGCCCTGGACCTTTTAAACGAGACCGGCAAAATGGCCAGCGTAGGCGGCTGGGAATTCGATGTTAAAACTCGCTTGCTGACCTGGACCGAGGAGATATACCGCATTTATGAGTTGGAACCGGGGCACCGTATTACCGTGGATGACGCGATTAAATTTTATGCTGCCGAAGCAGTGCCGGTCATAACTGAGGCCGTACAGCACGCCGTCATCTTCGGCGAGCCGTTCGACCTGGAGCTGCCCTTTATTACGGCCAAAGGCAACCGCCGCTGGATACGCACCGTCGGCAAGGCTTACAGTGAAAAAGGCCTGATAACCAGGGTAGGAGGAACCTTACAGGACATCACGGCTGCCAAAGAGACGGCAGATATCGCCAAAAGGAAGTCCGAGCAGTGGCAAACCACCTTTGACGCCATTTCCGACCTGATCTCCATCCAGGATAAGGATTTCAAGCTCATCCGGGTGAACCAAGCCTATGCCGACGCTTTCCAGGTGCGGCCGGAGGAGCTTATCGGCAGGCATTGTTACGAGATTGTTCACATGTCTTCCGGCCCTATTCCGAATTGCCCTCATGATCAGGCGATTAAATGTAAATCGGGCGTAAGCGAAGAGGTGTTCGAGCCGCGTCTGGGGATTTATATGGAAGTATCCTGCTCACCGATATTTAATGATAATGGCGGGCTCGAAGGCACGGTGCATATCGTTAAAGACATCACCGAGCGCAAGCAGGCGGAGGAGAAGCTGAAAGAAAGCGAAGCAAAATATAGAGCGGTTATTGAAGCCGCAGTTGACCAAATATTTGTGATCGATAGTGAAATGAAAATCTTGTCCATGAACAGCTTCGCAGCCGGCTTTTTCCATAAAAAGCCGGAAGATATGGTCGGCAAGTCACTTACTGAAATATTCCCAAAACAAATTGCTGCCAGTACATCAGCTAATATCCAGAAAGTATTCGAAACTGGAATAAATATAAAAATTGAGGAGATTCTGGCTTTTGGTGACAAAAATATGTGGAATAGCACCAGCCTTAGCCCCATGAAAGATATCAACGGTAAAGTTGTAGCAGTCATCGGTATCGTCCGCGACATCACCGAGCATAGAAAGATCGAGGAGGAGCGGCAAAAGGCTGCCGAGAGAATCGAGGACCTCTATAATAACGCGCCAGCGGGATACCACTCGCTGGATAAAGACGGCACCTATGTGCGGGTCAACGACACTGAGCTCGCCTGGCTGGGATATGAGCAGGACGAGGTTATCGGCAAGAAAAAGTTCACTGATTTCCTCACGGCTGAGAGCAAGGAAGTTTTCCGGAGAAATTTCCCTATTTTCAAAGAGCGCGGATGGGTCAAGGACCTGGAGTTTGACCTGATACGCAAAGACGGCACCATTTTCCCCACCCTGGTAAACGCCACGGCTATCAAGGATGAGGCCGGCAATTTCCTTATGAGCAGGACCACCCTGGTCGACGTCACTGAAGTCAAACGGTTGCAGAAAATAGTAGAAGACTCGGAGAAGAGGTTCCGCACCATACTGGAAGAGATGAATGATTCCTACTTTGAGATGGACCTGGCAAACAACTTTACCTTTGTAAACCGTATGCTGTGCAAGGAGTTGCGCTATTCAAAAGAAGAACTAATCGGCACGGACTCACGGCTCAATATCGCAGTCGAGAACCGTGAAGAGATGCATGAGCGATTTACTCAGGTCGTATTAACCGGCGAGCCTCAAAGAGGGCTGGTTTTTAAGTTCATCCGCAAGGACGGCATGACAGGCTTCGGTGAGATTTCGGTATCGCCGCAAAAGGATGCCAGCGGGAAGGTTATCGGCTTCCGCTGCCTGAGCCGGGACATAAGCGAGCGCATGGAGCTGCAAAATAAGCTGGCCGTTATGGCCATGCACGATGCCCTTACCGGCCTGCCCAACAGGTCGCTATTGTATGACCGCTTCGGCATTGCCTGCGCTCAGGCCCAGCGGAACAATAGAAAACTGGCTGTCATGGAACTCGACCTGGACAACTTCAAAACTATCAATGACACCCTGGGCCACGCCGCCGGCGACGAACTCCTCAAAGCCACGGCCGACCGCTTATCTGCCATGGTTCGTAAGAGCGATACGGTGGCCAGGCTGGGCGGCGACGAGTTCGTAGTGCTGATACCGGAGTATACCAATGTCAAAGATGTCCTTAAAACGGCACAGAAAATTCACTCGGCTTTTCAAGAGCCGTTTGTAGTCGACGGGCAAGAGCTCCTGGTGACAACCAGCATCGGCATAGCCGTTTTTCCCCGGGACGGTTCCAATATCGAAGACCTGCTCAAAGCGGCGGATGCCGCCATGTACTATACCAAGGAGCACGGCCGCAACAGCTACAAGCTGAGCGGCGACAAGGCCAGGGCCTGAACCGCACCACGGAGCTAAACCTCAAAACCTAAGAATTTGTTAAACTTACCCGGATGATTCAACCTTATACCAGGATCACACGTAAAACAGCCCTTAGTATAAAGCTCATCATGACCGACGTTGACGGCACGCTCAACAACGGAGGCGATGAGCTCAGCCCTGCTGTCGCCAATGCCATGCAGAATTTAAAAGAGCATGGTATTACGGTGGGATTGGTCTCCGGCCGCACCGACCCAATGTTGGTAGCCATGGCTCGCAGCCTGGATATCGGCGGGCCCCTGATAGCCGAAAACGGCGCGGTCGCCAGGATAACTTACAAAAGCGGTTTAGTAGATTTAGGCTATTCACGCCAGCCTGCCGTCGAGGCCCTGGCGAGACTCAAGGCCAAGTATGCGGGCCGCATTACTGAGAGGGAAGACAACACCGAGAGGCTGATCGACATCGTCTGCCGTGCCGACGGCGTAGATATGAAAGATCTTAGAAAATGCGTCGGGGACGTCCAGTTGCTGGACTCCACCTATATACTGCACCTCATGCAGAAGGGCATTGAAAAGGGGACCACGCTGAAAAGGCTTCTGGAGCTGATGGACGGGCCGAAGATCAGGCCGGACGAGGTGCTGGTGGTGGGCGATTCCATGACCGACCTTTCCCTTTTCAAACTGTTCACACAAAGTGTTCTTATTCCCAACCCGGACCTGCCTGAAATCGATAAAAAGACGCTCCGCAAGTCCGCCAGGTATATCAGCGAACACGGTGCGGGCGAGGGCTTTGCCGAGGTCGTTCTGCGCATAATTAATGCGCGAATATAAGCGGTCTACCAGATGAAAGGGATTAGCCGGTATTTCACTTTCTTCCTGTAATCGGCATAACCCTCCAGGTCATTGACCAGCATCTTCTCTTCCCCCACTATCCGGGCCGCTAGCAGAAAAAACATCAATACACCGATCAGCAGGCCGTACAGGGAACCCAGCAGCAGCGGCGCCCCCAGGAACATCAATATCCCTGCCAGGTACAGGGGGTGCCTTACCAGGCCGTAAGCCCCGCTGGAAATCACCTGCTGCTTGCGCTCCGCCTGTATCCTCACCAGAGGCGAGGCGAAGGTGTTGTCCATCAGCGCCCTGTAGAAAAGTATTGAGGATAGCACCATTCCCACTACACCCACGACCTTCATCCAGATGGGGAAGCCGGCGC
This sequence comes from Dehalococcoidia bacterium, assembly GCA_003142375.1. GTDB lineage: Bacteria > Chloroflexota > Dehalococcoidia > GIF9 > UBA5629 > UBA1162. Next base: position 128,871 of record PLME01000005.1, on the reverse strand, counting down.
TCCATTCGCATCTTCTGGCATCGAGCGGCATGATCACTGCCCAGGCAATAAACCCCAGCAACAGCCCGTAAACAACATAGCGGTCCCAGCCTTTCTGTCCGGCTTCTCCCGGCTGTTTGTACCTTTCCGCCAGCAGCGCCGGGTCCTTGATATAAAGACTGATTATGGCTGTGAAGCACAGTGCCAGGAACCAAACATCAAATATCCAGCCCTCCAGCCACAGCCAATCCCCCGACAACCATAGCAGCGCCACCGGCCAGATCAATATCCACACCGCCGTATAAACCATTTTGCCCGCCGTTATCTTTTGTCTCTCGCTTGCCATATCTTTCCGCTTTCTGATTTCTGTCTCTAATTCTATTCCCCCTAGCCACCGGCAACAACAAGAATTGGTGTTTGTATTTTGGAATTTGGAATTTCTAGCAATTAAATCCTCCCACGTAGTAATATTAACGCTATATGAAGTACCGTCCCTTCGGCAAAAAAATGACCTGGCAGTCCTCGGCCCTCGGCTTCGGCGCCATGCGACTCCCCCAAAATACACCTGATCCGGCCGACATCGATGAGGCTGAAGCGGTCAGAATGATCCGCCACTCCATCGATAAAGGGGTCAATTACATAGACACCGCCTACCCATACCACGCAGGGCGCAGCGAGGTGGTGGTCGGCAAGGCGCTAAGCGATGGCTACCGGCAGAAAGTGAAGCTTGCCACCAAGATGCCCTCCTGGGCCATAAGGTCGGCAGCCGATTTCGACCGCTATTTCGATGAGCAGCTAAAGCGCCTGCAGACCGATACTATTGACTTTTATCTGCTGCACGGCCTGAATAAAGACTACTGGCCCAATTTACGTGACCTCAAAGTGTTTCAATGGGCCGAAAAAGCCATGTCAGGCGGCCGCATCGGCCGGCTGGGCTTCTCATTCCACGACGAGTTCGACCTCTTCAAAGAGATCGTAGACGGCTATGACAACTGGACCTTCTGCCAGATCCAGTACAACTATATGGATACCGAATTCCAGGCCGGCCAGAAGGGGCTCAAGTACGCCGCCGGCAAGGGCCTGGCAGTGGTGGTCATGGAGCCCTTGAGGGGCGGGGGCCTGGCCAAACAGCCTCCGGCATCTGTAGCCCAAATATTGAAAGGGGCAGTACATCAGCGCTCGCAGGCCGAGTGGGCCTTGCTCTGGGTCTGGGAACATCCGGAAGTATCACTGGCCCTCAGCGGCATGAGCACTATGGAGCAGGTGGAGCAGAACCTTACTACGGCCAACCACAGCGGTCATGGCTCTCTGACAAAGGATGAACTGGTGCTAATCGATCGTGTCAAAGGGGCTTTCCAGGGTCTCAGCCCCATTCCCTGCACCAATTGCGGGTATTGCCAGCCCTGCAGCAGCGGGGTGGATATCCCGCGTATCTTCCAATTTTACAACAACGGCATCATGTACGGTGACCTCAGGGCGGCACGCTTTTACTATAACAGCCCGGTGGCCATGAAACCGGACCAGCGGGCCGATAAATGCATCGAATGCGGCGAATGCGAGGAAGCCTGCCCCCAGAAAATCCCCATTGCCGAATGGCTCAAGAAGGTCCACACCGAACTAGGGCCGAGACAATAATTTGGGGAAGCATAATTAACCGGGAAAGCCATACCAGCCAACTACGCTGATAATTAAGTAAATAATTCGAGTTTTGTGCTCTAACAGGAAAAAGAAGCATAATCATTCCATGGAGGCAGTGGTCATGAATAAAACGGATATAGAGCGGTTTACGGGTCTCTGGAAAAAATATTTCAATAATGCCGAGCTGCCGTTGACCTTTTATTACACCGATGAGGAAGGCCGTGCCGACCTGGTCAAGCCCGGCTCAGTGAACAGGTGCATCATCGCTGCCCTGCTGAAAGCCCGCAAAGGAAATCCCATGGCCTTCGGTGTGGAATCGATAGGCTGCTTCGGCGGGAAAAGATATGTGGGTTTCGCCACCAAGATCATGCCCAACTTCGAGTATTTCCTATCCTGCGGGATACCGGGAAAGCTCGAAGGCGAGCGTTACAAGAAGTCACCTGAGATGGTCAAGGAGATCATGGCGCAGCAGCAGCCGTTTAAGGCGCCGGGCCGTTATATCGTCTTTAAACGCTGGGATTTGCTGGAAGAGTCCGACACCCCGCTGGTGGCCGTTTTCTTTGCCAAACCCGACGTGCTGGCGGGCCTCTTTACGCTGGCCAGCTTCGATGAGGCCGAGCCCAACGGCGTCATCTCGCCCTTCGGTTCGGGATGCTCGTCAATCGTGCACCATCCCCTGATGCAGTGCGAATCGCGCCGCCCCAAGCCGGTTATCGGTATGTTCGATATCTCTGCCAGGCCCTTCGTGGATAAATATGAGCTGTCATTTGCCGTGCCGATGAAGAAATTCGAGAGTATGGTCAATAACATGGATGAGAGTTTTTTGATCACCGGATCGTGGGCAAAGATAAAAAAGAGAATACCCTGAATTAATTCAAAACTCAAGGGTTAAGGGAATTATTACCATGATGCGAATGACGAAAAAAGAGAGGATTAAAGCAGCCCTGGCAGGAAAGGAGGTTGACCGAGTTCCGGTCGGCTTCTGGAGGCACTGGCCGGAGGAAGACCAGCAGCCTGAGACGCTGGCAGAGGCGACACTGACCTTTCAGAAGCTCTACGATCTTGATTTTATCAAGGTGCCGGTGGCCTCAACCTTCTGTGTGGACGATTACGGAGTCAAGCACGCCTGGCGCGGTAGCCCAATGGGCGATCGCGATTACCTGGAATACGCCATTAAAAAGATAGAGCACTGGGACCGCATCGAGCCTCTGGACATAAACAAAGGCACTTACGGCCGCATGCTGCAGGCGCTGCGTATCATCATTGACAAAAAAGACGAAGACACGCCGGTCATCTTCACTATCTTCAACCCCATCAATGCCGCCTTTTACCTGGCCGGCGATGAGACCTGCCTGGTGCATTTAAGGCGGGAGCCGGAGCGTGTTGAGCGCGGCATAAAGGCGCTGACCGAGACCTGCTCACGTTTTGTACGCGCCGTGATGGATGAGGGTTGCGACGGTATTTTCCTGTCGGCCCGGGCGGCAAGCTACGATGTTATGAGCGTGGACGAGTATTTGCGCTTCGGTCGCCCGGGAGACCAGAAAGTATTGGAGGCCGCTACCGCGGGCTGGTTCAACGTGATGCACCTGCACGGCAAAAACCCCCTCTTCAAAGAGCTGGCGAATTACCCGGTTCAGGCCATGAACTGGCATGACCGCACAGCCCGGCCCGGCCTGGCGGAAGCAAGCAAACTATTTAAGGGCGCTCTAATGGGCGGCATCGAACAATTTAAAACGCTGCTTACGGAAAGCACGGAGAATATAAAGAAGCAGTCTCAAGATGCTATAAATCAGATGGATGGCCGGCGGCTCATACTAACTCCCGGCTGCACCTACCCCATTACCGTCCCGCATATTAACCTCATGGCACTCAGGAATTCGGTAGAGCAATGAATTCCAAACTCTAAGATCAAACGTCATTGCGAGGAACCCCCGGTAGCATTGGGGTGACGAAGCAATCTCATAGCATAAAGGCTGTCATAATTTCTTCGATCAAAGGATTGCCACAGCCCCAATTGGATCGGGGCTTCGCAATGACCTGTTTATTTCGGTTTGTTGGAATTTGGTATTTAGGGCTTGGTGTTTCCCCGAAGGAGCAGTAATTTGCTGGCAAACTCTGCCACTTTTTTGCCGGCATCCTTCCTGAGCGGAAAACCGTGCCCGAAGCAGGCTGTCTCGAAGTCCAGCTCCGCCAGCTTCCGAATGGAGGAGATCTCCTGCGGTATATCGGCGGTGAATACCATCGAGGGCAGCTTGACACCCAGTCGCCTGGCCAGCAGGTCCCCGGTAAATACCAGACCTTCCTGCTTCAGGTAAAGACAGATGCTGCCTGGAGTATGTCCGGGTGTATGAATTATCTTAATGCCGCCCGCCACCGGCAGATCGTCTCCGTCCTCAACCTCGATCTCAATATTGGCCGGCGGTGTGGCCAGCATACCACTGAAAAGGCCCGACCCGCTCTTCAGCCATCCCGGCCGCGAGGGTCCAGCCTGGGGCAGCCTGCCGTCAATATAGGGAGCGTCCAATTTATGGGCGACGGCCTTCGCCCCGGTTAGCTCTTTAAGGGCGGCCAGCCCGCCGGTATGGTCGGGATGATGGTGCGTAATGATGATGTGGCGGATCCTGGTAGGGGCAAAACCCAGGCGATAAATCCTTTTCAATATTTGCCTGTACTTGGTGCGATACCCGGTGTCAACCAGAGTAAACCCTCCCCCCAATCCCAGCAGGTATACATTGGCTCCCAGGTCGGCCTGGTCCCAGATGCCGCTGATCTTATAAACGCCCTGTATCACTTCCATCATGGAAATTACTGCAAACTCATATTTGGAGGCCTCCGCCTGTTATGTTATCGTTTATTATAGTCGTTTTAAGGAGTAAATTGTGAAAATCGACGACCTGCGCAAGCTTAGAGATGACTATTTCGAGGAAGATGAATACCTCAAATCTATGGAGCAATGTGTCGAGCTTGCTGCCCGGCACGGCGATGAGTTGACCTTCGATGATATCTTCAAGAAAGGCCTGTGCCATTTTAAGCTGGAAGAGGATGCCGAGGCTACCGGATGTTTCAATAAAGCACTGGAAAAGGAGCCCGATAACGTGATGGCCCTTACCAATAAGGGCATCTGCCTGTATAACCTGGGCAGGATTCAAGAGTCCTTTGAAATCTTCAACCGGGCTGTGAAAATCAACCCCAATGTGTTCCCGCCCTTTTATTACATAGGTATGTACTATATGCGCATTTTCCAGGAGAGCGGCGACCTGAAAGCCATGGAGAAGCTGGTGAACGCTTACCGCCCGGTACTGGCCCAGTCGCCCGATTTCGGCCCGCTATTGATGCACGACCCCAACAAAGATGCCGACTATACTCTCGACTTGTTTCTGATGCTGCACGATGATGTGAAGGAGATGTCCATCGACGAGCTGACCACTCTATAGCGGCAACGGGTTCTGATATTCCTTGCCCGTCATGTCATCGAGCTTTTTGATGATCTCCACCATTCCACCGGTATCCTGCCCGCAGTATTCCTCCAGGCCATGCCTGATCTTCAACCGTTCCTGTTCATCATCGCTGCTATAGGTTGCCGCCATGAAAGCCACCCCAGCTAACTTACCGTCGTTGATATCCAGGTCATCGTAGCTGATCCCGGTCAGTGCCGGCAACACCTTTTTAAGCGAGGCGCTGCCCCTCTGTTCCGGATGATAGTAATAGAAGCTGCTGAAGGGCTTGAGCAGATCGAGAATCCGGCCCTGTAACCCATCAACCCACTCCCTGCAAGAAGGGAAGGCGTCGGCCAGCTCCGACAGCACCTGCTTCTCAAAAGGGGCATAGTAAGCCACGATGCTGCCCTTATCTCCCAACTCTTTTCTTAGCGCCTCCACCAGTCGCGGTCGGGGGTCGCCCCTGCCTTCGGCCAGGTAGCCATAGTGCTTTACTTCCCCTTCCCTTTTCTCTGCCACATGCAGGGAAAACTGAAAGGGTATCTGCTGATAGGGACGCGTGCCGTCGAAAAGCGGAATGGCCGTGCTGAAGGTCTCGAAATCAAGATAGTATACCGGATATTCCAGAGAATTGAGGAAGCTGCGGATGCCCTCCCTGTCCACGTGCGGCTCGCCGCTGGCAACACATCTGACCTGTATCTGCTGCTTGCCGTTCAGCCCGCAGTCCTCGGGTATATCGAGGATATTGACGACCCCGCTTTCAAACAGCTCGTAGCGCTTTTTGCCGCCCCAGTAAAGGTCGAAGATACTGTGCTCCGGCAGGAAAGCCCAGCATGCCCCCTGCAGCGGACATTCGTAAGGAGCGTTGCAGTGCGGCCCAATACCCACTTCCGGGCACTGCGTCCTGCCCATAACATCCAGTATCTCGTCTGTTTTATCTTTTAAAGTATCGCCGTATTCGTTGACCCTGCCGGTGATATCCTCGATGATAAAAAGCTGGTGCGGGTCTATCTCGCCGTGCCTTACGTAACGCGTGTTGATATAGGCTACTTTGCAATTGCGGATTTTTAGGCCGGCGTTCTCACAGCACTGCCTCTGAAAGGCTACATCCCAGATATTGACGTCCTTTACGCTGGTGACACTCTTGACCTCGATGATGTCCCAGGCGCCGTCGCCGGCGGGGTTGAGTATGTCCACACGGCAATAGAGATTCCCCGCTGAGATACCGGGCTCGAAAAGCGGTTTGTCCCCGCCTAAATTTTCCCGCGTGATCCGTGTGTTGGCGGCAAAGTCATCCGTCGGGACATTGATGCCGTCGGGGAAGAGCTTCCTGGCCAGATCGCCGACCTCATGACCCTGGTCGAAGATGAACTGCATGGCGGCATCGGCCCGCGGGATGCTTTTCTGGTCATGCAACTGCGTCCAAAGGTACTTATGGCACTGCAGGCCGTACAGGAAGCTGGTCTTGGATAAAATGGGGGACATTTTTCTTCACGTCTCCTTCAGCCACGCTCCGCCATTGCGGGATACAGGGTATCTTTTTGCGTACTTTAGACCAATGAGTGATGGTTGTCAATACGGGTTTTCGAGGTGATAATTGCAACTGTCAAAATTCAAATTCCAATCAAATTTGGAATTTTATCAGTTGCTCATCAATTTTCTGGTGACGAAGGGAGTAGCTGCAACCAGAACGGCCAGCATGACAAAATAAATTATCAGTTGGGTTGCACCCACATAGGGGTCTGCCGTGGCCAGGCGGGCCACCAGGGCAAAGGGCGAGGGGCTGATGAAATAGGTTAGTGCGAAGAGCACCAGTATCACCAGTGAGTAAATGAACTGCGACCTCTCCCGGTCGCGGAAGACCAGCGCCACCAGCAGCGCCAGGATGGCAATTATGCCCGTGATCATGATCGACAGCAACAATATCCAACCGGCATTCTGGATGCTGAAGCCGTTGAAGCCCAGCAGCACAATCCAGAGTATGCATTGAAAGGCGCCCACCACCACCGAGGCTATGATCTTGGCGCCGGTGATATAGTTGATGGATACGGGCGCCGAAAGCAGTGTATCCAGGGTCTTGTTTTCCACCTCCTCCGAGATTGAGTCGATCACCATACTGCCTGCAATGAAGGCCGGGAAGAACATCAAAATGGGAATGATGAGCGTATACAGAAACTCGTAGGTAGTGAAGGGCTTACCCTGGACATCGTGATACCTGAGCGTAACCCCCTCCTGATCGCGAAGGTAGTTTTCATAGCGCTCCATGGGATCCTTAAGCAGCATCAGCGCCAGCGTGGCCTGGGCATCCATGTCCGGCAGCACCAGCTTCATATTCACCACGCCTTTATCCGAATCGGGCAGGATTACTATGGCGTCCAGCCTACCGGCCTTAAAGGATGCCTCTGCACGTGAAGCATCGTCGTAAATCCGCACACGGTAATTGCGGTCCACCAGGTACTTAATTAACATGCTGTTATGATTACCGATCACGCCCACGTCAAGTCCGACCTGCGAGTTCTGACTTATGGAACCGGGGTCATAATAGACCATGATGCCCAGCAGTATGACCGACGAGAAGGAGGCTATGAAAAGCTGAATGAGGATGGCGAACATGATGGTCTTTTCCTTGCGCAGCGCCTTCATCTCGCGCCAGACCATGGCCATAAAGCCCCTCATTTGAACACCCCTATCAGCGACAGGTTATACAGGCCGTGCAGAAGGGAGCCGACCAGCACCGCCAGCGGGTAGCCCTTGAGGCCCGTTTTCCAGGTTATCAGGCAGACGGCCGAAGTGCAGCCCATATGCACCAGCAGCGGTATCCACAGCATATTGCCGGCGAATACGGCAGTGGTGAAAAGCGATTCGGAGATGACCTTGAGCGACATAAACAATAGAAGCTTTTCGCCTATGAAGAAGAAGGCGGCCGAGACCAGCGCCAGGACGAGCACCTGGAACCAGCGTTTAACCAGCCTGTGCTCGATGGTTACCACCACCGTCAGAGATTTGGCGATTTCCTCGATGATCACGCAGATGAAGAGGCTGAAGCCCAGGGCCAGCGCCTTAGGCAGGTTGAAGGATATGGTGATGACGCCCATTTCCACCATGAAGACCACCGGGATGAAGAGTAGTGAGAAGATAGCGGTTGATATCGCCAAATGGCTCTTGTTCATGGCGTAATAGATGGCATCGCGTATCTTGACATGCAGCGGCCGGAAGCTGAGCAAGTATTCCTCATTGAAGACACGACTGCCCACCGTTACAGCCAGCACGAAGATGAGCAGCATGGGCACCGTGGAGAGCATGTACTGGTACGGGGTAATATCCACACCGCGGTACATCTGCACCGCCAGGGTGAGCGGGGATACGTAGCTCAAATCGTTGATTCCTACGAACATGGCCGGGAAAACCAGGTAGCCGGTGATGCCCGTCACCGCCACCAGCGAGAAGAAGGTCTGGTCCTTGAAGGTGCGGTACTGTAGGGCTACTCCTAAATAGATGGCGAAGATGAAGAGTATGACAGGGAAAAAGATGGCCAGTGCCAGCAGCAGGTTGCCGTGCAGCACCAGTGTAATAAGGATCACGATAAGCAGCGAGTAGCCTATATAGGGCAGCATCTTGCCGATAATGATCTGAAATGGGCTTATGGGAGCGGAGAGCAGGATATTGAGCTTGCGATCCAGCTTCTCTTCCAAAAAGCCGCTGGTGAAAAAGATGCTGATGAAGAAGATAGGCAATATATAGGCAAAGGCCAGCATCACCTGGGCCAGCGGGATGGGCGGGCTCATCAGTGAGGGTACTATTACCTCCCCCTGGCCGGCAAACTCGGCCTTGAACTCAGGTATCAGCTTGGCGCTCTGCAGCCCCTGGAGCTGCTGGCGGACCATCTCATCGGTCTCGTTGGGAATGGCTTCCCCGGGCGGCAAGGGCTGGGAGCCGGCGCCTTCCGTGATGTCGCCTCCGGTCGGCGGAGAAGCGGCCGCCTTCTCCTTGGCGGCCTTGCTCAGGATGTCGGCCAGCGTCAATGGCGAAGCCGAGCCGATATCCGTGGCAGGCGCTTTAAGGTAGTTGATCTCCACCCTCAAAGGGAAGGCCTGGTTGAGCGGGTAATTTTGGGCCAGCAGGGCAATTTCACGCTTTCCCAGGTAAGTCTTCATGGCACCCGCAGCATACTGCGAGCGGTCATCATTACGATAGTAAAGCGACGCGCCGGTCAGGTAAACGTCTATTCGCTTATCCTTAAGCACCTGGGCGCTGTCAGCGATGGGAACCTGCACGATGTGGAAGCGCTGATCGTCCAATATCGGCGCATTGGGGGAAACCCCTATTATATAGAAGTCCTTGGCCAGTACCATACCCTGTTGGAAAACCATGAATGAGACGCCTGCTGCACAAGCTGCCAGTATAAGCACAGCCGTGATCATCTTGCCGCCGAAGCGGGCCCGCAGGCGCATTATCTCCCGACCTGCTATAATCAGAACATTGCGCATTGCCTGATATTCTATACTCGACCGGTAAGATAATGCGAGAAACGATCGTCAAACTGGATAAAATCTCCAAATACTACGGCAGCTTCGCCGCTGTAGATGAGCTCGATCTGGCCGTTAACCGCGGTGAGATCGTAGGTATCATCGGGCACAACGGCGCTGGCAAGACCACTACCCTCAAGATGATGGTGGGGCTGATCGCCCCCACGAGCGGCTCCCTGACTGTGATGGGACAGGATATCCAGAAAAACGGGCTTAAAATCAAGAAGTACCTGGGCTACCTGCCGGAGGAAAACCCTCTCTACGAAAACATGACCGCCCAGGAATACCTGGGTTTCTTCGCCGATATCTACGGCATGCCCCGCAAAAAGGCCTCCGAGCGAGGCGAGGCGCTACTTGATTCGCTGAAGCTGGAGGCGGGCAAAAAGCTGATTGGCGAGATGTCCAAGGGCATGAAACGCAAAGTATCCATAGCCCGAACCTTGATACACGATCCCGAGCTTCTGATACTGGACGAGCCTAACACGGGCCTGGATCCCCTGACATCCTTCTTTATCATCGACTACCTGAAAAGGCTGCCCCAGGAGGGCAAGACCATCATCCTCAGCGCCCATAACCTATTCCACGTCGAGTATATCTGCAACCGCATAGCCATCTTAAAACGCGGCAAGCTGATGGTATTCGATACAATGGATAACCTTCGCAAGAGTCTGGGGCGTCGCGAGTTCGAGATAGTTTTCAAATCGGAATTCAACCTCGACTATCCCCGCAAGGACGGCAACTACAGCGTCAAGACCTCCAATATAGAGGAGATGGCCAACCTGTTGCGCAAGATATCGGATAACGACTGGGCGCTGGTTGACCTGGCTATCACACAGTCCGCCCTGGAAGATATCTACCTGGATATCATGAGCGACGAGAAGGTCTAACCCCTGCGGGAAATTCTAAACCCCAAACCTAAATACAAAACAAATTACAATTTTTTAAGGTAAGTATCCCTTCAAGCCACGTGCCTCACCCTATCTGGCTCAATCATATTCAGGAGCAAAGAATATAAAAACTATGAACAATATAATTGGAATAACAGCAAACCATTTCTGCTCATAGGGTAAAGTCAGAAATATTGGCCCTGCCACACCTAATGCTGAAGCTGCTAAAAGATATAACAAACAAGAAAGGCGTTTATTTCTAGCTTTCTTATTCCCGGGCAAACCTCTTCTGCCTCCCAACATACATATTGTACCATCGTATCAGTCCATGTCAATGGCTCACGTGGTTTCATGGGATAGTTGGGGGGGAGCTTAGTCTATTTTCTTGAACAGCTTGCCCTTGGTGGCGCAGACCGGGCACAGGTCGGGCACATTTTTCCCCACCGTATAACCGCAAACAGGACACACATAATACACATTACAACGCCAGGGCAAAATTGAGGTATAGCTGCGCCGCCTGCACCACCTGGTTGAAGTTGACCGACTCCTCCGGCGTGTGCGCCGTCTCCAGCCGTCCGGGTCCCAGTATTATAGGGTCGACGCCCGCTCCCCACAGCACATTGCCATCCGAATGGCTGCGGAAGTCCTGTGTCTCCCAGGCAATTTTCATGGCCTTGCATACCTCACGCAGCTTGCGTACCAGCGGCCTCTCCTGAGATATACGGTACCCCGACTGTGTATTTTCGAAGCGTATGTAGGCGTCCAGTGCTTTTATCTCCCGGCCTGCATTCTCCACCAGCTCCTCCAGCTCCGCTTTAAGCACATCCATGCGGGAATCGGGAGGCAAGTGCAAATCCAGCCAGGCTTCGCAGGTATCCGGCACCACGAAGCCGCCTGGGAAGCCCGAAAGTTGACGTATATTGTAAACCAGCCCGCTGGATACAGAGGTGGCATACCCCGTCACATCCAGCAGCAGTTTGAGCATGCTCTCGATGGCGTTCTGGCCCAACTCGGGCATGGAGGAATGCGCTTTCTTGCCACGCGTGCGCAGCAGCACCTCAAGGTAGCCATAGTGGCCCAGGCAGGGAACCATATTGGTAGGCTCGGCGACAACCGCCCAGGGGAAGCGGTATTCACGCACCAGGGTCTTGGCGCCGTCGCTCTCCTCCTCTTCACCCACTACCAACGCCAGCCCTACGGAGGGAAAACGGCTCATCTTCTGGGCAAGAACAGCAAAGGCCTCGATCATGGCCGCACAGCCGGCTTTCATATCCGAGCTGCCCAGGCCGAAGACCTTCTCTTCCTCCTCATAAAAGCCGAAATCGTCCAGGTCATGGGCCGTCACGGTATCCAGATGGCCCACGAAGCAAAGATCGACCTCATCGGTCTTGGGGGGCAATACCACGATGTTATAGCGGTTCTCATCCACAGTCTGCCGTTTAACTTTGAGGCCGGCCGCCTTGAGATAGTCCTCGCTGAACTGGAGTATCTCCTCCTCCTTGCCGGAGGGGCTGTAGATATCCACCATATCCTTGAGGAGCTTTTTCAGCCTTTCCGGCTGTACTTCAGCTGTTGCGCCTGTGGTCGTTCCCATTTTTCTTGCCTCTCGAACCACGCTTCTTTTCCTTTTGCTGCTCAATGGTAGCCGGGTTATAGGTCATGTAAATATGCTGCTGGGGATTGCCGAAGCCTCTGGAACGGAAGAATTGAAGTGCGGGCAGGTTGTCCGCCTCCGTATCTACCAGAAACATGCGCACCCCATCTTCAACCATTTTATCGGTTAGCTTATTGAAAAGCCTGCTGGCGACGCCGATTCTCTGAAACTCGGGGGATACCACCAGCCACACGACATAGCCGTACTTCCAGGCTGATTTCTTTTTTTCCACCACATTGCCCAGGGTGAAGCCGATGATCTGGTCCTCGAGCTCAGCCACGAGGCAGTAATCGGTATCGGCGTTGAACATGGAAACGACTTCGAATTCATCCCAGGTACGATAAAGAGTGGGAGTTTTATCGGCTGTAAAGACCTGCTCGCCCAGGTGAAAGACCGCGGGTATGTCATCCACACCCATATCCCTGATATCGATATCCAGCTTTCTTCGGCCGTTCTCTTCAGTTACGTGAAGTTCAGGTGTATCCATAAGCACATTTTTCCAGCACCGGGACGCTGCCCCGCGGCATCGCCGGTTCTCATAGAACCTCCATTAATAGGGTAACACGACAGGTAGAAAAAATGGTAGTGAAAGAGACATGTGTAAAATTAGAACTGGTAGCCCAGCGACCTCGCCTTATCGTAGCATTTTTGAGCTTCAGTGTTGCGTTTCAAAGTTTCCAGCGTGACACCTTTGCTGTACCAGAGGGCCGGGTTATTCGGCTGTATGGCCAGCCCCTTATCGAATGCTATCAGGGCTTCATCATACCTTCTCAGCTCATAAAGCGCCCCGGCCCTGTAGCCCCAGGCCTGAGCATTGGCCTGATCAATGGAAAGGGCTTTATCGCAGGAAGCTATGGCATTATCATATTTCTTGGCGCTTATCTGGGCATTGGCCAGCATCGTCCAGGCATCCGCATTGCCCGGGTCTATCGAAACGTCTTTCTGATAGCTGTCAATCGACTCATTGAATTTGTTCTGCACGAACAAAATAAGCCCCTTGGTATTCCAGTACCTTGCCACATTGCCGTTTATATTTATGGCTTTATTGATGCTGTCCAGCGCCTGGTCGTATTCTTCCTTGTCATAGTAGGAAAGAGCCCTGTTGGCATAGGCATCGGCGAAATTGGGGTCCAGCTTGATGGCCTGGTTATAAGAGTCAATGGCCTCATCGTATTTTTTCATCGCATCCAGGGCCTGGCCGTTATTGAACCAGATCGCCGGGTTGCCGGGGTCGATCTTCATAGCCTTGCCGAAATTCAGGGACGCCTTATCGTAAAACCCCCCGTTATAGAACTTGATCCCGAGCTCATTCAACTGGACGGCCTCCGGATCGCCTTTATAACCCTGCGGTGCCGATGATTGACAGCCGGTTACAGAGATAACCAGCAGGAGAACAATCAATAAAAGCCCAAAAAGGGATATAAATCTGCTATGCGAAATAAATATTTTCATACGGGATTCCTTCACTGTTATTTATATGGGGATCGTATAAACGGCGCCAATGAACGCATTGCGACAAATTTTAGCACCGCTTCAAAACCAAGTACAATTTTCGATGGCAGCCTGCTTGAACCGGTCATGGTACTAAAAGGTGATTGACACTCAAAAGCCGCTCTACGGTATGATGGATTGCGAATGTAGGGAAACCCATTGAAATAAAATCTGGTTCAAGGCACAATAGTATCATAACTTGACCCGGTTGAGCTGCCATGTAACCGGGCCGGGTTTAAGGTCCAATATTAATGCTTGTGGAGGACAATATGTTGTACAGGTTGTCTGCTGCGTTTTGCGCTTTAATCCTTCTTGCCCTGACGGGCGCGCCCGTCTTTGCCCAGGTTGAACCTATGCCCGGACCTATAGGAGAAGAGAGCATCGCGGTTTCCACATCCGGCGCCACCAGCGTTACCGAATCTTCGGCGGTATTGAACGGCTACCTGGGATCGATTGGACCTTACAGCACGGTCGAGGTATTTTTCGAGACATCGGACGGGCAGTCCACATCACGGCAAACGATGAGCGGGCCGGGCAGCTTCAGTATTGGCCTCTCCGGGCTAACTTCTGGCACAACATATTCCTTCCATGCAGTCGCCATGTCAAGGTTGATGGGCGGTCAGCGGGCCGAAGGCTCCTGGGTAGACTTTATCACCCAGCATACTATCCCGACAGCGCCTATTGAGATCTCCACGAGCTCGGCTTCGGATGTCACTTCCAGCACGGCTACCTTAAGGGGCTACCTATCGGGCATGGGCCCTTACAACACCGTCACAGTCTATTTCAAATGGGGAAATTACTCCTCCATGCAGAGCACTACCGGGTCGCAGGTTATGTACGGCCCCGGCTCCTTCGATATACCCATATCCGGGCTGGCCCCCAACACAACTTACTATTTCCAGGCCGTCGCCAAACCCGATGTTATCGGTGTGGCTCCGGTATATGGTGATACAAGCACTTTCTACACGTCCGGCGGCGGCACACTTTCCGTAAGCACGGGCGCGCAGAGCGGCGTAACCGGCACGTCGGCTAATATCAACGGGTACCTCAATTCTCTGGGAGACTATGGGAGCGCTTACGTATGGTTTGAGTGGGGCACAACCACCGCTTACGGCCAGACAACCGGGATGCAGACCCAGTACAGTCCCGGCACGTTCAGCGGAACCCTGCAGGGGCTTAATCCCGGCACCTTATATCACTTCCGAGCGCTGGCAGCTCCTTCGGCGGCGGGCGGTGTTACGGTGCATGGTTTCGATGCTGTATTTACCACCACTTCCTCACCCGGCGTCAAGGTCAGTACATCGTCTGCCAGCAACGTCGGACAGAAGTCGGCGACCCTGAACGGATTCCTGACCTCCACAGGTTCCAGCCCCAATACCTACGTATGGTTCGAGTATGGAACCGACACCACTTTCGGCAACTCCACCCCCCAGCAGAACATGACCACGCCGGGCAACTTCAGCTTCAATGTCAGCAGGTTACAGTCCGGCTTCACCTATTATTACCGCGCAGTAGCCATCGGCAATGGAAACCAAAGTTTCGGCCAGTACAGCGTCTTCCAGACCGGCGGCTCGGTCCCCGTAAATATTTCGACCAACCCGGCCAGCAGTGTCGCCACCAATATGGCTACATTGAACGGTTTTGTCAGCTCGATCGGCAACTTACCATCTGTCCAGGTCTGGTTTAACTACGGCACGTCGCCCAGCTACGGCAAGACCACGGCCTATCAGACCATTACCATGCCGCAGGGTTTCTCAGCCCAGATAACCGGCCTGAATACAGGCATAGACTACTATTACCAGGCTATGGCGCAGACGCAGGACGGCACCAAGGTATACGGCTCACAACAGGTCTTCTCCACCGTATCCAATTCCAATATCTCGGTGGTGACTTCACCCGCCAGCAGCATTACCGCCTCGACCGCGGTGGTCAACGGCGCAATGGGTAACCTGGGAAACACATCGTTTGTCCAGGTCTGGTTTGAATATGGCACCACCGCCGATTTCGGCAACTCCACCGATTTGCAGCAGATGACCGGCCCCGGCAATTTTAGCTCGGCCGTGGCCGGCCTGGCGCCGGGCAGGACCTACTATTACCATGCCGTTGCCATGAATCCCACGGGCGGGTCCCGATCAGTTTACGGTGCGGCCACCTCCTTCACTACCCCGGGTAGCGGCCCCGGACCCGGCCCAACCACAGAAATACCGATGTTTATCTGGGTGGTCCTGGGTGTTTTCCTCATTCTAATATTTGTGCTGATCATGCTGCTGGCCGCCCGCTGATCAGTTTAACCGTCTGTATATTAAGCCCCGGCGATATATGCCGGGGCTTTTCATTCCATTGCGGCACGCATACGAAAGCCGTTCGCTCACGATGCAGCAAGAATGCTATAATAGTTAAGCTGAATTTTTCTCTGTTTCTGCATATAAGGTGATATGGGCAAAGTATATTTTATCGACGTAACCAATCGTGACGGCGTCCAGACCGCCAGGCTGAGCCTCTCCAAGCTCCAGAAAACCATGATCAACATGTACTTGAACGAGTTTGGAGTATATCAGTCCGAGTTCGGCTTCCCCACAACGACGCACGAGACCAATTATCTGCGCGCCAACCTCGAGCTGGCCGCCAAAGGCGTGCTCAAACCTATCAGGCTCAGCGGCTGGATCAGGGCGACCACGGAGGACGTGGAAAGGACATTCGAGATGGTACCGGAGATCGAGTATCTCAACCTCTCCCTCTCCACCTCTGAACAGATGATACAGGGCAAATTCAAGGGCAGGAAATCCCGCGTTGACCTGGTGGAGCAAATGGTGGAATCCGTCAAGAAAGCTAAAAGCCTGGGCGCCAAGGCCATCGGCGTGAACGCTGAAGATGCCTCCAGGACCGATGTGGCTTTCCTGATCGATTTTGCCCGCGAGGCCAGGGATGCCGGGGCGGACAGGTTCCGCTATTGCGACACACTGGGATACGATGACCCCTTCAGCATATACGAGACCATCGGCAAAATAGTCAGCGAAACTTCCATGCCGGTCGAAATACACTGCCACGGCGACCTCGGCATGGCTGTGGCCAACTCGCTAGCCGGCGCCAAGGCAGCAGTGGATGCCGGCAGCGATGCCTATATCAATACCACCGTGAACGGCATAGGTGAAAGGGCGGGCAATGCCGACCTGGTCTCTTGTGTACTATCCCTGATTAAATCCAAAGGTTTCGCCGGTAAGTATGAGCTGGGAAGGCCGCTGGAGATCAGCAAGGCCTACAAGCTGGCCAAATACACCAGCTTCGCCTTCGGCGTCCCCATACCCCTCAACCAGCCGGGGGTCGGCGAGAATGCCTTCGCACATGCTTCGGGCATCCATGCCGACGGGGTACTTAAGGATCCCGAAAACTATGAGCTGTACGCCTACGAAGAGCTCGGCAGGGGCGAACCTGAGCTGGTGGAAACCGGCCGTATGATCTGCTCGGGCGAATATTCCGGCATATCCGGATTCAGCCACATCATGGGCAAGATGGAGGTCTCCTTCGCCAATGCCAGCCAGGCCAGGAAGATACTTGAGCTGGTCAGGTATGCCAATGTTGAGGCCCAGACTCCCCTGACCGAAGACGAGCTTCTCTTTATCGCCAAATATCCCGAGATTGCCAAAAGGCTGCTTACCCTGACACCGCTGGAATAAGTTCGTTTATGCAACAGGGGCATTTGGCCTTTAAAGGCCAAACGCCCTCATTTTATTCTCGCCTTCGATTACAGGGATTGCCATGGCACCGTGTGCCTCGCAATGACAACTCAGAAAGGTTGCGTTACTGGACGGTACCTGTCTGGCCGCGTAATTCCGTGAAAGCCTGTTGCATGGCGGTGGAAATCTTATCTGCCGAGATATTTAAGGCCGTTGCCATTTGAGCGTAGACCTTAGTCATCATGCTCGACTGTCCCTGCGATGATGGCCCGCCGCTGCCGCTTGAAGGCGGTCGGGAACCCTGGCCGGACGAGTTATCGCTGCCGGGAGGTCGCTGGCCCCTGGTCATATTATCGCCGGACGGCCGGTTGGGGAATACGCTCTTCTGAGCATCATTAAAGGCGCTGGTAAATGTGCTCTCGGAAATGCCGAGTATATCGGCCGCCCTGTTCAATACCTGGGCCATGTTTTGCCCACCCAGCCCGCGGGAACCCCGTTGGCCGGAAGACGTGTTGCCCTGTCCATTGCCGGAAGATGGCGGTGTGGATGAAGACGAAGGCTGCTGCACCTCCGGCGTAGAAGTTTGAGTGCTGGTTCCCGTACTGCAGCCTGAAAGGCCCAGGACTGCCACGGTAACGATAATGATAAATATTATTGGTAAAAGTTTAAGTGGTTTTGCCATTTGTGCTGGTCCTCCGAATATTTTATTTTCCTGAATCATAATAGTCTAGAATTATTAGTTTATTATTAATTCATGGCTTAATAATTAATTAATAATTTGTTGCTAATTTATATCCTGTCGCAGCTCCTCTTTACCATGTGGAAGACGCACTCCCGTTGCGGGAGGCGCCTTCCAATGCGACAAAGAAAAAGCCGGCCATGATGACACTGGAAGGTAATTTTATTTTGGTTTATAGTTTATTATCGGGTATTGAGTATGACTGGAAAGAAAATACTGGTCGTTGATGACGACCCCAAAACCGTTGAGCTGGTAAAGCTTTATCTTGAGCGGGACGGGTACGCAGTGGTCGTTGCCTACGACGGGCTTTCCGCCCTGCGGGTTTTCAGAGAAGAACTACCCCATTTGGTGATCCTGGACCTGATGCTTCCGGGCATCGACGGTGTGGAGATATGCCGCCTTCTCAGGGAGGAATCCGACGTCCCCATCATTATGCTCACCGCCAGGACACAGGATAGGGATAAAATGACCGGCCTCGATACGGGCGCCGATGACTATGTTACCAAGCCCTTCAGTCCCGGTGAGCTGGCGGCCAGGGTCAGGGCGCTGTTCAGGCGCCTGCCCTTCGAGCGCGGCCCCACGGAGATCAAGTATGGAGAATTCATAATGAATATACCCAAACGCGACGTCCATTTGAAAAACAAACCGCTCAAGTTGACTTCCGTGGAATTCAAAATACTGGCGACCTTTTTAAAGGAGCCCGGCCGGGTCTTCGACAGGGTGGAGCTTATAGACAAGGCCTTCGGCTATGATTTCGAGAGCTTCGACCGCGCCATAGACGTGCATATTTTCAACCTCAGGCATAAGATAGAGCCCGACCCCAAGCACCCCAGGTACATAAAAACCATATACGGGGCAGGCTACAAGTTTTCCGAGTGATGCTATGAAGAACAGCCTGCAGTTCCGCCTGATAATCGCCTTCACACTGGTCATTCTGCTGACCGTAGGGGCTGTATTCTTAATGATGTGGCAGGCCACCGTCGACCAGGTCCGCCAGTTCGGCCACCGCATCGACTTCGAGATCGGCGGACGTATAAACTTCGAAATCGGCAGATATTATTCGCAGAACGAGAGTTGGGAGGGCGTTCAATCCCTGGTGGTCGAGTTAAGCGACCAGTTCCGGCACAGGATAGTGCTGACCGATGTGGACGGCAAGATCATCGCGGATTCCTCCCAAGATTCATCCGACGTTCAGTTAACTCCCGACAAGTTTATCAAACGGCCGGTCACTTATCCCTTTGAGTCTTCGGGGCCGGGCCATATGCCATCTTCGACACTGCAAACCGAATCGCCGGGAGGAGGGCCTCTGGACTCACTTGGGCTGTCATTGGGACAGGGTCCCGGGTCCGGCGCCCCGTCCCAGGCGCAGACATCTCCATCCACGGGGTCAAGTTCGGCAGTAGTCGGCTATCTTTATCTTGCGCCCACAGCGCAATCCGAGATCAGCCTGGCGGCCCTGCAATTTATGTATAACGAGATAGGCCGCTATTTCATACTTGGTGCGATATTAGCGGTCATCGTCGCCATCCTGCTCACCACAGCCATATCACGGCCCATACTTGCCCCCATCAGGGCCCTGACAATGGCTGCTCAAAAGCTCGGCAGGGGCGATTTTTCTCAGCGTGTAAAAATAGCAGATAAGAGCGAGATCGGCGAGCTTGCCTCGACCTTTAACTTGATGGCAGGCGACCTGCAGAGGGATGAGCAATTGAGAAGAGATATGATCGCGGATATAGCTCACGAGCTCAGGAGCCCGCTCACCAATGTCCGGGGATACCTGGAAGCCATTCGGGATAAAGTTATGAAGCCGGATACGGGAACCGTTAATTCCATCTACGACGAGACCATGCTGCTGTCAAGGCTGATCGACGACCTCCAGGAGCTCAGCCTGGCCGATTCGGGCGAGCTGAAGCTCTATTGTGAGATTGAAGATGTAAGAGCACTGATAGATCAGGCCGTAGCCGCCGTACGGGCCGGGGCTACTGACAAAGGCCTTTCCATGGCCACAGAACTGGAGGCCGGCCTTCCCTCGGTCAACATAGACTTCCTGCGCATCAAACAGGTCCTGCTTAACCTGCTGCAAAATGCCATCGTACACACGCCTGCCGGCGGCAGCATTACCATCGGCGCCGCCCGTAAAGACGGCATGGTTGAGATCAGTGTAACCGATACCGGCGACGGCATACCGGCGGAAGAGCTGGAGAATATCTTCGAGCGTTTCCACCGGGTCGACAAGTCCAGGTCACGTCAAACGGGCGGCACGGGGCTGGGCCTGACCATCGCCAAATCCCTGGTGGAAGCCCATAAGGGGAAAATAAGCGTGCAGAGCGAGCCCGGCAAGGGCAGCCGTTTTTCCTTCACAGTGCCGGTCTCAGAGTAAGCCGTTAATAATTGATTAATAATATTTTGTTAACTTAACCATAAGGACGCCTCCCTCCTAATTCTGAAGGTGCTTGCTAGCCCAGGCAAGCACCTTCCTTCTAATTGCAGGGGTTTGAAACGGGAAACGAATTGCCATAGAATACGCGTACTAAAGGATTGAGGAGGCATGAGTCATGGCTCAATTTGCAACAGAAGAATGGATCAACCTGTGGGCGGACGCCATCAATAACAGCAAAGCTTATGAGGCGGCGGCACAAACATGGGAAGGGGACTTCTACATGATCGTCGAGGCGGGCGGCCCGTTCAAGGAGCCCGTTTACCAGTATATCGATCTCTGGCACGGCAAGTGCCGCAAGGCAACCGTGGCCAAAAACGAATCGGACTATAAACCGGAGTTTGTTCTCTCGGCGCCGCAGTCAATCTGGAGAAGGGTAGCCGAAAAGAAACTCGACCCCATACAGGCCATTGTTACCCGCCAGCTCAAGCTGAAGGGCAACATGGCCAAGATCATGCGCGCTGTCAAAGCGGCCCAGGAGCTGGTCAACTCGGTAACCCAGGTCAAGACCGAGTATCTCGAATAGCTATAGTAAGGAAATCTGCCGTGCGCAATGACTGGTTTTGTGAATTGTCATTGCGAGGCACATGCTGCCGTGGCAATCCTTTGATCGAAGATACCGGGCTTCCTCAATTGTCATTGCGAGGCACATGGTGCCGTGGCAATCCTTTGATCGAAGATACCGGGCTTGACTGAATGCTATGAGATAGCCACGTCGCTCCGCTCCTCGCTATGACGTGGTTAGAGGCGTCATTGCTTCGCTGCCGCTCGCAATGACGGGCTTCCTCAATTGTCATTGCGAGGCACATGCTGCCGTGGCAATCCCTGAAATCGAAGATACCGGGCTTGACTGAATGCTATGAGATAGCCACGTCGCTCCGCTCCTCGCTATGACGTGCGAGTGGGCATTGCGAGCGGTGCTCGCAATGACGGGTTAAGTCGCCTTCTTAATAAAATCCTAACATTCTATTGATATCCTGAATCAATTGGGCTCAGACATCCGCCCGTAAATTTATAAAGGAAGAGCAAACATGCCCCCGGGAAAATTGCCGGCGGCTAAATAATTGCTATAATGATAAGCGTTTTGTATAGACCGGCTGCCGCAGCTATAAGCGGCTATCCCGCCACTGTTATAATAATTTCAAATATCAGTCTTTTGATGCAACCGAAATATAGTATTCAACGTTAAAAAGTAGAAAACCTGAACATGAGTAAATTTATTAAGACTTCCCTGATCGTCCTCTTAACCTGCCTGTCGGCCATTCCCGTTATAAGCTG
This sequence comes from Dehalococcoidia bacterium, assembly GCA_003142375.1. GTDB lineage: Bacteria > Chloroflexota > Dehalococcoidia > GIF9 > UBA5629 > UBA1162. The sequence continues at coordinate 107,131 of PLME01000005.1, read as the reverse complement.
CACGGCCGCCAAGCCGGCGGCTACGGCCAGGACACGGACGGTGACGGTGACGCGCGGCGACCTCGCTATCAACGTCAGCGTGGACGGCAACCTGCAGATGCCCAACGAGTACGACCTGCGCTTCGGCGCCCCCGGCCAGGTTAGAAACATCTACGTGCAGGATGGCGATACGGTAAAGGCCGGCCAGATACTGGCCACGCTGGACGATAAGACCGAGCGCCAGGGCCTCATGACTGCCAGCAACACCCTGCAGCAGACCCTGAGCAGCCTCTACGAGACCATACCGCTTACCCCGCAGGTTTCGGGAACTCAATATGACGCAAACAATATAGTGAGGACAATACTTAATCCAGTTCCTTCTGGCATCAATGAGACTATTACCACAAAATTTACAGATCCGGCGACTCCGCTGGGAACTATTACAAATACGGGTCTTGAGGTAACAACAACTACTATAACACCAGGTAATATACCGGATATCTACATCACTACGGTAACAACAACCAAGACTACTTTGACCACAACTGTTGTAGAAGGATCTCCGGGAGTGTATAGGGTAGTCTCGACAACTATTGATACGGAAACATTTGCGAATGATCCTTTACATTTACCAAATCCGCGTTCGGATTACGCAATCTATACAACAAATGATATCACCACTCCCAACCCACCCACCTATTTCGCCAGCCAGAGCGCTTTAGAGGCTTTCAACTGGGCACAGAACGAGATCAATAATGCCTATATCTCTACCTACAGCGATAACTATACGATGGCAGCCTCACAGCTGAACATGGCCGCCGCCGATTTAGAGTCCTGCGCCCGCATACTTCAGGACGCGGTGGACAACCCGCAGTCCGGCATGGGCAACACATCGCCCTTCATGACCGATAACAACACCTGGTCGTTCCTGCTGGCCAACTTTCAAAACTCGGCAACCTCCAACATCCTGAGTGTGCGCGGCACCATCGCTTTGCTCAGGCAGAGGCAAGCGGATATTCAGCAAATCCAGAGCTCGATCTCCGACAATGGCACGGCCGCGTCCGGCCCGCTTTTCCAGGACCTCCTGAACAATCTGCAGACTACGTCCGCCGGGGTTTACAGCGACGTTAATTTCATCAAGGTCTATTACACCTATCCTTTCCCTTTCCAGGATATAAGCAGCTATTTTTATGGTAAGGCGCAGGACAGCCTGGATAAAACGCTCGATTCCTCCCAGACGGGGGCAACCAATTCGCTTGACTTCTATGAGAACCTGACCCTGGCCCGGCATTACATGGAGCTCTGCAACTCCTTCCTGGGCAGCAACGAGATTGACCTGCAGCACGGCCTGAGCCAGCCCAACGAGCAGAACTTCAAGGTGAACCTGGCCAAGAATGCCGTGGGGCTGGAAAACGCCAACCAGGCCCTGCTCAACAGCATCATCATCGCCCCGGTGGACGGCATCGTCGTCAGCGTGGGCATAAAAGCTAACGACCAGCTCTCCAGCCAGAACTACTCGTCGGTGACGGCCTTCCTGGTGGTTGATACCTCCGACATACAGTTCAAGGGGCTGGTGGACGAGATCGATATATCCAAGGTCAAGAAGGGGCAGAAGGTCAGCATCACGGTGGATGCCGTGCCCAATAAGACCTTTACCGGCGTTGTCAGCTTCATATCCCCCTACGGCACCACGGTGGGCAACGTCGTAAAATACAATGTCACAATCTTGCTCGACCGCAGCGACGTGGCCCTGAAGGGCGGCCTCAGCGCCAGCGCCGATATAGCGGTGGATACGCTAAAGGATGTGCTGCTGGTGCCCATCAGCGCCCTGAACACTACGGCCGCCGGTTCAACCGTCTCGGTGCTTGATCCCAAGACCGGGTTGAGCGAGGTAAGGAAGGTCACCGTGGGCATTCAGAACCTGCAATATGCCCAGATAACATCCGGCCTGAACGAGGGCGACCAGATAACCATGACCCTGAAAAGCAGCGCCCCCGTCGTCACAGGCTTCCCGAGCCCCGGTCAGCAAAGCACACAGCAGTCCAGCAGCGGAGGCGGGCCTCCTCCCCGTTAAAGCGTGAGACAACAGGGTAATATGAAATGAAAATAAAGATAATAACCATAATCCTAACGGGGCTGGCCCTGGCGGCCATCCTCCTGGGCGGCTGCAATAAAAGCTCTGAGAATCGAACGAGCACAATCTACGATATCAAGAAAGGTACATTCGACATCGTCGTATCGTCCGACGGCAACCTCAACACGCCCAATACCTATAACCTGGCCTTCGGCACCAACGGCATTATCAATAATATACTGGTGAACGAGGGCGACCAGGTACATGCTGGGGCCATGCTGGCCTTCCTGGACGATTCCAGCCAGGTAAACGGCGTTGAGACGGCCCTTTACAACCTGCAAAACACCATCAATACCCAGAACGCTCCCAACGGCACCGTCAACTGCAACGTGGTAGTTCCCTACAGCTACCCCGATATGAGCGCGCAGATCATCTTCGAGGAAGCGCAGAAGGACATGGATAGCTGCCTGGCCTATTATCAGCAGGGAGACTACAAGGACGCCGGCTACCAGCTCGCCCAGACCTATTTCGATATCGACGTCTGCTGGGACCTGATAGCCTCGCGCATCAACAGCCAGCAATACGCCGGCATGCCATCCACTTCACCTTATTTCGGCAATAATAATTTAAACCCCACGGCCACCACCGCCGCCAATGATAAGAAGGTTATCGCTTACCTGAAACAGTACCAGGCCAGGCTGCTGAATATATCCACGCTTTTCATGTATGGCAAATACAGCGACCTCGACAACGAGCTTCCGCTGGCCCGGCAGGAGATGCTGACCGGCTACGACCTGGTCAAGAGCACGGTCTACCTGCACGACAAGGCCGCCTTCACCTATACGGATACACCCACCAGCCGCGACTTCCTGCTGCTGGCGCAGCGCAGGCTGGAGGAGCTCGATAAATACCTGGCAGACAATGGAACAGACCCGGTGGAGATAACCAAGAAGCTGTTCATCGCCCGGCAGAGCGTGTCCGTCGGCAGCGACATGCTGGACAACCAGAAGCTGTTCTTCAGCTGGGATGGGTTTAACTGGAAGACGCTCCAGGCATACAACCTGCAGCTACAGGCCAACCAGATCGCCCTGCGGCAGGCCAAACAGCAAATTATGAACACGGTCATCCTGGCCCCTTCGGACGGCGTCATCACGTCGGTTAACCTTAAAATCGATGCAGTCCTGTCGGCCATAGATTTCGCCTCACGGCCCGCAGTTCAACTGGTAGATACCAATACCATTGAGTTCGACGGGCTTATCGATGAGATCGACATCATGAATATACAGAAGGGGCAGCATGCCGATATAACCGTGGATTCAGTGCCGGGCAAGGTATTCCCGGGCACGATAATTTTTATCTCTCCCTACTCGTCCAGTACTTCCACCACCGTTGTAAAATTCGCTGTGAAAATCCAGCTCGACAAGCCTGCGCCCGAGCTTAAGGGAGGCATGAGCGCCACGGCCACCATCAAGACCTACAGCAATGCCGACGCGCTGCTGCTGCCCGTGCCGGCCATTTCCTACACATCGACTGAAGCGCCCTACGTGGCCCTGGTTGATAATGCTACGGGCAAGGCGGTCTACAGGCCGGTCACCCTGGGCAAGCAGAACTTCCAGTACGCTGAAGTGTTGTCGGGCCTGCAGGAAGGTGATAAGGTCATGCCTGCCAGCGCCAACGCCGTAACGCCTCCGGTGGCTACCGGACGGCCGGGCGGCGGAGGACTGCCCGGATTGGGCGGCATGCCGCGCGTTCCCGGGGGCGGCGGCGGATATGGTGGTGGCGGAGGCGGCGGCGGTGGCAGGGGAGGCGGGAACTAGAGGCTCCGCCGGTTTAGAAAAATAATTCGAGTGTACTAAAATATTACTGCCATGAAAATGATAGAGCTGCAAAATTTGAGCAAGATCTATGACCTGGGTGAAGTAAAGGTCACAGGCCTGGACGATGTATCCTTCAGCTGCGAAGCGGGCGAGATGGTCTCCATTATGGGGCCCTCCGGCTCCGGCAAGTCGACCATGATGAACATCCTGGGCTGCCTGGACAGGCCGAGCTCCGGCACCTACCTGCTGGACGGCGACGATGTATCCAAGCTTTCCGATGATCAGCTCGCCAGGGTCAGGAACAAGAAGCTGGGCTTCGTCTTCCAGTCCTACAATCTGCTGCCCAAGATAGATGCCCTGGCCAATGTGGAGCTGCCGCTGATCTACTCGGGACAGGACCACAGGCACGAGCGTGCCAGGAAGGCGCTGGAAGCGGTCGGGATTTCCAACAGGGCACGTCACCTCCCTCCTGAAATGTCGGGCGGTGAGAAGCAACGGGTGGCCATAGCCCGCGCCCTGATAAACGATCCGGTCGTGATACTGGCCGATGAGCCTACGGGCAATCTCGATACTACTACCAGCCACAGCATTATGACCCTGCTGACGGACCTCAATAAAAAAGGCATCACGGTCGTTATCGTAACCCACGAGGAAGATATAGCGGCCTATACTCAAAGGACCATCCACGTGAGGGACGGTAAAATTACAGAGGATAAGGTTAGATGAGCATCTGGGAAAGCATCCGGACGGCGCTAAACTCTATCTTTGCCAACAAAATGCGCTCGTCGCTAACCATGCTGGGCATGGTCATCGGCGTCTGCGCCGTGGTGCTGCTGGTAGCACTGGGCCAGGGGTTTCAGACCAGCATTACCACTATGTTTAATAACCTTGGCGCCAGCGCGCTCTACGTTTCGACTTCCAGCGATAAGACCCTGACGACCGTGCGTCCTCTTACGCTGGACGATGCCAACGCTCTGACCGATAAGACCCTTGCCCCTTCCATAGGTATAGTATCCCCGACAATTAACAAGGGTGTAACCGTGCAGAACGGGAATAACAGCGCCAATGTGCCGGCCACGGGCATACTGCCGGTTATAACCCAGATCAAAACTTATAACATAGACATGGGGAGGTTCATAACCGACCAGGATGTGGCCAACAGGGCCAGCGTGGTGGTGCTGGGCTGGCAGACGGAGCAGGATCTGTTCGCCGGCCAGAGCCCGGTCGGCCAGAGCGTCCGCGTTTCCGGTCAGAAATACCAGGTTATCGGCACTATCCAGAAGCTGGGCGGCATGACCGGTGATGGTTATATATTAATGCCGCTGAGCACCATGCAGTCCAAACTGGTGGGCGGTACTAACGTGCAATCGATCGCAGTCAAGGCCGTGAGCCCCGATCAGGTGGACAATGCCATTGCAGAGATAACCTCCATTTTGAACGCCCGGCACTTCATCAGGCCGGGTGCGTCATCCGATTTCACTATCCGGGACATGCGTGAGACACTCAGCAGCATGCAATCCACCCTGGCAGCTTTCTCGCTCTTCATGGGCGCCGTCGGCGCCATATCGCTTATCGTGGGCGGCATCGGCATTATGAACATCATGCTGGTCTCGGTCACCGAACGCACACGCGAGATCGGAATACGCAAAGCCATCGGCGCCAAGCGCCGCGATATACTGCTGCAGTTCCTCATAGAGGCGGCTGCCTTGAGCCTGACGGGGGGCCTGGTCGGCCTGGCGCTGGCCGTGGCCGGTGCTATGGCCATGGGACACATCCAGCTAGGCACCACTACGATTGTGCCCGAGATATCGGCAAGCATCGTCATTATCGCACTGGGAGTATCGATCGGCACGGGCCTGCTCTCCGGCACTTACCCCGCTTTCAGGGCTGCACAGCTGGACCCCATAGAGTCACTCAGACATGAGTAAAGAGTAAAGATTAAATTCTAAACTCTAATTCCTAAATCCCATACAAATTCAAAACCCAAAATACAAACGTCATTGCGAGGAACGCAGTGACGAAGCAATCTCATGGCCTTGGGGCCGGCCTCACGCCTTCGATCAAAGGATTGCCACGCTCCGCTCGCAATGACCTGTTTATGGGTTAGGATATTATTTGGGGCTCAAGGTCTTAAGGTCAGCCTTCGCTTTATCAGTGAGCTTATCATCGTTTGAAATCTTGATCACCGTTTGTAGATCGGCAACGGCCAGGTCGTTATTCTTCAGGCCGCGATAGGCCAGGCTGCGGTTATAATAAAAGGCTGCCTGAGTCGGATCGAGCCCGATGGCCTTATCGGCGTCGGCCAGGGACTGGTCGTATTTCTGGTTCTTGTAGTAAGAGTATGCCCGCTCGCTGTAGGCCGGGGCAAAATTGGCCATCAGCGAGAGCGCTTTGTTGAGGTCCAGGATGCCCAGGCTGAACTGCCACTGGTCGTTGTGAAAACGTCCCAGCTCATAATAGACTTTGTAATAGGCCGGGGCGACTTGAACGGCGCTGGAGAGATCGCTCAGGGCGTAGGGGTTCAACCTCCTTTCCCAGTAAAACCAGGCGCGGGCTATATAGACATCGGCCAGTTTTTCCCTCACGGCCTCCGTAGGAGAAGCGGCCAGTGCGGAGCGCCCCGCCGCTATGGCCTGGTCGTAAGCGTCTGAATTTAAAACCGAAGCGTAGTTATTGGCGGCGGCCTGGTCGGCCTGTGTTTCCCCATTGCCTGGGGTATTCTGCCCCTGGGCAGGGTTGGGAGCGGCCTGACCTGCCGGTGCCGCCGGCTGTCCCGGCGCAGCGGCGCAGGCTGCCAGCAGGCTTGCCATCATAGAAATAGCCGCAAAACAAGTAATCGCCACGGTATTTTTTAATTTCATGGATAATGATCTGTCAGTTAAATTCGCCTATATTATATGTGTAAACAGCGTGTCAGTGAAAATATGTCATGCTGTGGTATCATTTGTGAGCTTCATAAGAAAAACGGATTTTTCGCTTGACTCTACCAAGCGTTTCCTGATAAATTTGGTGGCAATTGAATATTTACTAGGGGAGCTGGAAAGCTGAGAGTCCCGCTGATATCGGGGCGACCCTTATAACCTGATCTCGATAATGCGAGCGTAGGGAAGTTATAGACCAGAAGTTCCAGCTTCTGGTTATTTTTTTATTAGCGGATTACGGACGGAGGTTAACATCATGACTGAAATGCCTGAGATCGGAAAAATCTCGCCCGACGTTTTCGAGAAGATGATCTTGCCCTTCCTGGGGGCCGCAGATAAAAGCGTGCTGGTCGGGCCGCAAAACGGCGTGGATGTGGGCATAATCGAAATCGGGGGCAAGGCTGTATCCTTCACCACCGACCCGGTTTTCATAGTTCCCGAATACGGCTGGGAGCGGGCGGCCTGGTTCGCCATACATATAATCGCCTCGGATTCGGCCACCAGCGGGCTGAGGCCCCGTTACCTGTCCATCGACCTGAATTTGCCCATGGAGATGACCGGCGCTCAACTTGAGACGGTCTGGCAAACCATGCACAACGAGTGCCGGAAACTGGGCATCGCGGTCGTCACCGGCCACACGGGCAGGTACGAGAATTGCCATTATCCCATGGTGGGAGGAGCGACCATGGTCGGCACGGGAGAGCTCGACCGGTACGTTACGCCCGGCCTGGCCCGCCCCGGCGATAAGATCATCATCACCAAGGGGCCGGCCATCGAGGCTTCCGGCATATTCTCCACCATGTTCCCCCAACTTCTCGAAAAAGAGTTCGGCGCCGATTTCAGCCGGAAAGCGCAGGAAATCTTCTTCAAGATGTCTGTGGTTGAAGATGCCATGACGGCGGTCAGCGTGGGGATCCGCGATAACGGCGTGACCGCCATGCACGACGCCACCGAGTGCGGAATCTGGGGCGGACTTTTCGAAATTGCGCAGGCGGCGGGGCTGGGCGTTACGGTGGAGAAAGAGAGCATTGTTGTGGAGGACGGCGTCAAAGAAATATGCAACTATTTCGGCATCGATCCTTACGCCTCGATCAGCGAGGGCACCCTCATCATCGCCTGCCGCCCGCATAAGGCGCAGGACATTGTAAAAGCACTGAATAAAAAGGATATCAAGGCTTCCATCGCAGGAGAACTGACCGAGCCTTCGAGGGGGATGATCCTGGTTAAGGACGGCAAGCCCGGCCCGCTGACGCACCCTGTAGTCGACCCCTTCTGGCGCGCTTTTTACGACGCGCTGGCCAGGGGAATTTGACATATCTTCGCATACGTTCTAGGGCTCAAAGCGCCGCCGAAAACCGCCCCAAAAAATCCATCGTAGCTTCAATATGAAAAATTTTTGCAAATTTTTGCCAAAAATACTTGACATGCTTTTTTATTAATGCTATAAAAAACAAAAGAATATAAAAATACGATTGCACCAAATAGGAAAAAATTTAAGCATTTAAGGAGGCACAGCCCAAGGTGGCGCAAACGACTTCGACAAAACAAAAGGACTTATTTGATCTCTCTGCAGAAGAGGAACCTCCAGGCCATCCTTCAATTGAAGTAGAAGAGCCTCCAAGCTTGCGCCTGCTGAAGAACAGGCAAAGGTTTTTCAGCAGTGCAACAGACGAACAGTGGAACGACTGGAAATGGCAGTTCCGCAACCGCATAACCAGTGTTGAAGACCTGTGTAAATTAACACCTTTATCCATACGCGACCAGATCAACATGCAACTGGTCACCGAAAAATTCCCCATCTCGATTACCCCCTATTATTTCTGCTTAATCAATCAGGACGACTCCTGCGATCCCATCCGCAGGCAGGCCATGCCCGCCTTTGAGGAGATCGCACTGGCCGGCATCTTATCCGAAGACCCGCTGGAGGAGGAAAGGGACTCCGTCCTGCCCGGCATGGTGCACCGCTATCCCGACCGCGTGCTCCTGGTCGTAACCGACATCTGCCCCATGTTCTGCCGTCACTGCACGCGCAAGCGCGAATGGCGGCACGGCCGCTGGGTCAGGTCTCCCGAGCAGATCGACCGCATGATGGACTACATCCGCAGCAACCCGGGGATCAGGGATGTCATCATTTCAGGCGGTGACCCCCTGACGCTATCCACCAAACACCTGGAGAATATCCTGCGGAAAATACGTGAAATAGGGCATGTAGATATCATCCGCATCGGCAGCCGCGTGCCCGTGGTAATGCCCCAGCGAGTCGACGACGAGCTTTGCGAAATGCTCGCCAAGTACGGGGCAGTCTGGCTGAACACGCATTTTAACCATGCTCATGAGCTGACGGATGAAGCCCTGGCAGCCTGCGACCGCATTTTGCGGCACGGCATCCCGGTCAATAACCAGTCGGTGTTGCTGGCCGGCGTCAACGACTCCGTGGAAAAACAGCTCGACCTTTGCCACGGCCTGCTCAAAGCCAGGATAAGGCCTTACTACCTCTTCCAGGCAGATGAGGTGGAAGGCACGGAACACCTGCGCACCACCGTGGAAAAAGGGATGAAGATCATCGAAGGCATGCGGGGCCACACCTCCGGCCTGGCCGTTCCGACCTATGTGGTCGACCTTCCGGGCGGCGGGGGCAAGGTTCCCCTGCAGGCCAACTATTTGTTATCCAGCAGCGAAGGACGGCTGGCCTTCAGAAACTACCTGGGCAAAATCTACATTTATCACAACCCCAAATCTCCTGCCTCCGGCGGGCGCAACGGGCGCCGCAAGGCCAATGACCTGCAGATGGCGTTGCCGGACCTGGTGGCCGCGTAAAAGAACAGCATGAAAATCGGCCTGACTTACGACCTGAAGGAAGACATCGAGACAGGCCGGGAAACCACCGAAGATGCCCTGGAAGAATATGATTCCCTGGAAGTTATAAATGCCATCGCGGGCGCTTTGCGCTCTCTGGGCCATTCCACCGTCCGCCTGGGCGGCGGCAGGAAATTCCTCCAGAAGATACTTACAACCAGGGTAGATTTCGTCTTCAACATCGCTGAGGGCAGGGGCTCCCAGCGCAGCCGCGAGGCGCAGGTCCCGGCCGTGCTGGAAATGTTGGGCATTCCATACTCCGGCTCGGACCCCCAAACCCTCTCCGTAACCCTCGATAAACCCCTTGCAAAACAGCTCTTGCAGGCCGCTGGCGTGCCCACGCCGCCTTTTCAGGTCATCTACTCCCTCCAGGATCTGAAAGCCCTGCCAGACCGGAAAATACCGCTGCCCGCATTCATCAAGCCCGCCTGGGAGGGTTCCAGTAAGGGTATACGCCTGACATCCAGGGCCGATACCGCAACCAGGGCCCGAGCCCTCGCACGCAGGCTCTTGAAAGATTACTCCCAGCCCATCCTCATGGAGAAATACATCGAGGGTGACGAGGTTACCGTGGGCATGGTAGGTAATTCGCCGCCCTCCATCGTCGGCATCATGCGCGTCGTGCCCAAAAAGAAATTCAAAACCTTCGTTTATTCTCTGGAGGTCAAGAGGGACTGGCGCAACCTGGTTGAATATGAATGCCCGGCTAAATTGAACAAATCGACAATCAAGCGTATTTCCGAGGCCAGCCTCGCCGCCTACCGGGCGCTGGGCTGCCGCGATTTTTCCAGGATCGACTTCCGCGTGGGGCGGGACGGGACACCCTACCTGCTGGAGGTGAATCCTTTACCCGGCCTCAACCCGTCATCAGGCGATCTTCCTATCATGTCATATAAAATGGGATGGGTGTATAATGACCTCATCAAGGCCGTACTTGAAGCTGCTCTGGCCCGATATACTTGATGCCGTTAAAAGTAGCAATTATCTACAACGACCCCTTCGCAGACTCACCGGGCGAGATCGGTGAGAGCGAAGCCATTATCGGCGTGCTGGAAGAGGTGGTAGCCGTAAAAAAAGCTCTTTTGGAGCTTGGGCATGAGGTGCAGCAGGTTGCCCTGCGCAAGCCGCTGGAAACAGTCAGGCAAACTATACGTGATATCAAGGCTGACCTCATATTCAACCTCTTCGAGGGATTTGATGACGATCCCAACACGGAGCCAGTCGTAACGGCCATGATGGAAGAGATCGGCATCCCCTTCACCGGCAACCCGTCATCCGTGCTGGCGCTCACACTGGACAAATTCAAAATGAAGAGGGTGCTGCAAAAAGCGAATGTGGCTTCGCCGCCTGCCCAGGTGCTGACGCCCCATGATATTCTGACATTCACACTCAACTTCCCCTGTATAGTAAAGCCCAAAGACGAAGACGCCAGCCACGGGCTTACCAGGGCCAGCATAGTGAACAATATGGAGCAGCTATTCGAACAGGTCAACTATATAAGCAGCAACTTCCGCGGCCAGGCCATGGTAGAGGAGTTTGTAGACGGCAGGGAGTTCAACGCCTCCGTGCTGGGCAACCGCGAGCTCGAGCTGGTCGAGATATCCGAGATAACCTATTCGCTGCCGCCGGAGCTGCCGCGCATACTGACATTCGAGTCTAAATGGTTCGAGGAAACCGATTACTATAAGGGAACGGGGGTCACCTGCCCGGCCCCCTTGAGCGGAAAACTGAGGGAGGACGTGGTGAACGCCGTTCTAGCCTCGTGCAGGGCGGCGGGCTGCCGCGGCTATGCCAGGGTTGATGTGCGGCAGGATAAGGACGGCTCCATAAAAGTGCTTGAAGTCAACGCCAATCCCGACCTCACGCCCGAGCTGGGTATAGCACGCCAGGCAGCTACCCGGGGCATGACCTATGCGGACCTCATACAGAAAATCGTTGACCTGGCGCTGGAGTAATCCATGCCGTTTAAAATTCGGCGTATGTCGAGGGCGGACCAGCCCGCAATCATTGAGATACTGCGGAACACGCCCGCTTTTATCCCCGAAGAAGTGGAGACGGCGGGCGAGCTTATCGACTGCTATTTCGAAGACCCCTCCGGCTGCGGATATCATTTTTTCGTGGCTGAGCATGAAGGTAAAGTGGCAGGATATATCTGCTATGGCCGGACGCCCCTTACCAAAGGGACCTGGGATATGTACTGGCTGGCTACCACCGCTGATTTGCGGGGCCAGGGCATCGGCGGATCCCTGCTAAAGCTTGCCGAGCAGGATATAAAAGACCTGGGCGGACGGCTGATTCTTGTCGAGACCTCTTCCAACCCCAATTACCAGGCTGCCAGGAAATTGTACCTTTCCCACGGTTATATCGAAGTCAGCATCATACCGGACTTTTACTCCCCCGGCGATAATAAGATCACGTTTTGGAAGGCGCTGTAAAATATATATAATACTTTCAGCCCTTCGGTAGGAGTATTAAACATGACAACATTCAAAAGCTTGAAACTATGGCATGCTGCAGCATCTTTAACGCTCATCCTGATGCTATTAGTTACCGCCTGCTCCCCGGCAGTTCAGGTTGAAAAGCCCTTAAAAGAAATAACTACCGCTCCCCTAACTGTTAACATCCTGCACGTGGGCGACACACATTCTTACGATATACCTCACGATATCATGATTAAAATCAACGGCACCGATACATTGGCCACCGTGGGCGGCTGGACCACGCTGATGGCGGCGGTGCAGGATATCCGCTTCAGGGAGAAGAATATACTTTTATTGCATTCGGGCGATATCATCGAGGGCACTATCTGGACTTCTAAATTCGGCGGCCTGGCCGACTGCGATGCCATGAACGCCCTGCAGTTCGACGCCATGGTGCTGGGCAACCACGAGTTTTCCAAAGGCCCGGACGAAGCGGCCAACCTGGTCAACCGTATCAAATTCCCCGTGCTGGCCGCCAATCTCGATGTATCCCGTGAACCAGCCCTGGCCGGCAAGATTAAACCCTATACCACCGTTCAGTTTGAGGGGCAGACAATAGGCATTATCGGGTTGATTACTCCCGACACCGCATTTATAGACTACCCCGGCAAGAATATAGTTTTCCTGCCTGTCGAAGACAGCGCACGGAAATATATTGCCGAGCTCAACGAGCAGGGAATTAATAAAATAATCGTGCTATCACATCTGGGATATCAATCGGACGTCAGCCTGGCCAAAGCGGTGTCCGGCATCGATATAATCGTTGGCGGACATTCCCATACTTTTATGGGAGGGCCCGAATTCCAGCAGGTCGGCCTCCAGCCTGAGATGCCGTATCCCACCGAGTTGACAGGTCCGGCGGGAGACAAAGTGCTTATCGTCCACGCATGGGACGATAACCAGATGCTGGGCCAAATCAAGCTTAATTTCGACGATAAAGGAAAAATCGAGAGCTACAGCGGCACGCCCTTCATCTATTCCACTAACGGGTTCAAACTGCTCAACGCTGACGGCTGGGCGCACTTATGCCCCTGCATGGCCCAATATGGCAATATCATGTCCGTCATAGCCAAAAACCCCGAGTTCAAGATTTATTGGAACAGCCCGGATATGGATAAAGTCCTGCAGCCCTATGTAAACGAGGCCGCGCCCGAAATCAATGCTGTGCTGGGAACCGCCAGCGAAAACCTCATCCGCGGCCCCAATACGGGCCCCGGACCGGTCGTGGCGGATGCCTTCCTGTGGAGCGCACAAAAAGTGGATCCGTCTGTAAAGCTGGCGCTCTATGATACGTACGACGTGCGCGCAGATATATTCCAGGGTGTCATCCTGGCCAATGATGCATATATGGTATTGCCCCTGCGCCAGAACCTCGTCACCATAACCATCAACGGCAGCACCCTGAAAACGCTGCTGGAGATGGGTATCGATTCACATATTAAGATCAATATGCCGCCGCCCTGCTTCGAAATCTCAGGATTTAAGATGACGGTAGATATGACGCGCAAAAGCGGTGGGCGCATTACCGGCATTCAAGTCAGGAATGCCGACGGCAGTTATACCGACATGGACAGCAGTGCCGATTATACCGTTGTAACCACCGATTACCTTGCAGACAAAGGTATCGCTCCTCTTATCAATAAATTCGGCCCGCTGGCGGATAACGTCAAGACGTGGATTACCGATTATCTCAAGTATAAACCGCTGGGTATCAGGGACGTAGATTCGTTGATGGATTATCTCAAAACGCAGAGAACCATTGGAAAGGTTGCGGAGGAGAGAACGACCATAATCGAGGCTCCCGGCAAATAGCCGGTGTAAACGGAGGGGGCCGGCCGGTGCAAATACCGGCCCGCTGTTTGCGCAGTGGATTATAAAGCGGAAAAGGGTAACAGGTTTTTCCCGTTGCGTTACTCCCCCTTTTTTGATTTTGATTTAAGCTTCGCATGAATGTATGATAAAAGTAAGCTTAAACATTATGGGTAAAAGGAGGTAAGCATGGCTATCAGGAACAAAGAGGATGCGCAGAGGGTGTTAAAGCATGTGGCTGATGAAAAACGCTTTTATTGTCACGACGGTAAGATTTTGAACAATATTTATGATTTAAAAACCGCTCTGGAGACGGTTAGCGGACATACTTACCGTTATCATGTAAGCGATGAGAAGAATGATTTTGCTCGCTGGGTCAGGGACGTGCTGGGTGATGATAAGCTGGCTAAGGACCTGGCAAAAGTGCTGGAGCAGAAAGATGCCGCTGTTCTGGTCGCTGAGAGGATCAGCTGGCTCCAAGACAGGGCTTGACAAAAATAAACTCGAAGGGTTAAATATCGGTTACCCAAGTGACTTTAAACTATACCCCCAAAGACGCGGTAATAGATGTCATCGCTATTGCGCTTATCATCGCACCTGAGCCGCTTACCACACCCATAGGCATAAGCTTGCTCATGCGCAAAAGGGGCAGCTCTGCCCAGCATGAACCCGGCAAACCGCTGCATAACTATCCTGACTATGTCTACAAGGTCGACACCATCCGCGGCCGCGAAATTACCTGGGAAGTGCGCACCATTCAGCCCGGCCAGCTCCCTCTCAAGGAGCTGAACAAGCCCGAGGTCAAGATCAAACCAAGGGAACAATATATCCTTTCTCGCACGCCGGCCGCCAAGAGTGCTTCACAGCAGCTGGCCGAGAATCTGCCGCCCGGTGTAAAAGTTCATCACGAGATTTTCAGGCCTTCACGGATTCCCGTTTCAGGCGTGACGGCCTTCGTGCCGGGGGAGACTGTCCATCACACTCTCCGCCAACTGCCACAGCTCAACACAATGGCCAACAGGGCACAGCCCGGCGCAACTGTGCATCATACAATCGAAAACAGCCCCGGCTATTTTAAAGCTATGGCCGGTGGCAACAGCATATCGTCCGGCCCCAGAATAATCCATCATACGATTAATGATTCGCCGGGGGTCCAGCACGGCAACCCCGCCAACATCGTCAGGCCCATTCGGATCATCGAACACCATAGCCTCAACCCCACACCGCCTGTCCGGGTCAACGGCCGCCTCTTTCAACCCTCCATCCCTCCCCCCTCTTCTAAGGGTGGAGTAATCGGTAAATACGGAAACGATGCCTTCCGCCGCTAGCACCCCTCCCTGCAAATGCCCGCCCGGCCGACAACGGCCATATAATTGCCAACTCTTTCTCCAAGTCATAGAATTATGACTTGGAGCTTTAATTAAACAGCCGGAGTAAATTTTATGCCCTCAAAAGCTAAAAGGCATGACTACAAAACGCACATTATAGAGGAATACTATATTACCGAGGAGCCGTTTTACCTCCCTCTCAAAGACGAAATAGACCTTTTCGAGGCTGCCTATGCTGAGAAGATACCCGTCCTGCTCAAAGGTCCCACCGGCTGCGGGAAAACACGCTTCCTGGAATATATGACTTACCGCATGAGTAAAAAACTCTTCCCCAAGGCTCCCGCCCAGGCTGCCATCGGAGCGGCCCACCATCACGACGGAATCCCGCTGATTACGATCGCCTGTCATGAAGACCTCACTGCCAGCGACCTGGTCGGCAAGTATTTGCTGGAAGGCGATACCACACGCTGGGTCGATGGCCCTTTGACCAGGGCGGTCAAGAGCGGGGGCATCTGTTATCTGGATGAAGTGGTTGAGGCACGCAAGGATACTATCGTGCTCATCCATCCACTGGCCGACCATCGCAGGTCTTTATATATCGAGAAAAAGGGCGAGATGCTGGAGGCCAGCGACAGCTTTATGCTGGTCATTTCCTATAACCCCGGCTATCAGAGCATCCTTAAAAATCTGAAGCACAGTACCCGTCAGAGATTTATCGCCATCGAATTCACCCATCCACCGGGAGATATAGAGACCAGGATTATCCAGCATGAGGCGGGCATCAGCGCCGATGTCGCCGGCAGGCTTGCCCGCCTGGGTGAAAAGATACGCAACCTTAAAGACCAGGACCTCTCTGAAGTTATCAGCACGCGTCTTTTGATTTACGCAGCCCGCCTGATCAAAGAGGGCATAGCCCCCCGCCGCGCCTGCGAGGTGGCAGCCGTCTGGTCGATTACGGACGACCTGGAGGTCCAGAAATCACTCAAGGAAGTCGTGACTGCGATCTTTGAGTAGGGCGCCTTTACGGCGGTTAGCCATGGACAAGGTAACTGATCAAACACAACAGCCCCCGCAGCAGGGCGATAGATATTTCGGCATAGAGTTTGCCTCGATTGAGCAGGTGCTGCATATCTATTGCAAGGCGCTCAGCGGCAGGGAAGTGGATATTTCCACAGCCGGTATCCCGCTCACCGCTCTTCATAATTTATGGTGGAACCAATTAGCTTCGGATAACCCCTCCAACGGCCGCATAAAGACATCTGTCCCGGCCACCTTTATGGAATACCCCTCCTACGACGAGAACTTCGGCTGGTATAAGTCGGCACTAACTCAACAGATCGGCCATTATGAATTCGGGTCCCTGGATTTCGACTTCGATAAGGAATCGCCGCTATTTGAAAACCTGAGATATCAGATACACGGCGAGGAAGTGCCGGGCAGCTCAGCATTCGATAAATACTTGTCGTTGTTCGAAGACCGTTTACTGGCGGCCCGTATCTTTGTGGCTGTAGAGAATTCCCGTATCAATTATTTGGTTAAAAAGTTTTACCCGGGTGTAGCCCGGGAATTTCGCCATATGCAGGAAGGATTATTGCAGGCCCTCTATCAGATACCCGGCATGACCCTGCCGCGGGCTTTCTGTGAGCTGCTGGAGGGACTAGAGATTGATTTCGCCCCGGCCGGCATTGATGAGCTCGATAAACCCCTGCAGGAGGCCAAACCGGTGCTTGACTGCCTGTGCTCACCATCTGCAACGGTGGAGGACTCCGCAGAAGCGACTATCCGGCTCTATGATATTGCCAATCAACTGCCCGGGGATACCTTTGTATCCCTGGCCGGAGGCTACGTCACGGAGACACGGGAATCAAGCTTTTCGGACCTTGAAGGCGCCGAGTTCACAGGCAATTTCAATACCGACGAACTTAAGCTTAATCTCGAAATGCGCCGCAGCGCGGGACAGAAATCTACCGTTCCCATGACAGCAGAAGAATTGCAAAAACTGGCCGACCAGCAGATCGGCATCACTGATATTACCGATGCAGCCTCCATACCCGGCAGCGGGCTTTCCGTGTCTGACATTCCGCGCGGCCTCCCCGTGTATCAATTCTCACAGGATAAATACCATCAATCCGGCCGGCCGCAGGGCAGGGACGCGTGCATACCTGCGGTTCAAGAGGAAAACGAGAAATTATTCAGTTACGATGAATGGGACTTCCGTGATAATTGCTACCTGGCAAGCTGGTGCTGCGTCCATGAGAAATTATTGGGAGAAGGCAGCAGCAATTTCTTCAGCAAGACTCTGGAGAAGCGAAAAACTTTATCAGCCGAAATCAAGCGGCAATTCGAAAAACTGCCCGCCGAGATGCTTTACAAGGCCAAAAACCTTGATGACGGGGACGAATACGACCTGGACCTGGTTGTCAACGAGCTGATAGACAAACGGGCCGGCCATACGCCCTCCGGCAAGGTTTACACCAAGAAACAGAAAATCCAGCGGGATGTGGCAGTGGTCTTTTTGCTGGATATGAGCGGCTCAACGGCCGACCTCATCAGCAAGAACCGCACGCCCATGCAGTATGAGGAGTCGATCAAATACAATTTCATGAAATTCGTAATGCAGCCGCGCCGGCGTATCATAGATGTCGAGAAGGAAAGCATCGTGCTGCTGATCAACGCTATCGAGATGCTAGGGGATACCTACGGCATATACGGCTTCTCCGGCCATGGAAGGTCCAAGGTACAATTCCTGATAATCAAAGACCTCGGCGAACCCTTATCCGAGAAGGTTAAGCGCAGGGTCGATTCGATCGCACCCATCCACGGCACACGCATGGGCCCGGCCATCCGCCATGCCGTCGCCAAGCTGGACGCCTGCGGCTGCAGTCTCAAACTGCTCTTCCTGGTCAGCGACGGTTATCCGCAGGACGCCATGTACGGCTGGGACGACGACGATAAGGAATATGCCATCCACGATACCAAGATGGCCCTAACTGAAGCCGCTAAAAAAAATATAACGCCCTTTTGCCTTACGGTAGACTCCGCCGGCAATGATTACCTGCGGACCATGTGCCGCGATATAGGTTACGAGGTTCTCGACGACATCGAAACTCTGCCGGAGCGGCTGCCCATGCTGTATAAAAAGCTCTCAATCTAGTTATGCAAATGTATCCAGGGCGCCGATACTGCATTTGTCGGTATTGATTATCGTTGATTAGTAGTTTATAATTTGGCGGTTGCCCACCGGCCCGGTCGGTGGCTCAATTTAAGCGGTCTTCCATGCTAGGGAGGCAATAAGGAGGATGCGGCAATGTCATCACGCGAGAAGGGGTATACCCTCATCGAATTATTGGTCGCAATGTCCATTATGGGCATGCTGGCAAGCACAACCACACTGACTGTAACCAAGTACATGAATGCCGGCCGGCCAGAAGCTTTACGAATTGAATACAAAACCATAGCCACCGCGTCTTACGCATTCTATACTGATAACCAGAGGTGGCCGTCCTCCGGCAAGGAGTTGGCGGATAAGGGGTACATCGATTCAGTGCCTACCCTGGCGGATTACACGATCGATACTAACGGAAAGATCACCCAGACGCCCCGACAACCGGTCACCACATCACCTGCACCCACGGGCTAATCCATAAAACGGTGCTTCAGGTTCATGATATCCCGGAAAAGGATGACGCCCAGCAGCCTTTGAAAATTATCTACCACGGGTATGGAGCGGAACTCATAGCGGTCGAACAGGGCTGAAGCCTCTTCCAGCGTGCTTTCAGGGTCCAGCACTATTACCTTGTCTTCCATGATATCTTTAACCAGCGCTTCTGATTCGCCCTGCAACAGTTCTTTTATATCTATTATGCCGAGAAGCTTGTCATTATCATCGACCACGTGGATATACATTACGGCATCCTTGCCTTTGGCGATTTTGCGGTATTCACGTTGAGCTTCACCTACAGTCTTGCCGGGCGGAAGTTTGATAAAGCTCTGGGTAGCGAAGTCGATGATTTTTTGCTCCTGCCTGGTGAGAATCGACTGGATTTTTTGTGCCTTGTCCTGATCGAGCAGTGCCAAAATGGCCCTGGCTTCGGATGACGGCAAGACGGCCAGCACATCAGCGGCCTGTCCCGTGGTCATCTCGTTGATCAGGCGCGCGACTTTTTCCTTTCTAAGCGACGGCACCAGGTCCCTTTGGATGTTGGGGGTTATCTCTTCCAGCGTATCGGAAGCATGCTCAGGCTCAAGTTCGTCGAAGATGGCCACCCTCTGGTCATGGTCCAGGTCCTCTATGATATCGGCCATGTCCTCCGGACGTATGTCCGCCAGCTTCTCCTTGAGCACCTTAAGCCGCACATCTCCCTTAAAGCTGCTGATTTGCTTGGGCAGTGGTTGGATATAGGTCCATGAGAGTGTCTGATCTTTGAACCTCTCGGCCAGTTTATTGATGAAATCGGCCAGGAACTTTAAGTGCACCCTGCGTATCAGTCCATAGCGGCTGAAATCCACATCAGTGGCATAGAGTTTCTGGTTCCTGTTTACCAGCTTGATATCATAGACCACATCGACTTCGCTGCCGTCGAGGTCCAGCACTTTCTTGTCGAGTATATGGTCACGAAGCAAAACCATATTTTCGGTGGGCTCAGCCTGGTATTTTTCAATATCTTCGATATCGATAACCACTTCTTTCGAGCCCAGCGATTTCACCTTTTCCCAGGGTACGAGCAGGGACGGATAACCGAAGGGACGCGTGATATACAGGCGTGTCACCTCGGCGATATTGCCGTCCATAATCACCATATCCGCCAGAGTACCTATTTTTTTACCATTCCAGAGGACCTTTGTCCCGAGTACCGTACTGAGGAAATAAGTCTCTTCTACGCCATTTTTTACTGCATTACCATTACTGATCATATTTCACCCCGATTTTACTTGCCGGCTACTATCGTAAAAAATTTATAAAACAGTATAGCTACCAGCAGCAACAGATAAATTCGCAGCAGTAGCAAGGCTACACTGATCATAGGAGTCATTTTGATGCGCGGTTTGGCATACTTCCTATTGATCTCGGAGATCCTCTCAAACCTTTTGGAGAGGAGCTTTTTTATACGGTTAACTATCGATTTAATCTGATTACTAATCATTTGCGTACCATCATTATAATTTATAACTTATTTAAATAGATCAGGGAACAGTGCGCTAATGGCGTAAAGGGTGGAAAGTATCACTATTGCTGAAACTATAATAACGGCCCAGAAGTTCTGCGAGGCCGTGTTTTTATACTTGCCCATCAAATCACCGTCGTTTAGCAGCAGGATCAAGAAGACCAGCGCCGCCGGCAGGAGTGTTACGGCTATAACCTGTACAAATAGGGTAATTAATACCAGCGGGGCGCCCGGTATTAAGACCACGGCCCCCGCTCCCAGCAGCGTGATGAAATAGAAGGCATAGAACCAGGGGGCTTCCCTGGCCTTGGTATTAAGTGAATGCGCCCAGCCGAATACTTCGCCGAAGGCCCAGGAGCTTGCCAGGGAAATGCAGATGGCGCCCAATAGACCTGCATCGAAGAGCCCGATGGCCAGGAAGGTACCCAGGTATTTGTTTACGCCCATCAGCATCTGCGAGGCCTGCGCTGCGCTTTCGATATTGACGCCCCGCAGCACCGTCCCTGTAACGATTATGATAAAGATCGCTATCAGGACGGTGAAGCACGAGCCGACCAGCGTATCCATCTTCTCCCAGGGGATATCCTTTTCCTGCAGACCCTTGTCCACCACCGAGCTCTGCTGAAAAAATATCATCCATGGAGCTATGGTGGTGCCGATATTGGCCATCAGCAGAAAGAAGAACTCGTTATTGAAACCGCCGGGGATATTGGGTATCAGGCCGTCATGCAAAATCTCGGCTACAGGTGGATTAACCAGGAAGGCTGCAGGGACATATATCAGGTTCAGTGCGCAAAATACCAGGGCGATTTTTTCCCAAGTCCAATAGCGGCCTTGAAGCACCATAAATCCCATCAAAAGCGTGACTGCGATTATAGTTATGATGGGAGGAACGTGAAAAATGCTGAGGGCGGCAGTCATGCCGATGAACTCGGTTATCAGTGTAAGGAAATCCACCAGCCCCAGGTCGATCAGCGAGAACCAGCCCCAGAATGAGCCGAAGGCATCGAAGATAGCTTCAGCGTGCCCTCGCTTGGTCACAGCACCCAGCCGGACCGTCATTTCCTGGACTATATAGGCAACAGGAAGGAGTAGGATAAGAAACCAGATGAGGTTATAGCCGTATTTGGCGCCTGTGGCCGCATACGTGGTGATACCGCCCGCATCGTTGTCCGCCAGCATAACTATGATTCCGGGTCCGGATATCAGGATAAACAGCTTTATAACCTTGGCAAGCCTGCGGTAGCTGTAAAATAGCTTCGATAGGAAGTTCATGCCAGGATAAGTCTACCTCAATCATATTTTGATGCTTTTATACCTGCCTCTGAATCATTGTTATGTCTAGCCTAACGCCGGATTATAACACCTAAAAATGGGGCTGGCAAGAAGGCAAATCGATCGTAAATATTACGTTTTAAACCTGTTGAGGGCATCGGCGTCGCGTAGTTTTTTTTGCTTGGCTTTATACCGTCGGTAGAGGAAATATACTAACAGTCCGATGCCCACCCAGGTAAAGCCCACAATCCGCCCTATATGGTGCGTATAGACCACTATCAGCCAGGTGATGGCTGTTATCAGCCCTCCCAGTACGGCCGTGATGGGGATATCCCTGCCTTTGATTTTAATGTTGAGCGGTATTTTAAAGGGTCGCGGCAGGTTTGGTTCCTTAATGCGCAAAGCGACTATGGATGCGTGTGCCAGGGTATAAGCCATGACCGCACCGAAGGCATACAGGTCGGCGAGCAGATCTACTTTGCCGGTGGATACGAGAAACGCTGCGATGGCAGAGAATATCAGTATGGCGTTGGTAGGCACGTGCGATTTTTTGCTGATATTGCCAAAAAAGCCGGGAAGCTGCTGTCGCTGCCCCATAAAATAGGCCAGGCGGGATGCGCCCAGCATGCCGGCATTGGTGGCTATGATAAGTATGGTGGCCGCCAGCAATGCCACCCAGAAACCCAGGAAATAGGGGATGAAGCCGGGCATGGCGTAGGCAATGCCCATAACCGGATCCTCCAGGAATTTTTGGGTC
This sequence comes from Dehalococcoidia bacterium, assembly GCA_003142375.1. Taxonomy (GTDB): domain Bacteria; phylum Chloroflexota; class Dehalococcoidia; order GIF9; family UBA5629; genus UBA1162. Next base: position 84,670 of record PLME01000005.1, on the reverse strand, counting down.
AGATCGGTCACCCACTTACCATCCGGCGCCTGGTAAACTGGGTAGGCGCTGAGGGCTGTCATGGAAAGGAAGGCGTACATGAGTATAACGGCGGCGAATACCAGCATAACCGCCCTGGGTATACTTTTACCCGGGTTTTTGGTCTCGCTGCCCAGGTTAGCCACGGTCTCGATGCCGGTATAGGCCACCATTGATATCGAAATACCGAATAGAAGCTGATCGAAGGTCGGCGCTACACCCCAGTGGATATTGTTGATCAGGGTCGGAAGATTGATAATGAGAAATACGCCCAGTATAGCCACCAGCACCTGAGTACCCAGGTCGATTACAACCAGCACGATATTTAATCTCGACGACTCCCTTAGTCCCAGGCAGTTGATTAAGGCCAGGCCTCCTACTATGGCCATGCCTACGATACTATTAGTCGGCCATGTCTTTAAAAGCGGCAAAAAGAAGCCGAGGTAATTGGCGGCTGAGAAGGCGGAGATGGACATAGTCACGATATAGTCCATCATTAAGACCCAACTTGCTATAAAGCTTACCCAGTCATTGAAGGCACGCTTGGCAAATGCGCCTGATCCCCCTGCTTCCGGCAGCATAGTAGCCCCTTCAGCATACGTTAGCGCGGTAAACAGGAAAATAATGCCGGAAATCATCAGTACCGGGGGAGTCAGCCCCAGGGCCGACATCGATACTATGCCAAGCGCGTAGTAAACAGATGACCCGACATCGCCATATGCGGCGCCGAACAATCCCCCCACACCCAGCACACGGTGCAGCCTCGTGGGCAACTTAAGGTGCCGCTGCAGAAAAACATTTCCGGGACGATCACCCTTAAGCAGGTGATCTTGTGCAGAGTTTCCCGGTTGATTATCTCCCGTCTTCAAATCGAAAACCTGTAAGTAGGATAAAAGATCAAGTAAATAACACTATTTCGTAATGCGGAAATTATATACTTTGGACACTGAATTACACAATAAGAAAATACCGGGCTAATCCAATCGAATTTAGCCCGGTATTATATTGCCTATGGCGCTTTTTCGGTTAGTAGTTCTCTGCCAACACTTCATAGTAAGCCTGCGGGTGCTTACATGCCGGGCATTCCTTGGGAGGCTCAGTACCTTCATGGATGTAGCCGCAGTTTGTGCAGTGCCATTTGACCTTATCTTTTTTCTTAAATACCTCTTGTTTGGAAACGTTACTTGCCAGTTTCCTGTACCTGGACTCGTGGAATTTTTCTACCTCAGAGATCTGCTTAAAGGAATTAGCGACCTCGGGAAAGCCTTCTTCCGCGGCGATCTTGCCGAAATCGGCATAGAGCTTGGTCCACTCCATATTTTCGCCATCCGCCGCTGCTATGAGGTTGGCCAATGTGTCTTTGATTATACCGGCGGGATACATAGCCGTGATCTCCACGTCACCACCCTCCAGATACTGAAAGAAGACTTTGGCATGCTCCTTCTCGTTGCCTGCAGTCTCTTCGAAGATATTGGCAATCTGCATAAACCCATCTTTCCGCGCCTGGCTGGCAAAGAATGTATACCTGTTCCTGGCCTGAGATTCACCAGCGAAAGCTTTCAGTAAATTCTGCTCGGTTTTTGTGCCTTTTAATAACTTGCCCATTGAAATCCTCCCTGCTATTTTTATTTATGAGATATTATGCAATACCGATTCGTTTAGCTGTAACCTGAATCACTAATTTAATTAAACATTATGGCTCGTGTGTTTGTCCACTCCACCTGGCATACATCAATAATTTTGACAGCGATCTTACCGTGACGTCGGCAGCCGGATAAACGGGATAGTTATTTTGCTCAAAAGCCCTTTTCAGCATCAGGTTGGCATTTCTATCTTCCTCGTCCTCCAGGAAAGGATCAAGCGAAGCGGCTAAAAACACAGGCTTGCCAAGGACCCGGCGGCAATAATCGCTTCCTTCAAGCAACATCTCAATCACCGTCTTCATATGTCCGTAAGCCTCGTCTTTCCTGACGCGCCTTATATACCTGAACTGATCGAACATGATAACCAGGGAATCTATATTGTTATCCGAAGCGACTGTTTTAACAATATCCGCCAGGCTGCCTTTCTTCTGAAATATCTTGTAGAAGATAGGCCAGGCGTCTAATGGATTGCCGATGGAAGTCCCAGCCAAAGGTACAAGTTCCCGGAGCTTTTGCAGGGTACTTTCGGTAAAGCGGGGAACAGCCATTCCTTCCGTAGCACAAAGATCGGTCTGGATAACGCTGAACCCGCCGGAGTTACTGATAATTCCACACCTGTTGCCCACCGGTAAAGGCGAATGGCTGAAGGCAATGACTGAATTAACCAGCTCATCGTGATTGTTGACCTGGATTACACCGCACTGCTTGAATAGTGCTTTCCATACCTCCGGCATGCCCGTCAACTGGCCCGTATGCGATCGCGCCACCCGGCTGCCGTTATCGGTTAGTCCTCCCTTGATCGCCACCACCGGCTTTTTACTTGTTGCATAGGCTAACGCTTCTTTCAGCCGTTCCCCATTCCTGGCTCCCTCAATGTACAACGCTATCACCCTGGTTTCCAGATCGTCGGCCATGTATTCAAGGAAATCGGAGCAGTCCAGGTCAATGGCATTGCCATAGCTGACCACCTTGCTGAAACGCAGGTTCTTGGTTTTGCCAAAGTACGAAAATGACTCGGCGACACTTCCGCTCTGTGCAATCACGCCGACAGGTCCCTTCTCCTCTGAGGATTCGGGCACTATGGCTAATCCAGACTCTGGGCAGTAAATACCGAAACAGTTGGGGCCGATAATCCTGATTCTGCCCCGTGAGATTTCCGCCAGCTTTTTCTCAAGCTCAATGCCTTCCGGCAGGCCCGTTTCACTGAAACCTGACGAATAGATATGCACCGTCTTTACGCCTTTCTCAATACAGGCTGTGATAATATCAGGGACTAAGATGGCATTTATGCCAATAACCGCGTAGTCTATGGGAACCGGCACCTCAGATATAGCCGCGTAACATTTTTTACCCAATATCTCGCTATACTTCGGGTTGACGAAATAGAGGCGATCCCTGATTTTTGTGCTCATGTGGGCCAGCGTCGCCAGATCGGATACCGGGGAAGCCCCTATAATGGCCACATTGCCCGGATGAAATATACTGTCCAGCTCTTGATAGCTTGTCTTATCCATGTAAACCATTTCCACGTGGCTGACCTTGTAACTCGCTCATTTAATATAAACGGTCTAAAATTATATAATATTTGGAATACTATCATTTAATTGAGCCCGAGCGATTGATTGCGTACATATAACTTATTTACCAAATTGAAATGCCTGGCTCTGCAAAGGAGTATGAATGGTTAAAATAGTTAGTCGGTTATCGTTTTTCTCAGCCCTAACGGCGGCCTTATTGATTATTTTCACGTCTTGCGTTGCTCCCTCAACTTCAACTGGCCCCTCAACCGGTAAAGGTTCAACATCCACAGCGCTGGAGGTTTATCCTCCTATGGCTATAAGTGAGATTAAGCCTTCAACGGCAGACAACTTGACCTGCGTGACTTCGAATGACACTGCCAAGGACCTTACATATACCTGGACAGCGGATGAAGGTACAATCCAGGGCAATGGCCGGCAGGTCATCTGGTTAGCGCCCGAGGCGCCGGGCGACTATACTATTTCGGTCAAAGTTACCAGCGGAGGCCAGGAGGCTTCCGCCAAGCGCACCATTAAGGTCACAACCAATCCATTCAATAACGACCAGCCGGATAATATTATTTACCTCAAGTTCAAATTACCGTCCAGCGATACGGTTACCCAATCAAGACGTTTGAGAATCTGGACGACAGCGGAAATACAATGCGTGGTTGATGGCAGTAACCCGGCAGATTTAACATATACATGGACCGCTCCGACGGGTAAGATGGAAGGGGCCGGAATTCCGGATGGTAAAGCAAGCAAAATCGGGTGGATTGTACCTGGCCAGGCAGGGCTTTACAAAGTTACGGTATTAGTTACTGATAAAGGTGGAAATTCGGCCCACGGTGAAGTAGATTTCGATATCTATTGCTGTCACGAATAACGGCCCATCCTGCAGTTTTAGTAAAAAGAAAAAGCTATGAAAATTAATAACAAAATTACCGGTCTGTTAGTCCTTTTAATGGCGACGGCGACGATGTTAATTCCGTCGTGTGCACAGCAACCTGAGAAACCGCAGGCCAACCGGCCGCCCGTTATCGATCAAATAGTCGGCCAGACTTCATGGTTGCCGTCAACCGAGGGTTCCCTGACCAGCATAGTATCGGATCCTGACGGAGATAACCTGACTTATACGTGGACGGCGGATAACGGGACCATAACGGGACAGGGGCCAACTATCACATGGACATCACCCGCCACCATGGGCAAATACAATATCACGCTGACCGTCACGGATGGTAAGGGAGGGGAGGCCAAAACCGTTGCCGAAGAAAAAGTGATAATTAATTCGGACGGCACTATATCGCAAGATGCCCCCATAATAGTGAAAATGAAACTGCCTGCTGAAGACGTAGTGACCGCCGCTAAAAGGGTACGCATATGGACCGCTTCCAAAATTCAGGTTGTGGTGGAGGATAAGGACGATAACAGCTTCAGATATAAGTGGAGCGCTTCCAACGGTAAGCTTCAGGCCAAAGGAATCGACGATGGCATTGCTAGCTCGGTGACCTGGATCGCACCAGGAGCGGCCGGTGATTACACAGTGGATGTAAACATTATTGACCACACCGGTAATAAAGGCAAAGGTACCGTCAACTTCAAAGTTTTTTGTTGCGGTAATTAAAATTGTATGCAGCGGGGCGATATCGTCTACTACATGCAACCAAACGTGCGCAAGCCGGATTTGGTAGCAGCCTTTTTGGGCTGGCCTGATGCCGCCCAGGTATCGACCAGCGCAGTCTCCTATCTAATAGATAAATTGCCCGCTGTCAAACTGGCAGAGGTAAAATCGGACGATTATTACGATTTTACGAAAATACGTCCCACCATAAATATAGAGAAGGGCATAATTAGCCCTCTAAATGTTCCCAGAAATGGACTATATTACTGGAAGAATAGCGAAGGCGATAACGACCTTATCTTTCTGACAGGCATAGAGCCGCAAGTGCATTGGCAATTGTATGCAGAAATGATTGCAGACCTCGCCGGATTTTATAAGGTGCGCCGTGCTTATTTCATCGGAGGACTCTACGACAGGATACCTCACACACGTGAGACACGCATCAGCGGGCTTGTCAATGATCGAGGCATGCTGGAAGTGCTAAAGAAATTCAATGTTGAGCCCATCGATTATAGCGGCCCAAGCAGCATACACGGGCTTCTGATGAATATGTTTGCCCACAGAAGAATACCCGCTGTCAGCTTATGGGGACACATTCCATTCTATATACGCTCCGAAAATAACCCTATGGTGTGTCTGGAAATGGTCAAGAAGCTGGCCTCAATACTGGGCGTCAGCATCGATCTGCATGAGCTTAAAAGGTCGGCGCACAAATTGTACCAGGAACTGAATAAGATGTTGACTGAAAACGAGCAAATGAATGATTTTCTAAAATCGCTTGAAACACAATATGACCTGGAAGGAAGTTCCTTCGGCACCGAAGTTGAAGGCGATGATCAAATAATTAAAGATATCGAGTATTTTCTCAAACGCAAACGCCAGGACAGTTGACCTTCCACAGGTTAAGCTGATATTCAGCCTCAGTCTTGCAGTCGTCCATAATTCTATTGAATTCATGAGAATAGGCCAATCTGTCGACTGATTTGGATTTAAAAAAGAGGAGTTGGAACGCTCCAGGGCGCATTTTCAGGCCCTGTCAGCTCTAAGCGGTACCGGTTTTACCACCAAGGATGCCGAAACTGTGGTTAGCCATTCTTCAAGGCGATGGATCGTCACCTGGCTTATGTTTTTCGGCAATGCCGGCTTTGTCACGGTGCTTATTCTGATCATTATTTCAGTGCAATCTAATATAACCAGTATTCCCGTACCCCATCTGATCTGGGTGGCAGTTCTGCTTGTGGCCTGTGGGTTGTTCATATGGCTGGGAATGATGGACCGCGTGAGTGACGCCATGGTCAGGTTCATGCGTAAAAAGAGCTTCCTGAACCAGGCTATAACCGACTGGGACCTGCTGCACCGCGAGGGGGAATACGGAGTTTTTAGAATATCCATGCAGCATGCCCTGCGTAATGCCGATGCGGCGCTCAACGATTCGCCCCTCTGTAAACCTTCGATAGGCATATTAGCTCTTGAACGGGATGGAGAGGTGATTGCATTTCCCTCTGCAGAAATCAAAGTTGAGTCGAGAGATATGCTTCTATGCTACGGCAAAATAAAAGAGATAATGGGTATAACTAAGGAAGGTTAATTATGGGACAAAACGGAAGTCACATATTTCTGCGATACTTGCCGCCCACCTCATAGAGGGCGCCGGTTATTTGCCCGAGAGAAGCAACGCGTGAAGTCTGCATAATCTCCTCGAAAATGTTGCCGCCCTCCATGGCGACCTGTTGCAGCTTTTTCAGCGCTTCTTGAGCGGCAACCTTGTTACGCTTTTGAAAATCCCTCAGGTTATCCAATTGTTGCTGCTTCTCTTCCGGTGTTGAGCGGCTAAGCTGAATTTGTTCCGGTATGAGGCCTTCGCTGTTAGGACTGATATAGGTATTCACGCCGATGATAGGCAATTCACCTGAATGCTTGCGCTGCTCATAGAGCAGGGATTCATCCTGGATTTTGCCTCTCTGGTATTGCAGCTCCATGGCTCCCAGCACACCGCCCCTTTTGGAAATCCGCTCAAACTCATCCAGTATGGCCTCTTCCACCAACTCCGTTAACTGCTCCAGCATATAAGAGCCCTGCCAGACGTTCTCGTTCCCGGTAAGTCCGAATTCCCTCATTATGATCATTTGAATGGCCATGGCACGCCTGACCGATTCTTCAGTGGGCGTAGTTATAGCTTCATCATATGAGTTTGTGTGCAGGGAATTGCAGTTATCATAAAAAGCCAGCAACGCCTGAAGAGTCGTGCGGATATCGTTAAATTGTATTTCCTGCGCATGCAGGGACCTGCCGGAGGTCTGAATATGGTACTTAAGCTGACAACTGCGGTCATTGGCGTTATATTTCTTTTTCATAGCCACCGCCCATATCCTGCGCGCCACCCTTCCTATAACCGAATACTCGGCATCCATGCCGTTGGAGAAAAAGAAAGACAGATTGGGAGCAAACGAATCGATAGGAAAACCGCGTTCGAGGTAGTATTCAATGTAGGTAAACCCGTTGGCAAGTGTGAACGCCACTTGAGTTATAGGGTTGGCTCCCGCCTCGGCAATGTGATACCCCGAGATGGACACCGAATAGTAATTACGCACGTCATGCTTGATAAAATATTCCTGGATATCTCCCATCATCTTGAGGGCAAATTCGGTTGAAAAAATGCAGGTGTTCTGTCCCTGATCTTCCTTGAGTATATCGGCCTGCACGGTGCCCCTTACACCGTTAAGCGTGCGGGCTTTGATCTGTTCGCGTTCAACTTCTGTGGGCGCCCTTCCCTGTTCCTCCTTGAATCTGTCGATCTGTTGATCGATGGCAGAATTCAGGAAAAAGGCCAGCATAACCGGCGCCGGACCGTTGATCGTCATGGAAACCGACGTATCGGGAGAGCACAGGTCGAAGCCTGCATATAGTTTCTTTATATCTTCTATGGTACAGATCGAGACGCCTGACTCGCCGACCTTGCCGAAGATATCCGGCCTCTCCTGAGGGTCTTCACCGTACAGAGTAACCGAATCAAATGCCGTGGAAAGCCTTTTAGCATTTTCGCCCTGCGACACAAAGTGGAATCTTAAGTTAGTACGTACCGGTCCCCCCTCACCAGCAAACTGGCGCCTTGGCTCCTCGCCCTGGCGCCTGAATGGAAACACACCGGCTGTATAAGGGAATTTGCCGGGCACATTCTCAAGTATGAGATATTCCAACTTGCTGCCGTCGTCTTTTAAATCGGGCACGATCACACGTCGTATATGCGTGCCTGAGAGAGTTGGTTGAATCAATTGCACACTGTATTCCTGGTCACGCACCTTATAACGGAAAACTTCCCCGGCATATGCATTACGCACGTCATTCCAGCTTTCCAACAATTGAAGAGCTTCGTTGGACTGTTTCGAACACAGGTGGCTCATGCTTTTTTCAATCTCTTCTTTTGCGCTTTCGTCCTTCACCTCGAGCAGTGCGGCACGCAGATGCTGTAGACGGCGCGCTATTTCCGCTTGATGGCGCGCCATTTTTTTATATTCCCTGACGGTTCCGGCGATCTCACCCAGGTAGCGAATGCGTTCAGGAGGGATGATATATCCTACAGCACTGGTCCTGGCCGCCCTGTGATCAGGTATATGGCACTCGAATTTGGCTCCTGTCTTATTCTTTATTAAATCTGTCAGCCCGTGATAAAGTCCATTTATTCCTTCGTCATTGTGCCTGGCGGCAATCGTCCCGAATACCGGCATGTCTTCCAACGCGCCCTCGAACTGATGACGCGCACGGCGCAGTTGCCTGCGTACATCTCTTAGAGCATCCTCCGATCCTTTGCGGTCGAACTTATTAAGGACTATGATATCCCCGAAATCGAGCATGTCTATTTTTTCCAGTTGCGAGGGCGCCCCATATTCGGAAGTCATAACGTAAAGGCAAATATCCGATATGTCCACTACCGCAGTATCACCCTGCCCTATACCGGCCGTTTCTACAAGTATTAAATCGTATCCGGCGGTCTTTACGATAGCGATGGCATCCTGGATAACATCTGGAAGCTCGGTTTTCGAGCCACGCGTGGCCAGGGAGCGCATATAAACGCCATCCCCGTATACATTGTTCATGCGGATGCGGTCGCCGAGCAACGCCCCTCCTGTACGTCTTTTTGAAGGGTCCGCAGAGAGAATGGCCACGGTTTTACTTGGGTTGTCCCGTCGAAAACGGAGTACAAGTTCGTCCAGTAAGGAACTTTTTCCGGCGCCGCCTGTTCCTGTAATACCTATAACCGGGGCCTTACTGAGCTTCGCTTTTTCGTATATGGTCGGAGCCAGTTTTTTCCAGGGCTCTACGCCCATCTCCGCCAGTGTAATCATGCGGGCGACAATGACAGGTTGCTTTTTCTCCAGATTCCCCAGCTCCGGTATCCCGGCACCGCTCTTAGATTTATCATGGTGCGAATCGATATTTATCGTGTGGAAATCGGAGCGCTGAAGCAGATCATCGATCATCCCCGTCAGCCCGATCTTCCTTCCATCCTCGGGATCATATATACGCTCTATGCCATATTGCTGTAATTCTTTGATTTCGCTAGGCCTTATGACGCCTCCACCACCCCCGAATATGCGGATGTGGCCGGCTCCTCTTTCCGCCAGCATGTCATGCATGTATTTGAAGTATTCTATGTGGCCGCCTTGATACGATGATACGGCTATTGCCTGTACATCTTCCTGTATGGCAGCCTCCACAACCTCGTAGACCGAGCGGCTGTGGCCAAGATGAATTACCTCCGCACCACCCGATTGGATTAACCTGCGCATTATATTTATGGCCGCATCATGCCCATCAAATAGGCTGGTTGCCGTGACCACTCTTACCTGATGCTTAAGCTCATAGCGGCCACTCCTATTTTCACCCATAACTGCCTCTTTTATTAATAATACCCGGTACGATTGGCAAAATTCACCCTATTTTACGATAAAACACTCTGGAATGGAAAATATGTCCACACATAATCACTCTCCCCGAAAAAATAGTCCGGGCCGTCTAATGAGCAGCCCGGACCCAAAGATCAACCGCTTAGAATGCCAGCTTCAGATTATTTCATCCTCGGCAGGCCAAGACCGTACCAGGCGATAATATTGCGCTGGATCTCATTGGTGCCCATTGAAACAATGGGTACAAAGCAGGTCTGGTACATCGATTCCCAATTTCCATTCATCTTGGCAAACTTGGAATGGCTGACCTGCCCATAAGGGCCAAGAAGATCGGTGGAAATCTGAGCCATTTTTTCCATAAGCTCGCTCGAGAAAACTTTGACGGCGGCAGCGTCCATAAGTCCCATTTCATGGCGGCTCTGCTGATCAGCAATATGCAGTGCCAGGGTGCGAACAGCTTCCAGGCCGGTAGCCAGGTCGGAGATGCGGTTCCTGATTATGGGGTCTTTGGAAAGGAGTACGCCGTTGCGCTTGGTCTCATTGCAGTAAGCAACCAGGTGCTCTATGGCGCTTAACAGGCCGTAAACCAGGCCGATATTAGACCTTTCGAAACCTGCCAGCACATTGACAACGGCCCAACCTCCTCCATCTTTCCCCACTATCTGGTTGGCAGGGATATGCACATCATCCATATATACTTCGTTGTATATATGAGAGCCGTCCATATAGGGTATACCTTTGACCGTAATACCCGGAGATTTCATATCGCACAAAAGGAATGTAAGATTCTTGTGTTTAGGCGCCTGCGGGTCATTCCTATATACACCGAATGCCCAGTCTGCCCTGTGGGCGCTCGTATTCCAGGTTTTCTGCCCGTTCACGATATATTCGTCGCCTTTCTTGATAGCGGTGGTAGTCAACCCGGCCAGGTCCGAACCAGCGTTGGGCTCACTCCAGAGCTCACACCACATTGTTTCGCCGGATGCTATCCCGGGGAGGAATTTCTTCTTGATTTCTTCGCTGGCTGCAGCCAGAAGAGTGGGTGCCAGCATAGCTACGCCAAATTCATCAACACCGGGCAAACCAAAGTATCCGACTGCCTCGCTGAACAATACCTTATCCATCATATCGCCGGCGCCGCCGTATTCAGCCGGCCATCCGAAAGTTAACCAGCCGCGCTTTCCATACTCTCTGGCACAAAAGCGGTGAAAATCCCAGCATTCATCGATATGGTTTTTAGATTCGATGCCGCTGTATGAAGCAGGTTTTTTGTCATAGAGCTCTTTGCATACCCTGTAGAACTCTTTCTTTCGAGCATCTTGCTCAGGGGTCAATCTGAAATCCATGATTTAACTCCTTTATTGTTACTTGGTTTTGCCCGGATCGATAGCCTACAAACAGCTTCGGATTTGGCTGCTGAATCGCCCGAACAAATTCACATTATAGCACAAATCGATTTTATGCTAAACGCCTCATTTGTAGACCAGTTGATAGCAAAAATCCCGATGCCTAAAACAAGTATTATAATTATATAAACCACAGATCCCCGACGAGGAAAGGAGGTAGACAATTGGCTGAGTATACGATGCAACATGAAGTGGGTATTTCTGCGCCTGATTTCACTTTAAAGGACCAGGATGGCAAGGATCTCAAACTTTCTGACCAAAAAGGAAAATGTGTTTTGCTTTCCTTCCACCCGCTGGCGTGGACGCTGGTCTGCACCAACCAGATGCAATCTATCGAAGATAACTATACTGTTTTGGAGTCCCTAAAAACATTGCCGCTAGGAATGAGTGTTGATCCCGTACCATCTAAAAAAGCCTGGGCAGACCATCATGGTTGGAAAAAGATACGCCTTCTTTCAGATTTCTGGCCGCACGGAGAGGTGGCCGCCCTGTTTAATATTTTTCGCCAGAAAAACGGGTTCTCCGAAAGGGCCAATATCATAGTAGATGACAAGGGTATCATTACATTCTTTAAAACTTACCCCCTCAGCCAACTTCCCGATATTAACGAAGTTATTGACATATTAAAGAAAATGTAACGATCATCGTTCGCATTGCCGTTAGAAATCTTCAGGTTTCAGGAGGGATAAAATGGGAAAAGTACTACTGTTAATGGTTGCGACATTAATTCTGGCAGCAGGCTGCATAACGGTATCGGCTCCACCATCGACTTCCACATCTTCGAGCGCCTCCAGCCAGCCGGTGCCGGCTATCACCACATTTGAGGCAACTCCATCCAGTCTTGCGGCAGGGGCATCCGCCACTCTCCGGTGGGAAGTCAGCAACGCCAGCACCGTGAGTATCGACCAGGGAATCGGCGCGGTTGCACTGTCAGGCAATCGTTCTATAACACCGGGTTCTACGACTACTTACAAATTGACAGCCACAAACCAGTACGGGAGTTCTACCGCAACGACTCAGGTATTAATAACCGGAGCGTTACCTGCCGCCGGCTCCATCTTTAATCTTCCTTATGTGGCGGTTTTCTCGGTCCTGCCGGTTAACACCATCGCTGATTACCCCATCGTAATAAGCTGGGATGTGCAAAATGCCTTTGATGTAGTCATCGACCCCGGCTTGAGGATCATTCCGGTACAAGGCTCAAGCCAGATTATTGCACCCCGTTTCACTACCACATACAAGCTTACGGCCACCAACGACCAGGGCTCAATCCTGGCTACGACGACAGTGACAATATCGGGCGCTTTACCCAATTTCGAGACCCCGGTTATAAATTACTTCACGGCTAATCCATATGTAATCCACAAAGGTGACAAGGCTTTGCTCTCCTGGCAAACCGTGAACGGGGACTCGGTAACCATAGATAAGGGAGGACTCGGTACGATTTCAGCCGAGGGGAGCGCCCAGGTCTCACCCGACGAGACAACTACCTACACCATGATTGTCACTAACCCCGGGGGGGCACAATATCAAACTGTGACTGTAAATGTTAAGTAATATCTGTGGGGCGAACTTGCCGGCAAATAAGGCTTAGCCCTGCAGACCCAGTTTCCTGAGTTCCCGGAAACCTTTGTTGATCTCGGCGAAGACCTCTGTGCGGTCCGAGCGAAATTTCCTGCGCGCCTGCCTGGCTCGGGCCCACTGATCGAAGACAGCCGGCCTTAAATAATGCACTTTCCCCCGGCTATCGGTGATTTTGCGTCTTTCCAGCGCTCCTCCCAGTTTGAGTATTCCCCGCTCCATGGCAGTATCCCGCCCTGGATCGCAATCCATCCATCTTCCCAGCCATACCTCGCAGTCCACATGGTCACGTTCCTCTCCCAGTTCCTTTAAGCGCTGTGCTTTCCCCTCCAATTTCCCCACCTGGTTCCACAATACGGCTTCAGCCTTTATCCTGTATAAGCGGTACCTGGCCGGGATTCCAATCGACCTTAACATGGCCACCAGCAAATTAGTCTTACCGGAACACATCCCCCAGCCTTTTCTCAAGGTTTCAGAAGCCTTCAAGTCCCAATCATCGAGCCCGTAGGGCAACTCCTTCACGAAATCAAAGACCTTTTGCAACTTCTCTTTTCGGCTACGGCAGTTGGCGGTAAGCTCCAGCGCCCTGCGCCTGATAGCTATGCTGCCATCAAAATCGCAAAGCTCGCTCGGTACCAGGTATTTTCCCCTGTTAAAAGCCACAATCAGCCCGACCTGATCTCAATTATTTTATGTCTTGCCGTAAATCCTGAGACAATCCTGACCGAAGTTTTGGCAACCTTGAAATGTTTGGCAAGCAAATTTATCACTGCCTCGTTGGCTTTATTGTCCGCCGGAAGCGCCCTGACCCTGACCACATATTCGTCCCCCTGTTTAATCACTTCATCCTTGGGTGCATGCGGCGAGACTCTGACTTTCAGTCTCATTTTGGCACCTCGCTATACAGTTCGCCGTGATTGCCCCTGGTCGATGCCCTTAACTTCAGGTTCTTCATGTCTTTGGCCTGATCAAGTAACCTGGCTTTTATAATTTTATTGGTTAGATCCTTTTCGCTTGTTGCGTATGTCCGTATATAGTTGTCCGTCAGGCCGGCATAAACACCTGAGCCACGCCCTATTTCATTTTCCCACAGTACATTCCTGGTTTGACCGATGAAACGCCCGGCAAATTTGTCAGCATTGTGGGCGGCCAACTCCAGCATTTGAAGGCTTCGTTCTTTTTTCAAATTCTCTCCTACTTTTCCCGGCATGGTGGCTGCCAGCGTGCCCGGCCGTGCGGAATAAACAAACACGTGCATGGCGGCAAATCCCGCATTTTTACAGAAATTGTAGCTTTCCAGGAACTCTGCATCACTTTCACCGGGGAATCCGACGATTATGTCGGTGGTAACTGATGCATCAGGCATTATACCAAGTATCTTATCCACAATCTTTTTATATTGTGCCGTGTCGTAATTGCGGCGCATCCTTTTCAAAACGCTGTCGCTACCGCTCTGCAACGCTAAATGGAAGTGGCGCAATAGCCTGCTGTCTTTCCACAGGCTAAGCAATTGCGGGCTGATGCTTTGAGGCTGCAGAGATGAAAGATGCAGCCTTTTTATGTCCGTTTCCTTTAAAATGCGTTGAATCAGACCGTTCAGCTTCAGGCTACTATCATCATAGGCACCGATCTCAGTACCGGTGAGAACGACCTCCGAATATCCGGCAGCGGCCCTTTCCCTGATTTCATTTATCACCTCATTCGCATCCAGGCTGAAGACTTGGGAGCGTACATATGGAACGATACAATAGGAGCAGAAGTTGTTGCACCCGTCCTGAATCTTGATGAAGCTGCGAACCCTTTCAGTACCCGATAAATTATCGCGTCCATGCCCGCCCTTTAGCGACCCCTTTATTTTCGACGCTATCATATCCGGAAGCGCAATCTTATCCTTGTTGCCGATCACCCAATCGGCGCCGCAGTCAACGAGGTCCTGGGCGGCACTCTCGGCATAACAGCCTGTAACTATGATAAAAGCCTGTCGATTCTGCCGGCGCAGCATCCGCACCATATGTCGCGACTTGCGGTCGGCAATGTGAGTAACCGTACAGGTGTTAATGACATGAATATCCGCGGCTTTTCCCGGCGCAAAGCCGTATCCGGCCAGAGATAATTCCCGTGCCAGCTTTTCGGATTCGGCCTGGTTCAGCTTGCAGCCGAGGGTGTGAATAGCAACTGTGGGCCTTTGGGTCATCTTACAGGTTGATTATATTAATTGCCCGGGATTCCGGTCAAAATAGCTACTGATTGTGACCAAAGTGGTTGACAAAACCGGCCAATGACTTACAATTACACCTGTACGTGAGAACCATCTGAAAACCTGTTACCTATACTCCCAACAGATAGCCCGCGTTGGAAAATTAGACACTTAGGAGGTCACGATATGACCACTCAGAGCTGTAATACGCCAAGGTATTCCATTAAGGAACCGAAAAACCTGTCGCCGCGCATCAAATGGCTTCGCGATTACTACTTCCAGGGAAATAAACGGCCTTGGAATAATGAATTCGTAGGGTTCAGCACCGGAACACCCTGGGACATACAGTACCAGGAAGGCAATTACTACATAGTGCCGGAGACATATACTTTCTTCCCAACGTTTACCGGCGCCTTTCAACAGGTATCTCACAAGGTCGAGCTGCCTGAGGGGTTCTGGGTATGGAGCCTGCCCGAACGGCAGGCCTGGTTCGTCAAGGAAGTAATGGTCTACTATCTGCCGCACGAGGTACTACCCCATGACCTTATAGCAGGCGGACGCTTCAACGTTCAGACTTCCAAGTGCTTTACTGAAAAGGAAGCGAAGCGGTATGGGGGAGAGGTCTACGGCAAAAAGGGCGCCAGGGCGGCCGAATTATGGTTCCACAATCACGGCTACGGTAACGCCGGGGCTACCAGCGGCCACTTGATTCCCGACTATCCGCGTATATTGAATGAGGGTTGGAAGAGCATTCATGAGGAGCTAAACCGCAAACTGGCCTCTCTGTCAAAGCGGGAATACGATGGGGAAAAAGGTGAGCAGATCAGGGCTATGCTGGTGGCGGCTACTATGGCTCGCGATGTAGCTTTCGAATACAGCGAGGAATGTACCAGGCTGGCCTCTGAAGAAACCGACAGCGAAAGGAAAAAAGAACTGCTTAAGATGGCTGATATGCTTCGGCGCGTGCCCTGGGAGCCGGCGGGCTCTTTCTGGGAGGCCCTGCAGTCGCTGTGGATCACGCATATGCTGGTTATGAGCGAGGAGAACTATCCGGGCCCGGGCGTCTCATTCGGACGGGCCGATCAGTATCTTTATCCCTTCTGGAAGAAGTCGCTGGTCGAAGATATCGACCGGGAATTCGGCAAAGAGATTTTAAAGTGCTTCTGGATCCACTGTAATTATGCCTACGATGCCATGATCCGCACGGGGGGCAATCAGGGTATTACGGCCGGCTTCGGCCAGCTGATCACCCTGTCCGGTATGGGCAAGGGCGGTGTAGATTTGAGCAACGACCTAACGTACGCCATGCTGGATGTAATTGATGACCTGACGCCGCTTCTGGAACCAAAACCGAACGTGCGCCTGCACAGGAACAGCCCCGACAAATTGATGGACAGGGTGGTGGATATGATCTCCTCCAGTCAGGGGTCACCCTTTCTGCTGAACTTTGACGAACGGTCCATCGCTGGCATGTTGCGGGAGGCCAGGATGGCGAATGCCGGCAAACTTATCAACGCCGACAATGTCTTCGACTATGCGCCTGTAGGCTGCCTGGAAAATACCATGTGTGGCAACGACCGCTCGGGCACGGTAGATATCAACCTCAACCTGCTTAAAGCTGTCGAGCACACCCTCACCGGCGGCTATGACCTGATCCCCTGGACCGACCCGCTGACCGGCAAACAGGAGCAGCTCAAGCTCTGGGGCGCTGCTACGGGAGATGCAACCAAATTCGGAAACTGGGATGAGTTCTGGAATGCCTACGTCAAACAAACACAGGCCATTATTAAACGGGCGGCCGAACTCTACGATTGGACCGACCGCATAAGGGCCGAGTATTTCCGCACGCCTTACCTCTCTTGCCTGGTGCGTGGCTGCATAGATAAGGCCAAAGATGTCAACCGGGGTGGAGCCGAACTCAACTTCGTAACACTTGAAGCCGTCACGTTCGCCAACACGGTCGACTCTATGCTGGCTGTTAAGAGCCTGGTTTACGATGATAAGGATTGCACCATGCAGGAACTTGTCCAGGCACTCAAGGACAATTGGAAGGGCCACGAGGTTCTTCAGGCCAGGGCTACCAACAAGACGCCCAAATATGGAAGGGACGACGATAAGGCAGATGAGATGGGCAAAAAGGTCATGGAGCTGTGGACCGATGAGTCATGGAAATACAAGACCTCGGCAACCGGAAAACAGTTCCGTCCGGGCATGTTGTCTTGGAATTACTGGGTAGGCGATGGTTATGTCCTGCCGGCCAGCCCGGATGGGCGGCCCAAGGGCAGATTCCTCTCCAATGCCATCTGCCCCTGCGCCGGCGCCGATACCAACGGCCCGACCGCCAATGTAAATTCGGTCGGGAAAGTGCTGGGCGGCAAAGACCCTGCGGGCAAGGGCGATTGGGAAGGCTATATGAACCTGTTGCCCAACGGCGCCAGCCATACTATGACCTTTAACCCGTCGCTGCTGCGGGATGAAGAACACCGCACCAAATTTAAAGCCTTCCTGCGCAGCTACACGGAGAACGGCGGAAGCGCATTGCAGATTAACATGATCGATGCCGATATCCTGCGTGACGCCCAGAAGAACCCGGAGGACTACCGCCATCTGCTGGTGCGGGTTACCGGATATAATGCATATTTCACGGCGATCGGCCGCGAGCTTCAAAACGAGATCATTGCCCGCGAAAGCCACAGGATGTAACTGCCTCTATGAAAACAGACCCCGACCCCGACCTCAAGACTGATGTGGAGGAGTCATCTCCTGATAGCATTAGCGGAGAGAGGGCAATTATCCTGCACACACAGAGGTTGTCCACCGAGGACGGCCCGGGCATACGCACGACTGTCTTTTTTAAAGGGTGCCCTCTGCACTGCGCATGGTGTCATAACCCGGAGAGCATTTCTTCCAAACGGCAGGTGCACTGGATGGAAGTGCACTGCATCGGATGCGGCATATGCCTGAAGACCTGTCCGTCCGGCTGTCTGCAGAATAAAGAAGGAGTCATCATCAGGGACAGGTCCCTCTGTCAGGCCTGCGGTAAATGCGTGGCGGCCTGTCCGGCCGGCGCCCAGGAGATGCTGGGCAGAGTAGTTGGACTGGAAGAATTGCTCTCGGAGTTGCTCAAGGACAAGGTCTATTATGATAAGTCGGGCGGCGGGGTAACGCTCTCGGGCGGCGAACCGCTCATGCAGCCTAAATTTGCAGCCAATTTACTGCGCAAGCTCAAGGAAAACGGCGTAAGCACGGCTGTCGATACCTGCGGCCTCTGTTCTACGGCCTCCCTGGAGCTGGTGCTTCCTTATACGGATTTAATTTTATACGACCTTAAGGAGATCGACCCCGAAAGGCACAGGGAGTATACCGGGCAGGACAACCGGCGGATACTGGATAATCTGCTTTTCCTCAGGGATTATCTGGCTGCCCATCCGGCAGGCACAGCTCTCTGGATACGTACTCCGCTCATTCCAGGTGCCACCGCCAACCGCCAGACGGTAGAGAGGGTGGGAAAATTTATCCGCGATAACCTGAATGGCGTGGTACAGCGCTGGGAGCTATGCGCATTCAACAACCTCTGCCGTGACAAGTACCGGCGGTTGGATGTGGAATGGAAATACGCGGTCACACCTCTGCTCAGCCAGCCGGAGCTGGATGAACTGGAACAAATCGCAAAACAGACCGGGCTAAACCCCGATATAATATCAGCCACGGGAGCCACCCGGGTAGAAAACGTATGAAGGAGGCCGGAGATGCAGGAAAATAAATACACAACCTTTTCAGAACAGGACATCGAAAGCTTCAAGCCGGAGATGAAAATCGGCCTGCTGGCCACCATCAACGGGGACGGGCTGCCGCACCTGACGCTTATATCAACCATACAGGCAAATTCACCTACTGAGCTTTTCTGGGGGCAGTTCTCCGAAGGCTTCAGCAAGGCCAATGTAAAGAAGGACCCCAGGGCCGGCTTCCTGATTATGACGCTGGACCGGAACCTGTGGCGGGGCAAGGCTAAGTTCACCCGCACAGCCAGGGAGGGAGCGGAATACGACCTGCTCAATAACACACCAATGTTCCGCTACAATGCCTATTTCGGCATCCATACCGTTTACTATATGGACCTGGTAGGCCATCTCGGCAAAGAGCCCCTACCCATGGGCGATATAATTCAGGCTGCCATCAACACCATGGTGGCTAAAACCCTGGCGGGCAAAGGCAGCGGAAGGGAAGTCCTCAACCCGTTTACACACAAGCTGATCGATAAGATCGATAACTTAAAATTCCTGGCTTATATCGATGGAGACGGCTACCCGTTCATAATTCCGGTCATACAGGCGCAAACGGCAGGCACCGACAGGGTTATTTTTGCTTCATCCGTTTACCGCAACGACCTCAAAGCCATACCCAAAGATGCTCCGTGTGCACTGTTTTGCATGTCCTTCGATATGCAGACCGTGTTATTGCGCGGCAAATTCCAGGGTATCCGCAGCATCGGAGGCATCAAGTGCGGTGAAATGGAAGTGAACTGGGTCTACAACCCTATGCCCCCCAAGATGGAGCAGGTCTACCCGGCTATTAAACTGGAAAAGGTCACTTCTTTTTAGATTCCACCCGGGCCGCTCATTTCTTGCCGTGCCGCTTCATAAAGCCCTGCACAAAAATTCTGGTCGAATCCCTGGCTTCGATAAAAAAGAAGTGCAGCTTGTCCTGCAATAGCGTCAACTCAGCCCCGGGTATCCTTTCTTCCAGTATCTCACTGTTTTTAAAGGGTATGATCTCATCGGATGTGCCGTGGATTATCATGGTTGGCGACTTGATGTTAGCAAGCCTTTCCCAGGTATCGAACTTGGATATCGCGTCTGCCTGCCAGATATATACATCTAACGGCGTGGGATATTGCATGGTTACCTCGTGGAAGTACTTTAACGCCTCGGGATTTGCCTCGGTGAATTCGTCCGAGCATAAAAAGCGGAATACCTCACGGGACCTTTGCTCGGGTATCATGCTCATTAGATAGTTATAATCGAAAAGTATCCTAGAGCCTTCGGGAGTTGGCGGTACAGAGTGCGATCCTCCGCACATAGTGCAGCCCAGGACCAAATTCACCAGCCTGTCAGCATGATTCAAGGCGAATTCCTGGGCTATCATGCCTCCCATGGAGATGCCGAACACGCTGGCCTTTTTGATCGATAACGCATCCAGCACCTTGCAGACGTCATCGGCCATATCAGCAATACTGAACGGCGCACTCGGTTTATCGCTTCTGCCTGTGCCGCGGTTATCGATGAGAATAACCTGGTATTGAAGCTTGGCGAATTCTGCCGGCAGCGTTCCCCAATGCAACAAATGCTGGCCGTATCCCTGAATCAAGACCAGCGGGTCACCCTGTCCCACGACTTCATAGTATATTTTCAAACCGCCTGAGTCGGCGAATGGCATTGCGTTTCCTCCCTTTTTATCTTTGAATTTCCAGCCGTTTTACTGCGATTTTCCTTAAAGTATTTAATTATACATGTTATAGCAACTGTGGCAAGTTCAATTGATATGGACCAACCAACCCTGTTGACAACTGCTTTCCGATATATTAAGATATATCTTGTTATATTTTAATATATCTTTAGGAGGGTTGACTATGCATGGACACAAATTTGGGCATGGGCCATGGATGGGCAGGATGTTCCGCAACGGAGATTTTAAGTACGTTATACTCGATATGCTCAAGGATAAGCCCAGCTACGGCTACGAGATAATCCGTGAACTGGAGGGCCAATTCGGGGGTTTATACGTCCCCAGCGCAGGTATAGTTTATCCTACGCTTCAATATTTTGAAGAGCTCGGATATGTTTCAGCCGCCGAGCAGGACGGCAAAAAGGTGTATACCATCACCGATGAGGGAAGAAATTTCCTGGACTCTCAAAAAGAGACGGTGGACGGCATCAGAGATCATATAAAGCACTGCGGGTTTTCACGATCGCATCATGAATTTCATGACCTCATGCACGAGGTAGGCAGGATATCCAGGTTATGCGCCAGCAGGGGGTGGGCTGCTACGCCGGATGACCTGAAAAAGATCCGTAAAATCGTCGACGATACATACGAGGATATCGATAAGATTCTGAAAAGGTAGCGTCAATTTTGCAAACCTTTCACGCCGTTTTATAATCACTCTAGATAACTTAAGGCAAGTATAAATCTGCTTGATTAAAGAGTGAGGTGCATATGGGTGGAAAAAAGCGACGTCCGGCGTTTTTAGCTTTGGCTTTCATAGGGCTGGCGCTTATCTATACAGGATGTGCGGGCGCGAGGCCGTCGGATCTGCAGGCGCCTCCGGTGGCGCCCATGCCCCTCTTCACTTTTGACCCCATCTCAGTTACGCCCCTGCCTATTGCAGCGGGCCAGTCTTTCACCGTCACTATGCCCATAGGCAATACGGGGACGGTTGCGGGAACCTACACTGCCGACCTCTATATCAACGGTTCGAAGGTAGATACCCAGGATGTGCCGGTCCCCCCCGGAGGCAGCGGCAAAGCCATATTTCAGACATCCATCCACGACCCCGGCCTATGTACGATTAAAATCGGGCCGCAGACCTTCCAGCTAAGCANNAACCGCACCCCGGTTACATTCAAATTGGATACAGGAGAGGTCGATGGATGCGATACCCTGGTCGGGACCACGGCAGATGCGGGCAACGTCATTCAGTCACCCGATGCATATATGATAAAGCTCACGGCGCCTGAAGGCGGCGCCACAGTCAATGCCCTGGAAGTATTCGGCTATATTAAAAGCAGCACTTACGATTATAACAACAGCAATATATGGGGACCCGGCACGTGGGTGTACGGCTGGGATATAGCTTCGTTCGAACCGGTCAACCCACAATTCACGGTTACCATTTACGATGCACATAAAACCAGGCTGTATACCGGCAGCTTCCCCAGGGGTATGTTTACCTATACACCTGGGTGGATTACAGTCACTATCCCGGACACGAAGATAAACGGCGATTTTTACGTTGAAGTGCTCCCCTACAATCTTGCCAAGCTGAGCGCGCAGGGCTTTGGAGGCTGGAACACGTGGGGCAGGTATGTTGTTCATGAATGGTACGATCAGATATGCGTCGGCTACGAGAAGGTCATCGACGTGCAATCGTGGGTCTCCTATCAGGGCAGCGTCATGCCGGCGCGCTACCTGTCTTACAACTGGCTAATCCGTGCCGACGGCTATCAAACGCAGTGATGATTTCCTCCGATTGCTTAACCTGAACATTGCCTATATAATTGCGGCCGGCCTTTAATGCATTTCACGCTGCCACAGCTATGCTGCAAGAGGCCCTGGCGCCTTTTTAAACCGGCATCATTTATTTACTTTGCCCCTGTTTTATGGTATAAAACAGCTTAAGAAAGCGTAGATGCAATTTGGCACATACTCATTGGAAAATCCTACCCGAATCAGATAAACCCCTGGCCTACAAGGGCGTAGACGCGCTCGTTGCCAGGCTGCTATACAACAGGGGTGTGCTCAATTCCTCGGACGCCGAGATCTTCCTTCAGGCCGACAAACGCCTTTCCATTGATCCTTTCACTATCCCGGACATGCACCCGGCCGTAAGCCGGGTTTATAAAGCCCTTATGTCCGGCGAAAAAATAGCCGTCTACGGGGATTTCGATGCCGACGGTATAACCGCCACAGCCCTACTGGTACAGGGCCTGAGCGCGTTGGGAGCCGACGTAATACCCTATATACCGCACCGCCTGCATGAGGGCTACGGGTTAAAAATAGCGGCCCTGGAGAATCTGCGCAAACAGGGCGTCACCCTGGTTATCACAGTCGACACCGGCATCACCGCCTTTGAAGAGATCGAGAAATCGCACAAGATGGGGCTGGAGATACTGGTTACGGACCACCATGTGCCTCTGCAGGAACTGCCTTCCGCCAAAATCATCGTCAATCCCAAGCGCTCCGATCCCGCCACTTCATTTATTGATTTTGCCGGTGTGGGTGTGGCTTTCAAGCTTTTACAGGCCCTTCTCTCCGGAACCAGCCGCGAGGACTTATTGAACAGCTCTCTGGAACTGGTTACGCTCGGTACCATCACCGACATGTCCCCTTTGATAAGCGAAAATCGCTTCCTGGTAAAATCCGGACTGCAGCTTCTCAATAAAACCAAGCGCGTCGGTCTGGTAGAATTGATGAACTGCGCAGGTATCGACAAGAGCAAGCTGACCACCGAAACAATTTCCTACCAAATAGGACCACGCTTAAATTCAGCCGGACGTCTGGACGATGCCGGAACCAGCTATCAGTTACTCGTAACAGAGGACCACGCACAAGCCAAGGCCCTGGCCATGGAGCTGGAGGAGAAAAATAAGGAGAGGCAGCGCATAGTTGCCGAGACCTATGATAAGGTTCGCCGGCAGATCGTAGAGGACGGCGTTGACAGGCCGATACTGTGGGCCAGCGATGCCGATTACCCGTCGGGAGTGATGGGGCTGGTAGCCGGCAGGCTGACGGATGAATTTTACAGGCCTGTGCTCTTAATAAAGATAGGTACGGAAACCTGCCGTGGCAGTGGGCGCAGCATCCCGGAATTCGATCTGATGGCTGCCCTCAAATCCTGCCACCATCTCCTTACCAAGTATGGAGGGCACGCCCGGGCGGCGGGCTTTAACCTCCACACGCGTGATCTGCAGCAGGTGCAGAAAAAGCTGAGCATGCTCGCCGCGGAACAGTTGACCGGCCTGGACCTGCGACCCCACATCAATATCGATGCCGAAGTGCAGCTATCCGTGTTTTCCAAGGGAGTATTCGATGACATCCGACATCTGGAACCCTTCGGAATGGAAAACCCGGCGCCCGTTTTCCTGAGCCGCAAGGTGGAGGTGGTGGAGCAGAAGCTGGTCGGCAATCAGAATGATCACATCAAATTGAAGCTTAAGCAGGACGGCATAGTCTGGGATACCATGGGTTTCCGGCTGGGAAGCTATCTGGGCGAACTGGCCAGGCATATCGACGTAGTCTACTCGGTGGAAGTCGACAACTTTAACGGTAAGGGACAGCTACGGCTCAACCTTCTGGACTTTTCACGCTCGTATTAGCCTGTTCGCCAGCTGCGAGCCGTCCGGTCGATTTATATCTAATTGCCCTCACAATAAAGATAATCAGGGCCGTCGGGACCATTAACATATCCACAATCTGTGCTTGGGGCAGGCCGAAAAGGAAGGGCTCTCCCTCACGGAAAAAGTGAATTACAAAATCACCGACACCAAAAACAACAAAATAGAGCATAAAAAGCTGGCCCTGCGGCTTCAACCTTTTACGCAATAACCATAGAATGCCGAATCCGATCAGGTTCCAGATCAGGTGAAAAAGCTGCGTGGGGTAGATGGGAACGCCCTGTGGGGCGTAGCTGTTGGGGTTGTTATAGGTAACCGCAAAGGGCAGGTCGCACACATCACCGTAACAGCAGCCGTTGATCAGGCATCCCACCCTGCCTATGGCCTGTCCCAGGATTCCTCCTGGAGCTACTATGTCACCCAGCTGCCACAGGGAAATCCGCTTGACCAGTGCATAGATTACGATGGCGAGAAGGGCGCCCAATACCGCTCCCCACACGGCCAGTCCCGCAAAGTTCAATAGCTCGGCGGGGTGAAGCATATAGTAGTTCCATTTGTCTATGATATGCAGCAGCCTGGCGCCGATTATGCCGCCGATGACCGCCCACAGCGCAACATCCCAGATCGCATCCTGCGAGAAGCCCGTTCTCCTGGCCTCCAGCAGGGAAACTCCGATGGCGGCAACTACAGCTAGTACGATCATTACGCCGTACCACCGTATCTCCAGTGTGCCCAGGGTCAGAAGTACCGGATTCCAATCTATATTCCACATTTTTTAAACTGCCTTACTAAAAATAGCTTCGACGAACAGTCCGGCGTCGAAGGGAGCGATATCGTCGATCTTTTCACCTGTGCCGATATATTCAATGGGTATCTGAAGCTCATTGCAAATCGCAAATACGATGCCGCCTTTGGCGGTCCCGTCCAGTTTTGTCAAAAAGATGCCGGTAACATCGGTAGCCTCGGTAAAACTGCGTGCCTGCGACAGCCCGTTTTGGCCGGTAGTCGCATCTATAACCAGCAGCACCTCCATATCCGTTTGATATTTGGCCGCCACCTTCTTAATTTTTTTTAGCTCGTCCATGAGATTATGCTTGGTTTGAAGCCTGCCGGCCGTATCTATTATAACGACGTTTGCCTGGCGGCTGCGCGCCGCCTCCAGGGTGTCAAAGACCACGGCTCCCGGATCGGCGCCAGGCTGGTGAGCAATAACATCCACGCCTATCCTTTCCCCCCACGTCTTCAGCTGGTCTGCGGCTGCAGCACGGAACGTATCTGCGGCTCCCAGCAACACTTTCTCCCCCCTGTTTTTGTATTCAGTGGCCAGCTTGGCGATACTGGTGGTCTTGCCCGTCCCGTTAACGCCCACCATCAGGATTATTTTCACGCTGTCGGCAGGATTTGCAACCATTGTCTTTGGCACAACGCTCAAAAGCAGCTTCATTTCCGCTTTCAAGGCATCCCGGATCTGGCTGCTCTCAACCAGCTTCTCATTTTTGACGCGTTTCCTGACCTCTGTAAGCACCCTGTCGGTAGTCTCGACTCCGACGTCGGCCGTTATGAGCAGCTCCTCGAGTTCGTCCCACGTCGAGTCCTCGATCTTGGACCGGCTGAAAAGATCGGCGATCCTGCTGAAAAATCCTTCACGGCTGCGTTTGACGCCGCGTTCCGTACGTTCGAACAAGTCTGCCATTTAAATACCGTTTAACTCTGGAATTGTATTCCATTGAGGGCGCTACGGGCAAATAGCGGCTGGCTTGTCTTGCCAGTAGCGAAATTATTGACGGCGGATGGAAGCTGAGAATGTTATTTGGTCTCAACGACCTTCTGGTAGCCTTTGAGCATCTCGGTCTTGATCATTGTGCGCACCATTTCCCTCATCTTGGGATCCTGTATCATCTTGATCATCTGGCCGCTGAACTCAAGGTACCTGGTGTCGTTCTGCGGGAAATCGAACATGCCGTGCGCTTCATAGAAACGGTAATCGGCATCGAAAGGAAAGCGTAGCCTGGACCAGATCTGATCGCGGAAGATTTTGTGCCCGCCCACTCCCAGGAAAGTGCTGGGTTTTATGTATTTTTGTTGAGAGTAGTCCACACATTTAGCGGCGAAATCATCCAGCAGGGCGTCTATCTGAGAAGAATCCCCACTCTCATCGGTCACCACACCGGCCAGGTTGGCCTCCGACATCTCGGCCTGGGCCAGCATTATCTCCTGCAAATTGGCCAGCTGAGAGAGAGGGCCCGAAACTATGTACCCGACCTGCTTGCCTATGCGGGTCGGTATATGGCCGTTGAAGAAGCTCCTATCCCAGAACATTTTGATCCTCGAGGATAGAAAACGGTCCTTGATGACCCCGGCGAATATGATTACATCCGAATCGCTTCCCGAATTGAAGAACTCCATGAAGCCGTCCTTATCCCTGTAAACGCAGACATTGTCGAAGGCGCACTGCAGGCATCCCAGGCAGCCCCCCTTCATATCGATATCGCGCAGGTTGAACACCTCGATGTCCTGTTTAAATGCCTTCCGGAACCTGTCAACCATATTTGCCGCGTTGGATTTTTCCTCGACATCGGCCAGCACCCTGATTTTAATTCCGCCTGTGTCCACCGGGTTGGCCGGCTTGCCCGGCTTATATGTAAAAGAGCCGTATTGCAAAGGGGCGTAGCTTTTATTCGTTGGCGCTTGTTTCTGAATGGCCTGAAGGAAATCGCCGGCCCATTTAATCAGTATCCTGCGTTTATCGTCGATAAAAATATCGTCCATATCGGCCGAAAATGACTCGACAAATTTCATGCCCAGATCGTCGCAAATGCCGTGTATATAGTTGTGCGCAGTGTGGTCGAAGAAATGAATGGATGTGGACAGTGCACAGGCGTATTTGCCTTCAAAAGCACCGGTAACGCCCTGCTCGCCGATCATCTCGATGAACCTTTTATATTGAGAAGCTACCAGGAAGACATAGAGGGGGAAGGCCCAAATAACCCCGTCCGACTTTTTCACTATTTCTATGGTCTGCAGGAATTCTTTCTTATCCTTTTCCAGCTTCAAAACATCATGCGCAATATTGATAATCTCGAACTCGTGCTCCGGAAACTTTTTCTGGATGAATTTTATATACTGGACGGTGACGCTTATTTCACCCTTGGGACTTCCGTTAAGAACAGTTATCTTCACAGGTTTATCCTCCTGTTAAAAAATTGATGGAAGCGAGACTGGCCCGCTTCCATCAAGCATATCACAATGATATTTTGTGTACAAACTATTGTTAAGGCACCACCACCGTGGTCGTCTGGGCCACCGTATTCCCGCCGTTGCTGGCCATTATGGTATAGGTGGTTGTGGTGACCGGGTATACCTTTACCGTCCCGCTGGACCCCACCACCCCGACACCACCATCGATGATAATTGTATCGGCGTTGGAGACAGTCCAGTACAGCTTTGCCTCCAGTACTCCACCCGAGCCAACCACGATGCCGCTGTTATGGAAATCATTGATCGTCGGCCAGGCGTATGGAACAGGAGCGGCAACGGGGGTTACTACCACTGTGGTTGTCTGGGCTACCGTATTCCCGCCGTTGCTGGCCATCAAAGTATAGGTAGTTGTAGTGACCGGATACACTTTTTGCGACCCGCTTGCCCCGACCATTCCAACACCATTATCGATGATAACTGTATCCGCGTTGGAAACACTCCAATACAGTTTTGCTTCTAATACTCCACCCGAACCGGCAACGGTACCGCTATTGTGGAAATCATTGATTGCCGGCCAGGTATACGGAACAGGCGCGGCAGTAGGAGAAGATAAGCCGCCGACAGTGATGGTCGTAGTAGCATAGTTGCTACCGTAGGCATTCGAGGCTGCCAGATTAAGCGTTATGGTGGAGGAGGGCGTGACGATCATGTTGCCGCTTGAAGTCACAGAGCCGAGGCCCGTGATACTCACCGATGAAGCGTTGGCTACGCTCCAGCTCAATACGGTCGAACCTCCGGCCGCAACAGCCGACGGGCTGGCAGCGAAGGAAATTATGCTCGGTACGCTCCCGCCATAGGAGGGCGGGGTGATGGTTGAACCTGCAACCGTAATTACCGTCGAAGCCGAGCTCTGGCCAGTGCTGTTATAGGCTTCGAGGACATATGTCGTGGTTGTTGTGGGATAGACCGAAGAGCTCCCGCTGGTGGCGACATTGCCTATGCTGCTGATCTTGGCGCCGGTGGCGTTGGTCACACTCCAGTTAAGAACGGCCGACGACCCTGCGCCGATTGAAGAAGGAGTGGCGGAGAAAGAAGTTATGACCGGTAATCCGGCGCTCCCGGATGGTGGAGGTGGCGGTGTAACCGCTGTGCTGACGGTGAGCAGGGCCGTGGCTTTGGTGCTGCCGGCTTTATTGCTGGCCGTGATCGTGTAGGTAGTTGTAGCCGCCGGCGCTACTTTTTCCGAGCCGTTTGTGGATGTTTTACCTATACCGGGGTCGATGCTGACCGACGATGCGTTCGATACCTCCCAGCTTAATATGGCCGCGCCTCCCGAACTGATGCTGATGGGGTTTATCTCGAACTTAATTATCTCGGGTGCTTTGCTCGAGCCTCCACCCATATCGATGGTTATGCAACCCGTAAATACCAATAATAAGGCCAGAACCGCAAATAGACCGCGTTTCATCTCGACACCATCCCGTAAAATTATTTGTGAATTGTTAAGTAGCGGTATGATACAGTGCCTGCGATTCCCTGTAAAGGGCTACTCTGGTCATGTATCCCCATGCTTTAAAACGTGCTTTCGTCCTGCTTTGCTCAAACCATGGTGATACTGACAGCAATATGGTATTTATGCAATAATTCACCCGGGGGAAAGCCGATGTTTACTATCAGGCAGGCACTACCGGACGATTTAGAGTCCATAACCGCCATATATAATGAAACAATACTAAATACTACTGCAACCTTCGATACGGAGCCGAAAAGTGCTGAGGAACAAAATACCTGGCTTGCCGGGCACGACTCTCAGTACCCGGTGCTGGTGGCGGAACAGGATGGCCATGTGGTTGGCTGGGCATCACTCTCAAAGTGGTCCGATAGGTGCGCTTACAGCGGCACTGCGGAGATCTCTCTTTATATTGCATCGGCCCAGCGGGGCAGGGGCGTTGGCCGGAAATTATTTGAGGCCATCCTGCTTGAAGGACAAAAGGGGAAGCTGCATACCGTAATAGCCAGAATAGTGGAGGGCAACCTGACCAGTATACACCTGTGCGGATCGGCCGGCTTTACACAAATCGGGGTCATGAAAGAGGTCGGCTATAAATTCGGCCGCCTTTTAGACGTGATTCTGATGCAGAAAATTTATCCTAATAGAGCGTGATAGAATTTTATCCGCAGTAGCTCAGGCCGACGCCTTTAACCTGTATCTGGAGCGCAGCCCCGTCACCCCATAGGATATAAGCAGCACCACTCCGCTCAACAGGATTATGGTTGCGCCCGAGGCCAGGTTCAATGCATATGAGAGCCACAGGCCGCCGAAGGTAAAGAGCATGCCGAAAACTACCGAAAGCGCCATCATCTTTTTGATATCATAGGTAAACTGCCTTGCCAGCGCCGCCGGGAAGGTCAGCATAGCAATTACCAGGATCATACCTACTACGCGAATCAGGACCACCACCGTCAGGGCGACCATGCACAGCAGCAGCATATATAGACCGTCCACCGGCATGCCGACCACCGTGCCGAACTCCTCATCGAAGGAAAGCAGCAGGAACTCTTTATAAAAGATCACTACCAGGGCAATGATGATCAGGTCAAGCACCGCCATCAGGACGATGTCGCTTGCCGGAACGGTCAGGATATTGCCGAACAGGTAGCTCATCAGGTCGGGGGCATATCCGGCGGACAGGCCGATAAAAATAACGCCCAGCGCCATACCCATAGCCCACAGGACTCCTATGGCCGTATCTGTCGGCAGCTTCGTTTTGCGCGTTACAAAACCCATTGTCAGAGCAGACAGCAGCGAGAACAGCATGGCCCCCATCACCGGGCTGAACTTCAGCAGGTAACCCAGCCCGATTCCGCCGAAGGTGGCATGGGCGATGCTGCCGCTCATGGATACTATTTTCTTGACCACTACATACACCCCGACTATGCCGCAGGCGATGGAAGCGAGCAGGCCCGCCATCAGAGCATTGCGCATGAACTCGAACTGGAACGCTTCAAACATATACTAATGCTCCCTCAGCACACGATGCGGGATATCCCCGTGCGCAATGAGTTGCACCGGGCATTTATAGGTTGCCTCAAGTATCTCGGGCGTAATTTCTTTAGAACCGTGGTAGTAGAGCCGTTGGTTAAGGCAGGCGATCTTATCCACAAAAACTGAGACCGCCCCGATATCATGCGACACCATGATGATCGTCATCTCTTTTTTCAGGTCTTCCAGAATTTCATAGAATTCGGTCTGCATGGCGGAATCCACACTGGCTGTGGGTTCATCCAGCAGCAGCAGCTCCGGCTCGGCAACCAGGGCCCTGGCTATAAAGGCGCGCTGCTGCTGGCCTCCGGAGAGTTGGCCTATCTGCGAGCCGGCATGTTCCGTCATGCCTACCCTTTCTAACGCTTTGGCTACGGCATCCCTGTCATCCTGCCTGTAAGGTTTCAGCATGCCGGTCTTACCGTAACGACCCATCATGACCACTTCCCTGACACTGACGGGGAAGTTGCGGTCATACTCGGTGTACTGCGGCACGTAGCCAATTCTACTGCGGCTCCTCTCAGGAGGATTGCCCAGGACAGTTACCATGCCGCGATCTGGATGTTTAAGCCCCAGGATGACCTTGAGCAGGGTGCTTTTGCCCCCGCCGTTGGGGCCGATTATTCCCAGGAAATCATGCTCGGCCACGCGCAGGTTGATATCCTCCAGCACCGGGGTATCGGCATAGCTTACCCAGACATTTTCCAGCCTGACCACATCTTTAACCGGCATCTTATTTCAAAGCTTCCTTAAAGGCCTGCGCCACTTTTCGCATGTTATCCAGGTAGTCCCTGGCTCCCTCGGCGTCGATGCTGACCACCTTGCCGCCGATCTCAGCGGCAATGGCATCGGCGCTCCTTTCGTCGTACTGCGGTGAAACGAAAATGACCTTTATATTCTTTTGTTTGGCCTCGTCGATCAGCCTGGCCATGTAGGCCGCCTTGGGCTCTTTGCCCTCCTGCTCGATTCCAAGCTGCGTGAGGCCGTAGTCATGGGCGAAATATCCCCAGGCAGGATGATATACGATAAAGGTCCGACTGGCAATACCTTCCAGTGACGCGGTGATATCGGCGTCCAGCGCATCGAGCTTCCGCAGGTAGGAATCACGGTTATCTTCATAATAGCTGGTGAAGACCGGATCCAGCCGCGTCAACCCGTCGCAGATGTTCCTGACCATAACTTTAACGTTGCGCACCGAGGTCCAGATATGGGGGTCTATGCCCGGCTCATCGGGGTCCGTGCTCTGGATGAGGTCGATGCCCTTACTGCAATCGACCACCAGCATGCCAGGGTTCTGGGCTATCAGTTTATCCAGCCAGGTAAGCTCGAACTCGATGGGCGAGCCCACCTTGGCATACATCCTGGCGCTGCTGAGCCCGGCCATCTGCGCCGGTGTAACCTCGTAGGTATGGGGGTTGGCGCCCGGCGGCACCATGGCGGAGACGCTCACCCTGTCGCCGCCAATGCTGCTGACGAACTCCACTTGTGGCAGGACTGTAACCACAACCCCTATTTTGCCTGCCGACTGCCGGGATGCCGGCGCACAGGAAGCCATCGTTATAAAAAAGATGAAGGCCAATATTATCGATGCTGTTATGCGGTGTTTGTAAGACATAGGTGCCTGCTAACTTTTTTCCCTCCGCCCGGCCTGACATTGCGGGCAGCGGCCCAAGAATTCCAGCAGGTGCCTGTCGATCCTGAAGCCGGTCTCCTTCGTGACCCTCTGTTCCAGGTCATCCAGCTCGCAGTCGCTGAAATCGACGACTTTGCCGCATCCCTTGCAGACCAGGTGGTGGTGATGGCCTCCGGGCCTTTTAAGGTAGCTGCGGCACCCATCCCCGATATGCACTTCGCAGAGCATCCCGCTGCGCTCAAGAACGTCCAGCGCCCTGTAAACCGTGACCAGCCCGATGCCGCTGTGTTTGGACTTTAATTTAGCGTAAATATCAGCGGGGGTGAGGTGCTCCTGGCTGTGGCTGATAACCTCGATGATAGCCCGCCTCTGGGGCGTCAGTTTGAAACCCCTCCTCTTCAGCTCTGCGGCAATAACCTTTCCCGTCACGTGATTTATAGCCTAATTGAAAATGATTTTCATCTATTATCGTAACAACGCACGGCTCACTTGTCAATCCGGATCTGAAACACGGCCCAAGCTATATGTGGTGAAGCGTAAAGCTACTTTAATTCCAGCCCTATCTTAAATGCCTTGCCGACCTCTTCGCCCAATCCCTGGTACACGTTGTCGGGCAGCATGGTCCAGATCAGAGGCATGATTTTTTTCGCATCAGGATGCTGGCCGGAAAAGCAGTTGCCCGACACGTACACCTCTTCAATCTTGCCTACCACCAGAATGTGACTGCCCAGGTCGAGGGTGTGCTCTATTTTGCATTCCAGGTTCACCGGGCACTGATGCACCATGGGCGCCGTCTCCAGCTTGCCGTAAAACACTTTAAACCCGCAGACCTTGACCTTATCGACTTTAGCCCCGCTGACTATGCCGCAATAGTCAACCTCTTTGGCCTGATGGGTGGAAGGCACATTGACCGAGAAGGTCCCGTTCTCGTTCATTCCTCTGAGCGTATAGCGCACGTGCCTTATAGCCACGGATACCATGGGCGGCTCGCTGCAGGCGACGCCCGCCCAGGCCACCGTCATAAAATTGGCTTTGCCTTCAACGTTGGCGCCGACCAGTAGCGCCGGCGTGGGATAGACCAGGGTTTGAGGCCCCATTTTGACCTTTTCCATTCGTACTCACTCCTTCAATTCAGGCGCCCTATTTATTTCTCCAGTATCTCCTTTATAGGCGTCCAGTAATAATCGACCCAGCCCTGCTTGATATCCTCGTAAAATTCCTCCGGTACTCCGCTCTGCGTGAATGTCAGCCTGGTCCCTCCCTCCACCTTCTTGAGGGCAAAGGTAGCCCTGGAATAATGCCCTTTGGGCCAGTCGCTGTAGCGCCAGGTCTGAACGATCTTTTCATCCGGCGTAAGCTCGAGATTCACACCTTCGATATAATCGCCCACCGTGAACTTCCCGCCTACACTGCGGCTGATCTTGGCCTGGTCGCCGGCCAGCACGGAATGCTTTTTGGAATCCATCAATAACTCATAGACCGTGTGCGGACTGGCCTTGAATGTCGCCTGCTGCTTGATCTGCCTCGTCTCCATTTCAACCCCCCTTTATATGTGTTTGAAGAATTTTAGCACAAAAATTAGTTGGGTTGAGTAAGCTCATGGAGCACGGAGTCAAAGACCAAAGGCCAGGGGATGATTATACCAATATAGCAGGCGTGTCAGCCTCTTGTAGCTTCGATTTTATCAATTCAACCATCCCCCCGGCCGCCAGTTTGCGTTCGTCCTCAGCTAGCGTGATGGCCTCTCTCCACTTGATATAAGGGGATGTCTCCGCCAGACATTTAAGATTACCCAGGTGGTCGCAGTCTCCCCAGACCGGACAGGGAAGATAGGGTTTTGCTTGCCGGGTGTATTCACAGCCAGGGCACATCCCCCACATCTTGCCGTATTTAGCCCAGCCTTCCCATTTGCACATATTCCGTTCGCCCGTTGTCTTCAGCCACTCCCACAGTTCCAGCCAAATTTCGAGAGTCTTACGTTTTGTCAACTGCATTTTGTCATCTCCCTTCACGAACACCCGCTGTCTTCCTCTTCTCTCCCTCCACACTATTTTATCACCCCTGTATATAGCTCGGATGTAATGTGCGCCAAAAAAGCCGGAAATCAACCAAGAGTTGACTTGACCCTCACTTGGGTTAAGTTAACTCATGGTTGATTACAGATCGTGTTCAGCTACAAAACACACTTGGGTCAAAAGATGGTTAACCCCAAGTTCAGCCACATACTTGTGGTCAATGTTGCCATGCCGCTTTTGTCGCAATATAATGCGCCTAGCAATAGGGGTGTTGTATAGATTTAGGTGGAGGGGGCATATGCGTTTTAGAACCATTAAAGTTGGTGATTACAAAGTAAAAATTGTTCCCCAAGATAACGACTTAGCAAGACTATTTTATTTCATAGGAATTGCCGTACCTTATTTCTGGGATTCACCTATAAGTTTTGATATGACAATCAATCCAATTAAAAGAAACACAAGGAAACCCCTAACATCGTGGAAATATGAATGGAGACTCTACGAGTTATGGAATTATGATGTGCCAGATGGAGGAATGGTAAAGCATGATACAGGAGAATATCCATTCGACCATTTTATTCTTGGTAGGTATCAACGAAAATTTAATGCAATAAAAATAGGGTATCTTAGACCACATATGAATTATGTATTGGCTATCACATTTAAGGACGATTTAAATCACATATTTGATGAGGCGCAACCAGTTACTTTTACCGTGAAAGATAGAGATGAATATCAAATGAATATATTTCTCATCATATTTAGTATCTTTATGACTATACTTATTGGATTTATAGTCAAGATATGGGGAATTAAATACTAATAGTCAAGGTTCAATTTCTATCCCTCTATAGATTAATACTAATCGGAAGATAGTACATTAAGCGCCTTTGTCGGAACCATGCTCAAGTAATCTATAGAGTATCCAAAAACTTGAGGCTACCTGTATAATAAAAGCCACTGCTGCTACGTAATAAAGAACGCTTGTACCAGCGATTGACCATCCAGCATAAGAAAACAGAAACCACCCTACTGAACATATTATTGCAAAAGCACCGATGTAGAACCCAGAATTAAGAAGCTGCTTAATTCTGCTTTTGGCGTCAAGTTGTTTTACAGTCCCAATCCTGCCTAGAAATACACCGGTTAGAGCAAAAAGAGCAACTGATGCAAGTATGATGGTAGTCATTAATTCTGATCCACACATAGTCAACCTCCTAAGCGATGATTATACCAGTATAGCAGAGAGCGTCAACTCACAGCAGGTTTAATGGGGCTTGCCCTTTTGGTATAGAGATTCGCCTTTTCTTCCTTGGTTTTTTTAACCTACGCTGTAGGAGATATAGTTCAAATTGTTTAGCATCAGTTTGATGATATCTAAGATGATATTGGCGAGGAGTATAATAGATACAATTGTGCTTTATATCAGAAATAACAACTATACCGTCTTGCTTTATTAGACAAGGATTCCAATCTGGATAGTGGAATAATAGTTTTCCCACTATTCTATACTCATCTTGACTAGGGCCACCCTTGATTTGAATGATTCCACCCCCGTTTTGCCTTAATTCACGTGATATTTTACAACCTTGCTCCCCGCCTAATTGATCGAAAGTTAGAAGTATTCGACGCTCATTTCTAGCATGAATTAATAAAATGGTATCGTCTTTTTCCCTGTGTAAATTGGCCTGATAAGCAGTTTGCACATCCCACCCAATCTGCCTGAGAAGTTCAACTACTCTTTGGCTAGTATTAGCGTCAGTAAATAAACGCAGAATTTACATCCAATGAATTTAATTACATTGGTCTAAATAATCTTCGTACTTATCAGCACCGATCATTACATTGCGATCAACAAACGGGTACATCGACATTACATCTTTATACGCGTATCCCCGCTTTCTAAAGCCATGAATAGTACTAGTTAAAACGGATGTGCCCATTACTAAGGGAAGGCCATTGTGAAATGAGGGGTCAATTTCTACATAATTTATAAATTCAGACGGAATTAATAAAGCATCAGCCCTTTCCTTTAAGTGCACAAACTCTGTCCCGAAGAAAAACTCAGCTAAATATTGATGCTGTCTCGTAGCTACTGTAGTTTGATATGAATCTGTTTCATTTTCACTGTAGACATAAACATCTTCACTATCAGCAAAAATTTTAATCTGCGCCCATGTTTTCCCAGGTACGCCAAAACGCTCTTTAATCAAATTCAGAGCCTTGACAGCCTCCAATAATGTAATATTTCTATCTCTAAAGATTCTGATGAGGCGCAGATAAACTACGGTTTCAAAGGTATACCCAATATGAATTACTTTATGCTCGTCAACCCATCCAGCAGAAGGAATAATTATCCCTTCGTTTTTCCATGAGTTAACTGTCCATTCAGGTACGCACGCAATACGTGAAGCTTCATGAGTAGTATAAAATCCAAGAGATTTATTAACCGTCGGCAGTTTTAATTTGACCATTTTTCCTTGTCCTCCTTTTGCAGACATGTTAAAATATCTGCATTGGAGGGTCTAAATTACTAGAACTAATTTAGACGATCCACACAGCCACCAAAAGCAGACTATTAAATTACCTTAATGGTATCAAAAGAACTCTGCGGATACAAGCAGGGTTTCTTTATTTTAGGCGATATTCCCCAAGAGACACGTATGCTTTGTATTGGAATCTTTTCCTTTTGAGCGCTACGCAGGCGGCAGCAAAGATAACAACCCCTACGATTGTAATTATCCAAGCCCAAAGATGTATAGTTTCAATGCTAACATTTGCCTGTGAGTAGGCACTGATTGCTATGGCACCTCCTGCAATACCTACCGAACCTCCGAACACGAGCATTGCTATCAAAGGATTCTGATAATCTTGTTTGTTAAGATGCAGTTCGATACTTTCCAATGTAACTACATCTGCCGATCTTCCTAATCCCTGAAGTATCTCACGATATGCCTCAAATATCTTTGTTGGTGTTGGCTCAACCATTTTTGCAGTCATAGCAATAGTCAATTCTTTCGCAATTTCCTCGTTAGTCATTTCCTGCCCCCTCCAATTTTGATGACTCATTTTATCATCCCCGTCCATAGCGTAGACATTCATTTTCTCAGTCAACCGTAAAAATATTTTTTAAAGATTGATTCATGCCTATTGATGGTAGGCTATATGGGATTTAGACTATGAATATGGCGTATTTTGAAGGTGCTGAGATAACCTGTAAAAACTGCGGGTCTCCCGATCTGGTCAAATACGGGAAGATTGAAGGTGTGCAGTATTACTGGTGCAATGCGTGTAACCACAAGGAACATCAAAGGGAACTTAGCATGGGTGATTATTACCGACGGATGCAACGCAAGCCAAAGAAAAGGGTAAGACGATCAGTACCGAAGCCAGCACCTAAACCACGGAATATTAGATCGTCCATAGTGAGTGTAAGGATGGATAAGCCAAAATGAAGCTAAACCAACCAAGAGTTAACTTGACCCTCACTTGAAATATGTCCACAAACATTGTACATTAGAACATAATAGGTGTTCGACAAATGACTGTACTCCGGTATTTCATCACATCTAAAGCCAAGCGAATCGTGCTAAGGCTTTTCCTCGCCGACGTTGACAGCGCCTTTTATACCAGGGAGGTTGCCCGCCTGACCCATGAGCCCCTCAATGCCGTACGCCGTGAGCTGGGCTACCTGGAGAAAGCCGGTTTGTTGCGCTCCCACATGCAGGGCAATCTGAAATATTTTGAAGTAGTCCGGGAGTTCCCTTTCCTGGCGGAATGGAGGAAAATCATTCTTCAAACGCCCGAAGAACCGCCTGCGGCCGCCAAGGTTAACGTCCGCGCCAGGGCTATGAGTGAAGCTACAGGTCAATCGCCAGAGGACGCCATAATCCCCGGCGCCCGCGTTATAATGGGACGCCAACCTGCACNNGCCAGGCCTCCGCCCGTTCAGTTGCTGGTATCACTCAGCGCCTGGCAGAACAGTTTAAGGACATCTCTTCAGTCACGCTGGCCCTGATACATGGTGAAGCTGCCGTATCCACTGAAATACCCCCTGACGGCGTAGACCTGCTGGTGGTGGGCGATGTTTCAGAAGGCGAACTGCTTCAGCTACTGGCAGGCGTGGAAGATGAGACCGGCGTAAAACTTAACCTGAGGCGCATGACGCGCAGCGACTTCGACTACCGCAATGTCAGGGGCGATCCTTTCGTCCGTCGCATCTGGAGCGAGAAGAAGCTGGTCGTCAAGGCCCGCCACTAGTTATTCCCTATAAGGCAATACCCGAGATTCGCCTTCCAGTAGTATCACCATAACGTCGGCGGCTTGCGATGAACTAATCTCCGCTGCCAGCCTCTCCAACTCTTCGTCAGTCCGCTGCAGAGGACTGGCCGGCGCCTCTCCAGCATACTGAACAGGTCGGACTTTATACCCCAGTTTATGCTCGATGAAAGCCAGAACAGGGGAATTTTTGTCGTAAAGCAGCACCGTGACCTTCTTACGGGGAGCGGCCTTTTCCGCCCCGAGCTTTTGGTCCTGCCTTGCGGCGCCCAGATGATAAAGTAGCACGGGAACGGCAATGAAGACCGTCTGCAGGCTCCACTTTATATTAACCAGCACGTCAATCCCGAAGTTTGCTGTCAGTACGCCGTTTAATATCTGGTAGACAACGTTGACCAGGTCGGCTGCCAGTGTCACCACGGCGATCCCTATAATTCCGAACAGGTATATGCGTCGTGACCTTGCGCCCCTTTCCAGCACTCCGCCAACGTCGACCATGTCGATGATACTGCTCCAGTAATATAACCAGAGCGGGATGGAAACCGCCAGCAGTGACAGGCTCAGGCTGAGCTCATTCGTCCACCAAGCCGGTCCGGTTATCACGCTTTCAGGCCTGATGCTGCGTATGATGGCATCCAGGGGAATACCCAGTATAACGATAAGGCCGGCCACCAGTGTTCCGATCCCCAGGAAAGACATGAGGTAATAATGCACGCGCCGGGCGGAGAGCTGGCGATCCTGCATATGCAGAGCTTCCTCCTCCGCCAGGCGAAGATGATAAAACCAGATAAAGGCGGCCACCAGCATAGCCGGAAGAGACCATCCGAGGAACTGGAAATACTCCTGAATGTCGCGGCCGCCTCCCAGCCACCAGTAGATAACCTTATACACGGTCTGAGTTAACGCCGCCAGGCCGGTTATCGCCCCGCCCAGGATGGCAAACAGATAGAAATATACCTGGCGCAGTGATGAATTTAGGTCACCGCGGGCCATATACAGCCAGTGAAATGCCCAGACCAGTCCGCCGATCAGGACCCACGAAAGGCTGCCGCGGGTACTGCTGTTCCAGAAACTGCTTCTAACTATGTCGTCCGGCCAGATGGGGAGGGCAACGAAAGCTGTATTGATTACCTGGATAAATCCTGAGGACAGCCAGATTAATCCTGCTGCTGCAAGGATATAAACATACCAGCGCCGTAACGTCTTCGCCACCGGCGTGGGATGCACTTCGCCTTCGGATATCCGCCAGTGGTAATACCAGACCGCCCCGGCTACCATCAAAGTAGCGGCATCTCCCGGGTTGAACCCGTCAGACTGCAAACCTCCCATCAGCCAGCCAACCAACCAATGCAGGGTAAATATCCCTGTAAAAGCGGATACTATGATGACAAAATTGAGGAAAAATGCACGCAGGGCCGACCCGTATTCTTCGGCGCTTCTTCCCGCCTGGCGTTGAATTGTTCCCCAGAAAAACAGCCACAGGGGGCCTCCTATGATTATCATGGCAATGCCAAGGCTCAACTGCCCTCTCACATCCCCTATTTTCGCCAGGGTAAAATTGACAGCGATCGTATCAAAAGAAAGCGATAGCAGGTTACGCACGCCTGCGGCAAGTATGCCCAGGGTAATCAAGGTTAAAATATAGAAGAATACACGCCTGACAGTGCTCAAAAGTTACCCACCCCTATTTTAGTTTAGCCACCAGAGGTCAACCGGCTGTTCGATTAACCACCTGTCACCCGCTTTCTGCAGCAGAAAGGTGATATGATTCGAGCTAACGGGATCGGCTAAAGGCCCGTTGGGCCTGAATACATCGATGGCAACTTCGACGCTGGAATTATCACCATTGATGGTCGACTTTACTATACTGGCTTTCCACGAGGACGTAGAGTCCCGGGAATATTGGGTGGACTGCACCCATTGCTCCAGGGTATTCACTTTGTCCGTTCCCGTCTGAGCGGCCAGGAAATCATAGGCTTTGGTATAATCACGGTCCCTGACCGCCGTCAGGAACCGCTGTACGGTCCCTTCAGGGGAGTTTTCAGGCAGCATTTTGACCGGCTGATTGCTTCCAATCATGGCAGTGATGACGGCAATGGCAACTATAACAGCAATCAAAATGCCGAAACCCAGCAGAAAGCGGCTGGAATTACTCATTTTCTTTCAACCCTGCCCTATATTCTTCATCAATGCATTCTCCCACAATCTTCTATCTGGATACAAGCAGAGAAATTCTTGCTATTCTTCCTCTTTGTCACGGCCTATCAATGCGTACTCCAACACCGAGATGGCGAAAATAGTGAATAGTATTATGGCCAGCATATCGCCCGGCCTGAAGCCGTTGGTTTTCATCCAGTCACCTATGGACGTTGACTCGTACATCCAGCTGGCCAGCATGAAGAAGTTGAAAAGGGTCAGGTAAAATGTGATGCGGCTAAAGGTGTAGCTTAAAGCGGTACGCATCACTTTTTTCAGGTAATTGTAGGTTTCCATGGTTCTCCTTTAATTTATTTTTACTGAAACACGCCCAGCAGCCCCCTCAGTAGAATGACGGCCGCCTTCTTATCCAGCGGCTCATTGTTGTTGCCGCATTTGGGCGATTGAATGCAGGCGGGGCAGCCGTCGTGGCAGGGGCACTCCTCGATAGCCTTTAGTGTAGCAGCCCATAGCTGGTCGATGATCTCATATCCCTTTTGGGCGATGCCGATGCCTCCCGGGTAGCCGTCGTAGATAAAGATCTGAGCACGGCCCGTATCGGCATGGAAGGGAGTTGATACTCCGCCTATATCGTTGCGGTCGCACATAGCGAAGAGGGGCAAAATAGCAATGGCAGCGTGCTCCGCAGCATGCAGGCCGCCGTGAAAATCGAGCTTGCCCTTTTCAATTGTATCCACAGCTTTCTGGGGCAGGTCGAACCACAGCGATTGTGTTATAAAACGCATAGGCGGCAAATCCAGCACTTCCTCACCCACCACTTCATCGGTATAATGCTTTTTCTTCTTGAAGCCGTCTACCTGGTTGGTAACGTCTACTATGCCCATTGATACGCACACCCCATTGCATTCTTTGTCATACATCTTCTGGATGACCCTGATATCAGTCATCTCCAGGGTTTGCGTATAGTAAGGCACGGTGGCCGGTTCGACCACTGCGATGTGCTTTTCAATATCCAGCTCCCTGACGAAATATGACTCCCCCTGGTGCAAATAAATGGCTCCGGGATGGACCTGCCAGAAGGCATGGTCCTCCTCGATCGTCTCCAGCAAATCATATCCCTTGGAAGAATCCAGCACCTGGTAATTCTGGCTGGAAGCCGATCGCACATTTACATCCTGGGCAGGGTAGGAAAGTTGTGGAGCAATATACCAGCGGTCGTCGACCTTCCTCAACCTGCCTTCCTCTTCCATCTCAGCTACTGCAGGCCCCAGCAGATCGCCGAAATAGCTGGAATCACTCTCCTCCAATTGCCTTTCCCAGGCCGCGCACAACAGGTGCGGCTTTAATATGTTTTCGTTTTCCCAGTTGATCAAGGCGTTTTCAAACGCCTTGCCGAAAAAGAAGTCGGGGTTATTCATGAAATACTGGTCCAGCGGGTTATTTTGCGCCACCAGAAAGGTGAGAGATCTTTCACCCCGCCGGCCGCTGCGCCCCGCCTGCTGCCAGGTACTGGCTATGCTGCCGGGGTACCCGGTAAGAACGGTCGCATCCAGGTCACCGATATCGATGCCCAGTTCCAGCGCGTTGGTGGCAACAGCGCCAAGAAGCTGTCCGGAAAATAACTCCCGTTCGATTTCACGCCGGTCCGAGGCCAGGTAGCCGGCGCGGTAAGGTTTTATCTTTTCCGCCAGCGGCTGCCCCAGCAGGTCCCGGCTGTAAACGTAGATCAGCTCGGTTAGCTTCCTGGTCCCGGCGAAGGTGAGTGTTCGCACCCCCTGTCGCACCAACCCGGTGAAGAGATAGGTCGCCTCGCTGTTGGCGCTGCGGCGGGCGCTTCTTGCTTCATCGATAATGGGGGGGTTCCAGAAGACAAAGGCCTTACCCCCGTAGGGAGCTCCGTCATCCCCAATCACCTTAAAGGGCAGCCCGCTCAACCTCTCGGCATGCTCTCCGGGATTGGCAATAGTGGCAGAACAGAATACAAATTGTGGGCGGCTGCCGTAGAAGTTACAGACACGCCTGAGCCGGCGCAGCACACAGGCCAGATGGGAGCCAAAGACGCCGCGATAAACGTGCGCCTCATCCACAACCACATACTTAAGCCGCCGGAAAAACCTGTCCCATGACTGATGGTTAGGCAGTATGCTTATATGCAGCATATCGGGGTTTGTGAGCACAATACGTGCGCGCTTTCTGATAGCTGCACGGTCTTCAGACGGGGTATCCCCATCATAAGTGGAGCATTCCCAGGGCAAATTGATGGTCTTGCCGGCCAGTTCCGTCAAGGCGCGGAGCTGGTCCTGCGCCAGAGCCTTGGTGGGAAATAGATATAAGGCCCGCGTGGTCGGACTTTCAAGCATGGCATTCAGCACCGGGATGTTGTAACAGAGGGTTTTACCACTGGCGCTGGGGGTTGCCACCATGACGTTATTTCCCTGTCTTACCGCGTTCACGGCCTCAGCCTGGTGGGCATACAGGGTAGTGATACCTGCCCGGTCCAACCGATCCTGCAGGAGATGCTCAAGCGGCTTATCCAGCCAGCCGGGCCGGGCATCGCGGGCCGGGATGTACTGAATATGTACTATCTGGTCTTTGTATTCGGGGTCGTTTTTCAGATACTCAAGGAAGGCGGCAGTATCCATTTGGCCTAATTATACAAACTCTAAAAACTAAACTCTAAAACCTGAAAAAATACAAAATCCTAAATTTAAAAGATGGAGCTTTAAACTTGTTTGGAGTTTGGTATTTAGGGCTTAGAATTTACTAATAGGTTTCGATTTCTTTTTCTATGATTTCGACGGTGGGATAGTCGCGGTTAATCAGGGCGATGGCTGAATCTATGACCTCTTCCACGCGGTGACTATGATTGCTGACACAGGCTATGCCGATCGTGGCTATCTGCCACAGATCATGGTCATCCACCTCTGCGATGGAAATGTTGAACTGTTTCTGAAGGCGTGAAATAAGCGATTTCACCGTACTTCGCTTATCCTTGAGAGAACGACTCTCAGGGATGTGTATCTTCAGCCTGCAGATACCAATATTCACAAAAGCCCGATCTGCCGCCCCGGTACTGTGCGGTGGTAAATACTCCCGCGGGAGACTGCGGGAGATTTATATATATTTAATTTTCCGGTTTAGACGAAGCGTAACAGGCGCTGCAATAAACCGGACGTTCCTGTCTCGGTTCAAAGGGTACTTCACACTCGGTGCCGCACCTTGCACATGTGGCTTTGAACATCTGCCTGGACTTGCCTGAACCGCCAGAGCGGGACTGCTTCCTGTTGGTTCTGCAATCAGGGCAGCGCTTGGGTTCGTTCTGAAGTCCTTTCGACTGATAGAATTCCTGTTCGCCAATCGTGAAGACGAATGATTTGCCGCACTCGGCACATGTTAGGGTCTTGTCCGTTAGGGCCATTGATGCCTCCTTGTTGATAATCACTATGCCCCATGGATTCTGGACGGGTCCGTTCGGCTCAAGACCTCTTGAAAACACAACGCTGGGAGTCTTTTTCCCGGCATTGTGATCTCCCGATTTTAAGAGGTTGCCAGTTTAAGACTCACCATAAAACCAAGGTTTGCATACTCGCATTAGTGTAGATTATAATTTCCATTAAGTCAAGACATATCTTTCGTATAAGGATATCTACATGCCCGCTAACTATGAATATGAAAGCCAGCCCATGGCTCGCAGTATAATCAGCATCGCAGCCTGTGTCATCATCGGCGCCATCCTGCTTTTCGCAGGCATAGGCAAGCTATCCGAACTGGGTACCATCCCGGGCCAGACCGAATTCCTGGATAAATTTATACCCGACTTCATATTGACGCCGGAACTGGCACGCTTCATCGGCCTGGTCTTTATCCCATGGATACTGCCCGTGAGCGAAATCCTGATAGGCGCCGCCCTGTTGATCGGCATTTGGCCCCGCCTATTCGCTTTACTGTTCATACCGCTTGTCTTGGGATTTATGGCCAACAACTCCTATGCAATTGCCATAGGAAGGGAAAAATTCCCGGAGTGCGAGTGCTTTGGCATATTCGGCGGCCTGACTCCCATCCAGTCGATGTACATCGATATCGGAATGTTCATACTGGCCGTCCTCATCATTATCATACATCCGGGCCCCTTCTTCTCGCACCAGTTCTGGATCAGCAAGCTGCTGTCGAAAAAGAAGGTTTAACCTTGTGCCGGTTCTATTGAAGGACTTTTTAACGCCATGAGTTCAAGATCATTTGTTCGCCCCACTGTTGTATTTTCTCTTTTTTTGCTGCTTATTCCGGCTTTGATCGGCTGCAGCGAACAGCCGCAGGAGGCGCC
Organism: Dehalococcoidia bacterium; assembly: GCA_003142375.1. GTDB lineage: Bacteria > Chloroflexota > Dehalococcoidia > GIF9 > UBA5629 > UBA1162. The sequence continues at coordinate 40,022 of PLME01000005.1, read as the reverse complement.
TCCGGTCCAACAGCCTGCCCCGGCCGCAACTACAACACCCACCATTACAACTTTGAATGCCGACCGCCAGGTGCCGAGGCTGGGCAAGACACGGGTTGTGTGTGACGCATCCTCCCCCGGTGGCGATAATTTAACCTACAAGTGGACCGCTACCGGCGGCGCCATCGATGGTACGGCTTCTACAGTTACCTGGACAGCCCCGGAAAAAGGCGGCGATTACGATGTCATGGTGGTGGTCAGCGACAGCAATGGCGGCTCCGCCACCGGCAACGTCATCATCAATGTGCCGGAGAAACCCAATAATCCCCCGGTTATCTCGGCTTTAAAATTCACTCGTCAGGGCCGCCTGCCGATAACCATCAAATTGTCCGATGTGCAGCAGAACAAAGTCCCCGACCTTGTAATTAAAAAATTTGAGACGGCTGATATCTCCTGCCTGGCCGGCGACCTGGATAACGACAAGCTTGATTACGTATGGATGACAACGGGAGGCAAGCTGATCGGGAATGGTGCAACTGTGCAGTGGATTGCTGCGGGCGAGCCGGGCAACTACACAATCAGTGTGGAAGTATCAGACGGCAAGGGAGCCTCAGTCACGTTCACCATCCCCGTTACCGTAAAATGCTGCGGCGTCTGATCTACCTTTAGATTTTGATCAGCTTTACATCGCCCCATGCCCCCATCCTATCGCCCAGTACTATTACAATCCCGGTAACTTCCTTTATCCCTTTTCCATAGTCCAGCGCGCCCTGAATATCATCCGCTGTTTTGACCCTGTTGCCGATAGCCGTTGCTGCGGCATCCGCCAGCGCCGCCGACCCGGACATAACTATCGTTGCATCCGTCGCTCCCAGGCTCAGGGACGGCCCCACCGTTCCCGAGGAGGTGCATATCCCCAGGGGCGTTTCCTTCGGGTCGATCTCCAGCGCCAGCTTATCCGTAAAAGGTGAGTTCCCCGCAAATATGCCAATGCGCCGCCGCTTGCTGATCTTCATGAATATGTCGCCGCCATTTTCGACTATGACCTCCCGCGAATGGTCGAGAAGCCCGTTCCCTACGAGTTCAGCCATAGCGCCGGCTACCGCCGCCATCGGCCCGACACCGGCAGCCTCTCCGGCATGAGCCATCAGCCGAACGATCTCCGGGGCTCCTTCTTTGACGGCCAGCGGCTCCAGGCTGTGCAGAAAAAGAGGATGAGACCGGATATATTCTTCCAACGGTCTGCGGTATTCGGCGATCAAAGCGAGTGTTTGGGCGCTAAGCTCGCTTTGGGCGAGGATAAAAAGGTCGGTCTCCTTAACTTTAGCAGTAAAAGAGACGAGGCCGGAGCCCTTTATCTGATAGCGATAGGTCCGCTGCTCATACATGTCATCAAAGGCGGCAACTGCAGCAAAGCGTCAGAAATGCAGCTCCATGGCCCGCGGCGGACAGGCCCTCACGCACAGCTCGCAGACTATGCACTTGGAGTTGTCGAAGGCCACTTTTCTGGTGCGCTTCTCAAGCGAAAATGCCCTTGTCGGGCACATGGTAATACACGCTCCGCAGTGCGTGCAGCGTTCCTCGTTGCGTGTCACATCCTGGCTTAACGACTGAATCTCCACGCCGGCCGATTGAAGATAGCGTATGCCGCGGTCATATTCTTTCTGGTCCCCGGACAGCTCCATAATCATCAGGCCTTCCTCTCCCGGAGATATGGAAGCCTTAAGGATGTTAAACTCCAGACCATATTGCCTGATTAATCCGGAAACGATGGGCTTGTCGGTGGTCTTCTGAGGGAAGTGCAATACTATTTTTTTAGAAACTTTCATCTCTGTTATCTCCTTCAGGGCAGGGGCCGCTCCTCAAGTGCCTTGAGCTTAACGCCCGATTCGACACCCGGCAAAGCAGCCACCGGATCGGTCAGCAGGAACTCGCCTTTCTTGATCCAGTCCTTGAGCGTATTGGCAATCTCCACCGCCCCAGGGTAGCTTGAAAGTGATGCCGTGGGGATCTCTTTACCGTTGACCGTTATCTTGCCTGATTTCAGTTCGGCATAGCTTACCTCGGCCAGGACATCCGGTTTCCGGTTGGGATAGGCGTCGGCATAATCTACAACCGGCGCCAGGATATCGGCATCGGTCACCAGCGTATAGCTGAGGATCTCTTCACTCAGAATAGGGATAGGTACCCCGATACCGACCGTCAGCGTCGCGCCGTACCCCAGGAAACTGGTGCCCACCAGCCATTTCGACTTCATTTGCTTCAGGTCCCCGATGACGGCCAGTGTGCCCGCGCCGCGTGTCGGGACGCCCTTTTCCGTGCGCGGGGCGGAGGGGTTATGCTGCGTGCCGTTCCACGCCACATAGCCGATGCCGCCTCCCAGGAAAATCTTCGTCCCAATGCCGATGGTCTTATAAAGCGGATCGTTCAGCAGCGGCGCCAGTTGCCCTGCCGAGCAGAAATTGGCATTGCCCATCCTGGGTTTGAGCACGCCCATGTATGTGTAAATCATGCGGTCGCTGACATTAACAGCCACATTGTAATTCTGGTAAGCGTTGCGCAGGTTAAACAACACGGCCTCATTGATAGTATTTATGTTTATCCAGGTTTCCAGCTTCTTCCTCGGATAGCAGTCTGTGCCATAGGCTGTGGCCACCATTTTGATATCTTTGCCTGCCACCAGTTCCTCAATAACATGCCCGCCGCCGTATTTGAACTCGCCCGGGTATATCCTGTTTTTAGGATCGTCATCCGGCATAGCTGTCGCTCCCAGGATAACATCGACGGCGGCCACCCCTGTATACGCCGGGATATCGTTCAGGTAGACCCTGCCGCCCCCCACCTTCATCCTGGGGCTGGTATGGCCAAGGTTCATATAAGCGCTGGACGAGCACATCGGGCCAAAGGTCCCGGTAGTCACCACATCGATCTCTTTGGCTGCGGCGGCTACGCCCTTCTTCTTGGCGATATCGATCACCTCTTCGGCAGTGACCACAACCGCCTGGCCTTTTTTGATTTTCTCGTTGATCTCAGCGATCGTCTTGGCCATATTTTCCTCCTTTATAAAAATTTTCAGCCCGTGCAGCGAAGCTATAAGCTTCGATAACCGCAGCGGGCAGAAAAGGTCTTTTGAAGAAAGCGTTTAAATTCTAGTGCTTTCCGTATTTTTCGTAAAATACAATTTCTGCCAGCTCTTTGCGCGGCGGCGCCTTGGCCTCCCCTGCCGGGAATCCCAGAGGCATCATCTCAACGGAAACTATCTCTTCGGGCAGGCCCAGGATTTCATCTATCTTTTTGGAATCCGGTATCAACCCGACGTGAACGGTCCCCAGGCCCAGGGACTGTGCCGCCAGCGCCAGGTTCTCCATGGCGATCCCCACATCAAACATAAACCACTCGCCCCTGTCGGTAACCGCCATATCCTTGTAATAGCCCGATTTCTTAAGCACGGCGCAGGCTACAATAACGATCGGAGCATTCTTCAGTGCCTCGGTGGCGGGGTTGCCTTTATTGACGCACTCGGCCAACTTTGCCTTTGTGGCAGGGTCCTTAATAACCACGTACCGGGTGCACTGCGAATTAGCCCAGGAAGGCGCCCAGCGGGCGGCATCCAGGACCTTATTCAGCATATTATCAGGCACCGGCTTGTCCTCGTAGCGCCGTATGCTCCGCCGGTTGTAAATAGCTTCAAAAGTATCCATAAATTATCCCCTTAAATCTATTTTTATATGGCCGAAAGCTTTTTCAGTTCATCCGGTTGAACTTCCTGCTGCTCACCGGTCTCCATATTGCGTAACATTACCGTGCCGCTTTTCACTTCGTCATCACCTATGATTACAGCACTGGCAGCGCCGACGGCGTTGGCATGCCTCAGTTGTGCCTTCAGGCTTCGTTCTCCGGCCGATACCACAACCGAAATGCCCGCTTCACGCAAATCCGCAGCTATCTTTAAGGCTGCAGTCTTAGCCTCCTCGCCCATGCAGGCGATGAACAGGGCAGGTTTATTGTTATGCGGAACCTCGATGCTCTGGCTTTTTAAGTTGAGCACAATTCTTTCCAGACCGGTGGCAAAGCCGATAGCAGGAGTGGGTTTGCCACCCAGCATGTCGATCAGGTCGTCATAGCGCCCACCGCCTCCCAGGGCGCTCTGCGAGCCACCCTCAAAGGGCTGTATTTCAAACACCGTCTTAGTATAGTAGTCCAGGCCCCTGACCAGCCTGTGGTTAAGTATATACTCGATTCCAAGAGCCGTCAGATATCTTTTTAATGACTCCCAGTGTAGCCCGCACTCTTCGCATAGATACTCCGAGCTTTTGGGAGATTCATCCGCCGCCACCTGGCAGGTGGGTTTTTTACAGTCCAACAGCCTCAGGGGGTTCTTCTCCAGCCTGTTGCGGCAGTCGCCGCAAAGTTGATCTTTAAGAGGGGTATAGTACTCACGCAACCGTTCAAGATAGGCAGGCCTGCATTTTTTACATCCGATGCTATTCAACTGCAGAGAAAAATTGGCAAGCCCCAGAGATTTAAAGAAGGTGATGGCCATGTGGATTACCTCGGCATCCAGCACAGGAGAGGCCTCTCCAATCGCTTCACAGCCGAACTGATGGTGCTGGCGGTAGCGGCCTGCCTGCGGCCTTTCGTAGCGGAAGATGTCGGCAAAATAATATAGCTTTACAGGCTGAGGCAGGTTGTCCATCCCGTGCTCCAGGTACGACCGGCAAACAGATGCAGTCCCCTCGGGCCGCAGTGCAAGCTCATTATCGCTGCGGTCTTTGAAGATATACATCTCCTTGTTAACGATGTCGGTGCCTTCGCCCACGCTGCGCGTGAAGAGTCCCGCATCTTCAAATGCGGGTGTGCTTATCATGCCATAACCGCATTGCCGGCAGATGGACATGGCTTTTTCTTCGATGTAACGCCAGTATGCCTGCTCTTCCGGCAAAATATCGGCGGTGCCGCGTGGCGCTTTAAACACGTAACCCACCTCCCAAAGGCTTATTATAATATATGAAAAGGTTCAATTTTCCAAACGTTGCGCTTTACGGCTGGACTTCCCGTTTTATCCAGTCGAGGTAGTCGGGGTTGCCGCCCGCGATCGGGAGGGCGATTATCTCCGGAACGGTGTAGCTGTGGTTGGCTTTGACCAGGTCAATAACGGCCTGCGTCGCCGAAGCTGTGGTTTTTATTACGAGCAGCGATTCTTCAGCTTTATCTATCTTGCCCTGCCACCAGAAACTGGAGTGGACCTGGGGCACTATATTCACGCACGCTGCTTTACGTTTATCCAAAAGAATAGCGGCGATCTTTTTGGCTTCTTCCAAACTCGAAGCGGTAACCAGGATGACCGAGTACTCCGGCGTCTGCATCCCGATTCACCCCTTATTCCATGATCCTTTATGCATGAGCTGGGTGTACCTGTACATATTGCTGACTGTATTAATGGCAGATTTAAGCGAAGGATAAACCGGCAAATTCTGCGCCTCGCAGCGGAGCTTAAAGTCCATATATACCTTTCTCTCAAGTTCATCGCTCTGGAAAGGTTCAACATACATGCTCACCATAATCACTTTGCCGGTGGTATCACGGGTATAGAGGCAGCCATCCATAACGATATTACTGAAGCTATTGAAGCTCTCCACAAATTTTTTGCCCCATGTAGCAGCCAGAAACCTCAGGTTGTCAACCTGCAGGATTATGGAATTGATCTGGCTTTCATCTGCAATTATCCTGATGACTTCATCCAATGTGCCCTGGCCTTTGTTGATTCTGTGAAAGACCGGCCACGCATCCAGCGGGTTACCGATCATAGTGCCGGCTGAAGGCACTATTGTGCGCAACTTTTCCCTGGCTTTCGTAGATAGCTGCGGCACATCGAGACCTTCCTTAATTGCCAGATCACTTTGAACAACACTAAAGCCGCCCGAATACGTGATGATGGATATGCCCCTGCCCCGCGGGGGCTTCAGGCTGCTGAAGGCCAGCGCCGTGTTAATCAATTCATCGATATCGTTGACAAGCAGCACACCGGCCTGTTGGAACATCGTCTCCCAGATCCTTCCCTTCCCTGCCAGGGATCCCGTATGAGAGGATGCCACCCTTCCACCCTCCTCGGTTATGCCGCCTTTTAAAGCTATAACGGGTTTTTTCGCTGCCGCCCTCTCCAGAGATTCTTTTAGCAGCCGCCCATCCCTTATGCCCTCGATATAAAGGGCGATAATATGCGTATCGGGATCGTCAACGAAGTAATCGAGCAATTCCGGGCAATCGATGTCTACGGCATTACCGTAGCTGATCATCTTGCTTATCTGGATATTGCGAGGTTTTTCGGATTGAATGAAAAATTGTGCGAATGTACCGCTTTGTGTGATGATGCCGATATTGCCTTCTTTATAAGAAGCCATCGGATTGAAAGACAAGCCGGACTTGGGGCAATATATGCCCATGCAGTTGGGGCCAATCATCCTTATCTTGCCCTTGACCAGCGCGGCCAGTTGCTTCTCCAGCTTCACGCCTTCGGCCGTCCCGGTTTCACTGAAACCCGACGTAAAAAGATGTATCCCCTTCAGTCCCTTTTGAATGCACTCCTGCGCGGCCTTTAACGCCAGGCGTGACGGGACAGGTNNACAGCAATAATGGCGTAGTCCACGGGCTCTTCGACGTCCAGGATACTCTTGTAGCACTTCTTGCCCATCACTTCGCTATAGTTGGGATTGACCGGGAAGAAATGGTCCTTTAGTTTCCCACCCATCATGGCCCAGGTAAAAAAATCCTTGTCCGAAGCCCCGATTACGGCAGCATTACGCGGTGAAAAGATAGCGTTAAGTTCGGCGTTCACTTTGGTTATCATGACAGTCCTCTCGATAGAAAATATGGCGTGCGGTTAATAAAGGATACCGCTACAATGATTGAAGTTCAAATCTGGGAAGCTCCGCCGCCGTATGCGTGGACTATGGTCAATGTCGGATGAGCATTGATTGATCAATAAATAAGTCCACCGGGTGGGACGGTGGACTCATTCCGGTCGTTTAGCCTGTGTTGTTTAGATCTCTTTTGCCAGGATCTTCTCTTTCAGGATCTCGAATTCGTCTGTGCTCAGCACGCAGGTATTTTCATCCTCACCGATCTCCACCCTATTTTCATATACCTTGACTGCCGGGCAGCATGTGCCCTCACGGCAAAGTTTCACTATCTTCATTAAGTACCTCCATGTATTTGATCAAACTGTTACGGTCCGCCCCACCGGCGGTCTTACGGAAATATTTAACCGTCAACATAAATATAGTACGACCATATAGGGCGGATGCAAATGATCAAAATCACATTTACTATATTTGCCATAGTCGCCGAGCATGCTTTATCATACTGTTGAACCGGTGAACGCATGGATCCTTCTCCATTATTTATTAAGGCCAGGGAGTACCTGCCTCCTGAGAAAGTTGCAGTCGTGGAGGCTGCCTACAAATATGCCCATGATGCCCACGAAGGACAGAAGCGTAAATCCGGGGTGCCTTATCTGGAACATCCTCTTGAAACTGCCATAACACTGGCCAATCTTCAGCTTGATGCTGCCACGCTTGCCGCCGCCCTCCTGCACGATGTACCCGAGGACTGCAATGTATCGATTGCCGAATTGGAGAAGAAATTCGGCCCCGTAGTCAGCAAATTGGTGGATGGGGTTACAAAGCTGAGCAAAGTTGCCTGGAAGCGGGAGGTTGTAGTCAGCAGCCAGGAAAGCCAGGCGGAGAACCTCCGCAAGATGCTAGTCGCCATGGCCGAGGATATGCGGGTGGTCTTCATTAAATTGGCCGACAGGATGCACAATATGGAGACGCTGGAGGCCCTGCCCGCAGATAGGCGCCGTGCCATAGCGCAGGAGACCCTGGAAATTTACGCTCCCCTGGCCCACCGTCTGGGCATGTGGCAGGTTAAATGGCAACTTGAAGATCTGGCTTTCCGCTTCCTCGAGCCGGAACAATATCATGAAATCGCACGCATGGTCTCTGTGCGAAGGGCGGAACGCGAGGGCTTTGTCGAAGACTCCGCCAATATACTGCGTGAAGAAATGAAAAAGGCGGGAATCGAGGGAGAGGTAACAGGCAGACCGAAGCACATCTACAGCATTTACAACAAGATCCACAAATACGCCACTATCGGCAGGAACTTCGGTGATATCCATGATCTTTTTGCCCTCCGGGTGCTGGTAGATTCAATCCCGGACTGCTATAAAGTGCTCGGCATAATACATAACCTCTGGCACCCTATCACCGATGAATTCACGGATTATATCGCCAACCCCAAAGAAAACGGCTACCAGTCCTTGCATACTACGGTCCTCATGCAGGGCACCACTCCCCTGGAAATTCAGATACGCACTTACGAGATGCACCGTGTATCCGAATACGGTGTGGCCGCTCACTGGCGTTATAAGGAAGGGGCCAAGCCGGACCTGCATTTTGAAGAAAAACTGTCCTGGCTGCGACAGTTGATCGACTGGCAGAGCTCGCTCGACAGCGAAGAGTTCCTTAAAACGGTCAAAGAGGACTTCTTCGTTGACCAGGTATTCGTGTATACCCCTAAAGGAGAGATCAAGCCTTTCCCCAAGGGCGCCACCCCCCTTGATTTTGCTTATCGAATTCATACCGACCTGGGACACCGCTGCATCGGCGCCAAGATAAACGGGCGGCTGGTACCGCTTAACTATGAGCTCAAGAATAGCGACATTGTGGATATTATGGTGAGCAAAGGCGAGAAAGCCCCCAGCCTTGATTGGCTCAACTCCGATCTGGGGTTCGTTAAAACCGCCCATGCCAAGGAAAAAATTCGCGCCTGGTTTAAAAAGCAGGAAAGGGTACAGAATATCGAGCGCGGCAGGGCAATACTGGAGAAAGAACGTAAGCGCCTGGGGCTGGATACCGCCAATATCGAAGACATGGCCAGACAGATGGAGTTCGATACAGTCGATGACTTCCTGGCAGCCATTGGTTACGGGGGCATTACGCCGCATCAAATCGCTGTGAAAGTCACCGGCCAGCCCGAAGAGCTCCCTCTAATGCCGACCAAATCGCCCACGCCTGTAGTCAAACATCACACAGGCTCCGGCATACAGGTCCTGGGAGTGGGAGACCTGCTTACACACCTGGCTCAATGTTGCCATCCAGTGCCCGGTGATGATATTATCGGGTACATTACGCGGAGCAGCGGCATAACCGTTCACCGTAAGAACTGCATCAACATAATTAACGAGGAGGAGAAGGAGAGGCTTATAGAGGTAAGCTGGGGCGTGGTTGAGGATGTCTATCCCGTTAACGTACAGGTGGAAGCGTGGGACAGGGTCGGCTTGCTGCGAGATATCACCACGGTGGTAGCCGAGGAAAAAATAAATATAACGAGTGTAAGCACTCAATACAGCGACGACGTCTTTTCGATGTTCGCAACGATTGAAATAAAAAATATGGCACAATTGAATCATATATTGAGCAGAATTATGAGCTTGCGTGGCGTGATCAGCGCTACTAAAGCGCAAAAAGACAGGCTCAACGTAAGCTCTTGATATCAAAGGAGGTAGGCACAATTGCCCAAGACTAAAACAGCCGAGAAATCAGCCAGATCAGCCGCCAGGAAAGCGGAACGCAATAAGGCTATCCGGAGCAGCACCAGGACCGAGGTTGCCAAGGCAGAGAAACTGGTAACCGGTAAAAAAAGCGAGGATGCTCAGGCAGCCGTAGTTCAGGCCATAAGCTCACTGGATAAAGCCGCCAGGAAAAAGGTCATACACCGCAATACCGCCGCCAGAAAGAAATCGCGGCTGATGAAAAAGCTAAACGCCTCTAACAAAAAAGCTTCCTAACCGCAGCAGTCACAGCGGCCATGCCTCAACGGTACGACTCAACCGGCACCGTTATATCAGATCAACTCAATTGGAGGTAAGGTAAATTGGACTTAGCTTTTAACGATTTGTTACCGCACTTTAAGACGGTGGGAAGTGATCTTTATACCCGGGGCATGGTTTCGGTACACGGAGGCAATCTCAGTTTAAAGCAGGGAACCAGCCTGTGCATTACGCGCAGTGGCAGCAGGTTGGGATATCTGGAAGAATCCGACCTGATTGTGACCGGCGTAGATAAGGATGACGAAAATACACGCAAAGCGTCTTCCGAGTTGGGCGTCCATCGTGCCATATATACTAAAACCCTTTCTACTGCGATAGTACACTCCCACCCGATCCATGCTACGGCCCTCTCTTTCCGTAGCGATAAAATATTTCCGCAGGATGAAGCAGGTAAGATCTTTATCCCCACCGTGCCCGTAATAGGGTTTGGCAGCGAACCTGTCCCCGGTGGATTCGCCGCCGAGGTAGCCGAAGCACTTAAAACCAATGCCGTAGTAATTGTGCACAAGCACGGCAGCTTTGCCAGGGGCATGACTCTGGAAGAAGCCTATGTGATTACGGAGCTACTTGAGATAAGTTGCCGTATCCTCTATATGCTGGAAGCTATGAAGCGCTGACGCGGCCGCAGACTATTTACCTCTTCTTCCATATCACCGGATTGGTCCAGTTTTCAGCTTTCCATGGGGCGTTTTTGGGCGAAACCAGAGGCAATACCTCTTTGAAAAGCTCCAGCCGCTCTTCGTCAGTCAGAGGCTGATATGTCTCAGCAACCGCCAGGTTGTTTTTCAACTGCTCCATACTGTCCATGCCTACTACGGCTGTATCGATGGGCAGCCCGAAGGCATAGCGCAAAGCTTTTTCATAAAGATGGGCCAAGATCCCCAGACCTATTATCTTCATACCGGCAACCGCTACGCCTTTGGCCCTGGCCACCGGTATAAACTCCTCTACAAAACTAAGTATGAAATGGTCCAGTACCGAGGTTGAACAGAGCACGCTATCGAATGGAAAGCGCTCCAGGGCTTGAATCTGCACCTGGGGATTGCTGTGCCCGCTGATGCTGATGTAGCGCGTAAGCCCTTCCTTACGGGCCTGCACTGCAGCCTCCAGCGCTCCGCCCGGGGCCGTGAGCTTATCCAATTCCTCAAGCGACCAGACGTTGTGCAGACGCCACTCATCCACATGGTCGGTTTGAAGCCGCTTTAAACTCTGTTCCAGTTGAGTCGTGGCTCCCTTACCGTCACGCGCCCATACTTTGGTGACTATCCACATGTCGGCACGCCTATCTTTCGCCACCATGCCGACCCGCTCCTCGGATTGCCCTGCTGAGTATATCCAGGCCGTATCGAAGTACCTGATGCCGTGGTCTAGCGCGTAGTTAATCATGCTGACGGCCTCTTTCTCAGAGCACCCGTGCGAGTCGACAATGCGCTGTGCACCGAAGCTCAGTATAGAAAACTTCTCACCCGTCCTGCCGTAAGCTCTCTGTTCCATCCGCCTTTACCCTCCTGTCGTATAGCCCCACAACAAATTGTAGACCGTTTCAGTCTATAGTTATAAAAACACGATGAAAATTAACTAAACGGCCTTCCGTCCCCGCACCAGGGTACCCCGCCACTCCCTGTATTCAGTCCCCTCTCTATCCGCTATGAAGGCTTCCAGCCGTCTTACACCCTCGTCAAACTCACTCTGCGGAAGAAGGTGATAAGTGGAAACATATTTATTCTTAACCTGCGCAAGATACCGCCGGTCAATGGGTATGCCTTCAACACGCACTTCTTCACGGCCTATATCCGTAAAACCGGCAGCTCTCAGCAGCTTCTCGATCTGTAGGATATCCGTAAAGCGGGCTTTCTCGATTTCGATGGTGCCCGGGAAAAACTGGCTGATGACCGGATGCTGGCTTTCTATCTGTTTATGGCTCGACGTCAGAAGCACCAGAAATCCTTCCCGCAGGATGCGGTGGCATTCCGCAAGTAATAATCCGAGATTATCGATATGTTGAATAACGTAAGCAGCGATTACCGTATCAAAGGAATTCTCGCTGAAAGGCATATTAACATAGTCGGCATCCGCACAAATAACATCCAGTCCTTTGGCTGCGGCTGTTTCCAGCATGGAGATTGATTTATCAAAGCCGATAACTTCAATATTGACCAGCTGTTGCAACAGCGAAGACACATTTCCCGTACCACAGCCCACATCCAGCACCCTGGTCCCTGCCCGGATTTCACCGAATTGAATAATCCTTTTTATCAGGTCGTGCGGGTAAGAGCGGTATTTATCGTAGTTTCCCGATATAGAAGAATAGTCGATTTTCACCTGACTTCCCTTTTTAAAACTAGCAGCCAGTTCAAGCCTTTAAGCGTCCCTGGTTTTACCGCCGTATTTCTGCTTCAGTTCCATGGTGTATCCCGTCTGGATGGAATCGAAGCCATATTTATCTCGTATGCCGTCTTCTGCNNAGCCATATTTATCGCGTATGCCGTCGATGGCACGGTCAACCTGCTCCAGCCTTTTGGCCTCGGCATCGAATAATCCCAGTTGGGTTTCGCTATCCATAAAGTTAGATACTTCCAGACCGATAAGTCTGACGGCCTTGTATTTTTTCGCCAGTGCGGAGTCCAGCAGCCGCACCGCCGAATGAAAAATCTTGTCGTCAAGGTTGGTAGCCTCCCGCGACGTCGTACTGCGGTTAATCGTTTCAAAATCGGCGTAGCGCAGCTTCAAGGTCACCGTGCGTGCCTTCTTTTCCGAGTCTNNACCGAGTCTCTCAGGTCGGCCCCCAATTTTTCGGAAAAATAGCGCAGTGTGGCCTTTAGAAGGCCGGTATCAGAAGTATCTTTCTCAAAGGTGGTTTCCCGGCTGGCAGATTTGGCTTCTCCGAATCCTTCCACGGGGCTGTCGTCTATTCCATTGGCGTGCTCCTGCAGCCACAGCGAGCCTTCGCCGAAGCGACTTTTGAACAGCGGCTCCGGCATATTGGCCAGTTGACCTATGGTAAGTACATTCATCGACTTCATGACGCGGTTTGTTTTTTCGCCTACGCCGGGCATTTTCTGCACCGGCAAGGGGAACAGAAAAGCTTTTTCCTGCCCCGGCGCCACTTCGATCAACCCGTCCGGTTTACTCAAATCAGAGGCTATTTTGGCGACAACTTTGCAGGGCGCAATGCCAATCGATGCCACCAGGCCGGTCTCTTTTTTTATACGCTCCTTAATTTTAACGGCCAGATTACGCCAGGAGCCGAAGTTCTCACACCCGGTAACGTCGAGGTAGGCTTCATCCAGCCCCCCCGGTTGAAAGCTCGGTGAGTAGTCAGCCAGGATATTCATAAATTTGCGGGAGAAATCCAGGTAGCGGCGATAGTTGCCGGTCAGAAAAATGGCCTGTGGACATAGTCGCCTGGCCCGGGACAGAGGCATGGCGGCGTGCACTCCGCATTTCCTGGCTTCGTAGGATGCTGAAGCTACCACGCCCCGGCCTTCCGGCCTCCCTCCTACGATAACGGGCTTTCCGGATAACGCCGGGTTGAGCACCTGCTCCACGGTGACAAAAAACGCGTCGAGGTCGATATGAAAGATGGTGCGGGCGGTCCCTTTTGTTTCAGCCATACCAATAACCCCGGATCGAAATTCGTGAGAAGTGAGATCGGCTTTAAAGGCCGCGAAGTTGGTTGATCTTATCCCGAAGCTCTTTAGCTGCCTTGCGGGCGGCCTGCGCATAGTCCGGTCCCTTGGAAGCGTACAGAACCTGTCGGGCAGCTACGATTACGGCTTTCTCAGAGCCGGCGTCGACACCGTATTTAACCGAGAGCTCCAGGTCGCCGCCCTGCGTCCCTATGCCCGGTATCAGCAGCAGCATATCGGGGCACATCTTTCTGATTTCTTTAAGCTCTTCGGGGTAGGTGGCCCCCACCACCAGGCCGACATTATTGTCCTTGTTCCACTCCCTGGCACGCATAGCCACCGACTGGTAAAACCGCATACCGAAATTGTCCACCAGGTCCTGAAAATCGGAGGCGCTACGGTTTGAGGTGCGGCAAAGTACAAAGACCCCTTTGTCTTTATATTGAAGGAAGGGCTCGACTGAATCGTACCCCAGATAAGGGTTGATCGTTACGGCATCGAATTTGAAATAGTCGAAAAGACCTTTGGCATAGGCGCTGGCGGTGTTGCCGATATCGCCCCTTTTGGCATCTCCGATGATCGGGATGTCAGCCGGGATGTAGGCAACGGTCTTTTTCAAGGCCTGCAGTCCGCGTATGCCCAGAGCCTCATAGAACGCCAAATTGGGTTTGTAAGCGCATACCAGGTCGGCCGTAGCATCGATTATAGCTTTATTAAATTCAAAAACATCCTTGACCGGCATTTTCTGCGGGTCCGGGTCCAGCCCCACGCAAAGCAGGCTGCGATTCCTGCGCCCTGCCTCTAAAAGCTTGTTAACAAATTTCATAAAATAATTATATAATAATTGGCCGATGCTTAGCTTAGTATGGGTGTGTGTAGGATTGGTTCTCGGCTCATTTCCCTTCTCTTACTGGGTGGGCCGTCTTTTTCTGCGCAAAGATATCAGGACATACGGCGATGGCGCACCGGGAGCCTCCAATGTTGCAAGGGCAGGCGGTAAGGCCCCTTACATCGTGGCCGTATTGTTGGACGCCTTTAAAGGCAGCGTGCCTGTCTGGCTTGCTCAGCTATGGTCTGGAATTAGCGGATGGGAGCTGGCGGCGGTGGCCATTGCACCTGTGGTAGCCCACGCCTTTACGCCTTTTTTAAAATTCAGAGGGGGCATGGGGGTAGCGACCACCTATGGCGTCTGGCTGGGTCTGACCGGGTGGTTGGGCCCGCTGGTGATGGGAGTTTTGATGGGGCTGATGTTTGCCATCCAGAAAAACTGGGTGTGGACCTCCATCTGCGGGATGCTGGGATTTTTAATTTTCCTGCTGGTAATGCAATTTCCACTATACTACATGGTTATTTGCCTGGGTCATACTGCAATTCTTGCAGTTAAAAGGTATACTTATTTCACTGCCTGGCCTGAACTGCAGCCCTGGCTACGCAATATGTGGAGGAAGTCATGATGCCCGCAGACCCATTGCTCCTGCCAAATACATTGGTTATGTTTTTTATACTGGCAATGCTGGTCATGGCTGCCATCAACATGCGCAACCTGAAAAACCTCAATGATTATAAGAAGCCGAGCATCTTTCCACGCGTGTCATTACTGGTGCCTGCCAGGGACGAAG
Organism: Dehalococcoidia bacterium; assembly: GCA_003142375.1. Classification (GTDB taxonomy): domain Bacteria; phylum Chloroflexota; class Dehalococcoidia; order GIF9; family UBA5629; genus UBA1162. The sequence continues at coordinate 24,906 of PLME01000005.1, read as the reverse complement.
AAAAACAGATAGGCCCGTGTGTAAAATCGCTCCTGGCCCAGGATTATCCGGATTTCCAGGTCATCGTTCTGGATGACAACTCCAGAGACAGGACCGGGAAGATTCTTGAAGAGCTGTGCCGGTCGGATACGCGGCTTAAAGTAATTGGGGGTAAACCCTTACCCCTGGACTGGCTGGGCAAACACTGGGCCTGCCATCAGCTATACCTGGCGTCGGATGGAGATATCATTCTTTTCACCGATTCGGATACAGTTCATTCCCCTGACACGCTGAGATGCGCAGTTTCCGCCATGATGGAAGAAAAGGCAGACATGATTTCGATCATGCCCCGCCATATTTTAGTTTCATGGGCTGAAAAACTGATCATGCCGATTTTCGCCTTGGGCGTATTTGCCGTCGTACCACTACGGGCACGCTTCAGACCCAGAAAGGTTTCGGTGTTATCTTCCAGCGGCAAACTCATGATGTTCCGCAGAAAAGCCTATGAGGTATGCGGCGGATTTGAAGCAATCCGTCAAAACGTGCTTGACGACCTCCAATTGCCACAGAGGATAATGGCCGCGGGGCTGCGCTACCGTGTCTTCGATGGTACGAACAACGTGGCATGCCGAATGTATCATAATTTCAAAGAAATACACCAGGGCCTGACCAAGAATATGTTCGCAGCCTACGATTACAATGTGGCTCTTTTCATCCTCACATGGCTCTGGATTCTTTTCGCCATGTGGGAACCAATTATAGTGCTGGCGATTTTTAAAATGCCGCAATATCCGCCGACCCTTTCACTGGGCTTGTCAGCCATATCCGTTATCGGTACCCTGTTGACCTGGTGTATTTATTATCAGCGCTTCAAATTTCCCATGTACATGATTATTTTTTACCCGGTTAGCGCCCTCATGATGGCGGCTATTTCAGCTTCCTCGATGATACTGACGCTTTCCGGCCGGGCCACCTGGAAAGACCGGAAATTGCCGAAACAGAAATTGTATTAAGCCCCCGCCGGGAGGAGATTTGCCACAACAGAACTTGTTTTTCGACGTCCTGTTCTATCTGCAAACGGCTATCATTGTTGGCCTCATTGTACTTTTGTTGATTTCGTTGACCAACCTGCGCTATCTGCGCAGACTTCACAGCTATCCCGCTCCCGCCAGATGGCCGCGCTTTTCGGTCCTGGTGCCGGCACGCAACGAAGAGCAAAATATCTCTAACTGCGTGAGCGGCCTGCTGGAACAGGATTACCCTGACTATCAGGTTATAATTTTGGACGACAACTCGACGGACCGCACCTGGGAAATATTGCAGGGCTTCGCTCAAAAATATAGTGCTATGAAGCTGTTAAAGGGCAAGCCCCTTCCCGACGATTGGCTGGGCAAACATTGGGCCTGCAGCCAGTTAGCCGAGGCAGCGGACGGCGAATTGCTGCTCTTCGTCGATGCGGACACCATCCATACACCCGACATGCTGCGTTGTGCTGCATCAGCCATGGCCGGGGAGGATGCTGCTTTAATCTCGGCGTTGCCCACTCAGATAGTGGTTACCTGGTCCGAGCAGTTGACCATACCCGCTTTTTATCTGGGCACGCTGTGTGGTATACCCATCGGGCTAACCCGGATCCAGCGTAATCCCCTTCTGTTTGCCTGCATCGGCCAGTTCCTCATATTCACAAGGGAAGCCTATGACGCTTCCGGAGGGTATGCAGCGGTGAGGCAAAACGTTGTCGATGATGTGGCTATAGGCAGGCGTGTTCATTCCATGGGGCTTCGTTACAGTTTACTTGACGGCAACAAGCATGTTTCCTGCCGTATGTACCATAATTCGAATGAGGTCTGGAAAGGCCTTACCAAGAGCAACTTTGCTACCTTCAATTTCGACCCATTCCTGCTGATCTTCATGTATCTGCTCGTTCTGGCAGTCTTTATCGGGCCGCTGGTTATACTGGGGATAAGCCTGGCACAGCCGCAGCCCCATGTCGAGCTCACCTCTGCAGCACTTATGGCCATCTTCCTCACACTTGTTCTCTGGGGAATAAACCAGCAGCGTTTTCATTTCCCTCCATACTTAATAGTCGTTTACCCTTTCAGCGCCATCGCCATGATCGTTATAGCCGTCGCCTCGATGATATTGACCATGCAGGGCAAAGCCCAATGGAAAGGGCGCAATATGCCCAAGAACGTCAAACCCTGAAGCGACCCCGGCTATTATCCATCTGTTTACCATACGACAGCTGCTTATACCTGCGCTCGAAAGCAGTGCTATAATGCAGCTCGCTATGACCTACTCACGGGCTATCAAATTTCTCCAGAGCCTCGAAGACTATGAAAAATCTCCGGGCGTGGCCTACAGTGCCGTCAACTATGACCTGAGGCGGATGGAGATCTTGCTGGATAGGCTCGGCAACCCGCATAAAGGCAGAAAAACCATCCATATTGCAGGCACCAAAGGCAAGGGAAGCACCGCAGCCATGATCTCCAGCGTTCTATTCTCCGCTGGCTACCGAACAGGCCTTTTCACCTCTCCGCACCTGGTTTCCTGGCAGGAGAGGATAGCTGTTAATGGGCGGCCTATATCCCAAAAAAGCTTTGCCCGGCTGATGGCCGCAATCGCGCAGCATGTAAACGCCATTAACCGGGAGGCACGGTTCGGCAAGCTAACCACCTTTGAAGTTGTGACTGCCCTCGCATTTTTATATTTCCGTGAGAAAAACATCGACTGCCAGGTGCTCGAAACAGGCCTGGGAGGCAGGCTGGATGCCACTAATGTGGTTGACCCTGATGTATGCATCATAACTTCGATAAGCCTGGACCATACGCAGGTGCTGGGCAACACGCTGGCACAGATAGCCGGTGAAAAGGCGGGGATTATCAAATCCGGTTGCACTGTCATCAGCGCGCCCCAAAAGCCAGAAGCCATGAAAGTTATACAAGATAAATGTTCGCGGTCGGGCGATGACCTGATAAAAGTCGGGGGCGATATCACCTGGGAACCCCTGGACGGCAACTTGAAAATGCAGCGCTTCCGGGTGCATGGCAGACTGCAGGACTACGTCCTGAAGATACCGCTGCTGGGAGATTTTCAGATGGAAAACGCCGCAGTGTCTCTGGCGGCCCTGGAGGTCCTGCAGCAGCAGGGTTTTGACCTAAAATGTACAGATATTGTGCGCGGATTTAGCGGTGTAAAATGGCCTGCGCGAATGCAAATTCTCGAAACTTCACCTTTGCTGATCGTAGATGGCGCACACAATTCGTATTCAGTTGGCAAAGTCATTGAATCCATCAAAAAACACCTTTCTTATAAAAGGGTGCTGGTGATTTTCGGCTGTTCCAGGGACAAGGATGTCCAGGGTATGGCCGCGGAGCTGGCCGGATTTGCTGACCGCATAATCCTCACCGGTTCCAGCCACCCGAGGGCTGCAAAGATCAGCATACTGGTACCAGCTTTCAAGAAGGCTGTAGTGTCAGTTGAAACGGCATTAAACCCGGGAGAAGCCCTTTCGATGGCCTTGTCTATGGCCGGGCCAAAAGACCTGATACTGGCTACAGGCTCACTATTTTTGGCCGCGGACATACTGACCAAATATAAGCTGGAAAGGAAAATTGGTATACGCCATCTCAGCGCCGTTCAGTGGCGCTCAATATAGAAGGGTTGAAGATTATATGGATTTGCCGCTGTCTACCTGAGGCAGCATTTTGCCAAGCAGCCGCTGCAGTGTCATGATGTGCACGCATTCTCCCCACTGTGTGAAGAAATGACAGTTGCAATGCCATTTACCGCCGCTCAGTCCCAGGATATGGCTGTCATTCTCGCCACGGAACTCGGCAGTAAAATCAGAGATTGCCACACGTTCGGGTTCTTCGGCGTAGCGCTTGGCTTTTTCGATTTTTCCAATGAGGCTGGACTGCATAGTCTACCTCCCCTGAAAGTATATAATGGGCACGGTTAAAAAGTCCATCCAGATTTGATCTCATTTTATGTCAACGAAAACCCGTCTTTTTTAAGCTACTTTATGTTAAAGCGGCTCTCATAAAGACGGTCTTTCCAGGCAATCCCCGCTCCCATAGCATGCCGGGCTGTGGAATACAGGGCCACACAAATCAGGAAAATGACCCCCAGCGGATGAAGTACAAACGAGAAAAGGGGACCCCTGAAGCGGTAGTCCACCGCACAACGCATCACAACGATCGTCAGCACCTGTGCCAGAACAATCAGCATCCAGTCGACCGGTTGTTTATCCAGCATCAGACCGTTAACCAACCAGAAGAAGGGAGCAAGGAAAACCAGGTAGGCTATGGCAAACAGCCCGAAAAGGGCCAGGGGAGAAAGGGTAATGATGGAATAAAACCATTTGGCCCAGCCCTCTATCATGGGCCCCATCGATTTATACATATCAGTGAACATAACCTGCGAAAGGTCAACAGACATGAATCTGCCGCCGCGCTTCTTTATTTCCACACCGAACCATACGTCTTCGATAATCCTGGTTTTCACTGCCTGGTGACCGCCTACCCTCCAGTACTCATCCCTGGGGAAAAGCATAAATTGCCCGATGGCAATTGACGGCCATGGTTTGCTGGTGTGGTTGAGAAACCAGATGGGGAACCAGCTTAAAACTAGAAAATACATGAAAGGCATAACGATCTTCTGGGGCAGCCCGGAAGTCAGCTGGTGTGGTAGGCCGGACATCAAAGATACTTTCTGGTCCACCGCTACCCTCATCACACTTCGCAACATATAGGGCACATGAATGGTATCGGCATCAACAAATAGTATCCATGAGCCTTGCGCTTGCTGCGCTAACTGGTAGCAGGCAAACGGCTTGCCAGCCCATCCATCGGGCAGGGGCTTACCACGTAACAATTTGATGGCCGGATTGTCTTCTTGAATTCGCGATACTATATCAGCCGTCTTATCTATTGAATTATCATCCAGGACCAGTATTTCATAGGCCGGATAGTCCTGGCATTTCAATGAATCCAGGCAACGCTCGATATTGGCCTCCTCGTTCCTGGCGGGGACCAGGATCGAGACAAACGGCGCCGAATCCAGCTTTTCGTCCTCCTTGGACGGACGCTTCAAAAAGAGCAGATTTAAGGCGAGGTTAAGTGCGAAAAGCAGCAAGACCGCTAATATAATAGTCTGAAATATCAAAGCTATTGCCCCACCCGGTGCCCGGTTAATACCCCAAAAAGTCTACCCTGCAATCATATATTCACGTCGACGGCATTGTCAATTAGTAATTCCCGCTATTTCGATGGTCAAATCCCGGTTCTTTCACGCAGGCTGAGCTAATTTGATACAATAAATTACCAGGTCTATATATGAAGGATGTACTTTTTTCTGCGATCGCAGGGCAAAAGGCGGACTATATCGAGATTCGCCTTGACGAAAGCAGCTCGAGCAGACTAACTTTCCGCGGGGACCGGCTGGAGGAGGCGGGGAGAAGCGCCAGCACGGGAGGCAATGTAAGGGCACTGGTGCGCGGCGGCTGGGGATTTGTAACCTTTAATAGCCTCGATAAGCTGGAGGACAAAGTAGCCCTGGCCGTTGAACAGGCGGGGCATGTAGGTAAGGAAGACAGCAAGTTTAGCCCCATCGCACCGGCAACGGACGTCGTGGCAGCTGAATTCAAGAAAAACCCTGTAGCTATACCGCTTTCGGCCAAGAAAGAAATCCTGGATGAATATAACCGGCTGATGCTGGGTACCCCGGAAGTGCAGACTACCAGCATCGGTTACGCCGACACTCAGAAAAAGGTAACGCTGGCCACTTCGGAAGGAGCATTCATAGAACAGAGCCGCATCGACGTCAGCCTGCGGCTTACCGCCATAGCCAGCAGGGATGGCGATGTGCAGCAGGTTGGTCTTAGCATCGGCAGCAAAGGTGATTTCGCCGTTGTAGAAAATTTGCATGATGAGGCCAAAGATATAGCCCGCCGCGCCGTTGCGCTGCTCTCGGCTCCCCACGTGAAAGGCGGGACTTATACAGTTGTGCTGGACCCCATCCTGGCAGGCGTGTTTGTGCACGAAGCCTTTGGTCACCTTTCCGAGGCCGATCATGTTTACGAGAACCCGCAACTGCGCGATATCATGGTGCTGGGGCGCAGGTTTGGAGGCAAGCATTTGAATATCATCGATGGTGCGGCCGTACCCGGACTGCGCGGCAGCTTTAAATACGATGACGAGGGAACGCCCGCCACAAAGACATACCTTATCCAGGAGGGCATCCTTAATAGCCGGCTTCATTCCAGGGAGACAGCCGCCAGGATGGGTGAAAAACCCACCGGCAATGCCAGAGCCATAAATTACCAGTTCCCGCCTATAGTTCGCATGACCAATACCTATATTGAACCGGGCCGGACTTCCTTCGAAGAGATAATCGGCGGCATAAAAGAGGGCATCTACGCCAGGGAATGGTATGGAGGGACAACCAGCCTGGAAATGTTTACATTCTCTGCCGGTGAAGCTTACATGATCAGGGACGGCAAGATTGCGGAGATGATTAAACCCATAGTGCTCACCGGCAACGTTTTTACCACGCTCGATAATATAGACGCCATAGGCAATGACCTGGATATGAACCAGGGTGGCGGTTGCGGAAAGGCCGGCCAATCACCCCTGCCTGTATCCAACGGCAGCCCGCACATACGGATAAAGAATTGCCTGATCGGGGGTAAATAATTGGAAGAGCTCCTTAAAATCGCACGTAAATCCGCGGAAAGCGCCGAGGTCTTCCATATGGTATCCCGCAGGACCACGGCTCAATTTGAAGCTAACCGCTTGAAACAGATACAAACCCGGGAAGGCACAGCAACGGCTTTACGCATCGTTAAAAATGGCAGGGTGGGCTTTGCCCAGGCAAGCGGCAACATTAAAGACCAGGACGTGCTGAATATGGCTCTGGAGACCAGCCCCTTCGGCTACCAGGTGAATTTTCTCTTCCCCTCCTTCCAATCATTCCCCCAAGTAGAAGTTTTCGATCCTCAGGTGGAGGGCGTAGCCATCAAGGATGTAGTCAGCCTGGGTGAAAATATTATCCGTGAAGTCTGTGCCAATACCCCGGGAATCCTGTGCGAGGGCAGCCTCTCACGCGGCACTGCAACCTTGACAATCGATAACACCAGCGGCGAGCATGCCAGCTGCAGGCGCAGCAGTTTCAGTGTCAGCATGGACGGGATGTTGATTCGCGATGGCGATATGCTCTATGTCGGCGATATCCGGAGCTCATGCCGGCCCATAATCGACCATGGCCCCATCTCCGGGGAGATTATCCGGCAGCTGGACCTGGCCAGGAAAAATGCTACTATCGGCACCGGTATATTCCCGGTTATATTCACACCTTTCGGCGTTGCCGGGGCCCTGCTGGCGCCCCTTATTTCGGCCTTTAACGGCAAGACGGTGCTGGACGGCGCCTCCCCTTTGAAGGATAAAATCGGACAGCAGATTTTCGATAAAAGCTTCTCTTTCCATGATGATCCCACCTTACCTTTCCAGCCGGGCAGCACGCCGTTTGATGATGAAGGGGTACCGGCCCGCAAAAATACCCTCGTTAATGCCGGAATGGTAGAGCAGTTCTATTATGACCTGCATACAGCAGCGCTGGCCGGAACGAACAGCACGGGCAACGGTAACCGCAACGGCGGCATGCCGTCGCCTTCGCCGCACGCCCTGGTCATAGATCCCGGCCATACCCCTCTCGATGAAATGATAAAAAATATCAAGGAAGGCCTGATCATCGAGCAGTTGATGGGTGCGGAGCAGGGCAATATTCTGAACGGAGATTTCAGCGGCAATGTATTGCTGGGCTACAAGGTCGAAAACGGCGCTATAGCCGGCCGCGTCAAAGATACCATGGTATATGGCAATGTTTATCAGCTGCTGAAAGACATCACAGCTATCGGTAACGACTCCCGCTGGATAGCCGGCTATGTAAATACCCCCAGCATCTGTTGCCCGCAGATATCGATTGCGTCAAAATAACGGATATGAAAAAACTGGTTAATTTCCGCAAAGAGCCAAGGCCTAAATCGTGTGACTTGCTCGCCGCCTGGCCCGGTATCGGAAATCTTTCACTCATATTGACCAGGTACCTCAGGGAAAAGCTCCAGGCCGAGGAAATCGGGGAAATCGAACCCTTCTCCTTCTTTGATCCCATCGGAGTCATGGTAAAGGACAATATAGTTGAGGCGCCGCAATTCCCTGAAGGCAAATTCTATTACTGGCACAATACCAGCGGTAAAAAAGACATTATTTTCTTCATCAGCGATGAGCAGCCCACTTTCAAAGGGTACGACCTGGCCAACTTTATATTGGATATAGCCCGCAAATTCAAAGTACAGAGGATTTATACCTTTGCAGCGGCCATCGCCAAGATACACCATACGGAACAGCCCAAGGTCTGGGGCGTAGCCACTGACACCAAGCTCATCGACTTTCTTAAGAAGTACGAAGTAGTATTGCGCGGGCGCTTACAGATAGCCGGCCTTAACGGCCTGCTGCTGGGCGTTGCCAGGGAACGTGGCATGGAGGGTATATGCCTTCTGGGAGAAGTGCCGTCCTATACCACCCGCATACCCAACCCTAAAGCGGCACTGGCCGTCATAAAGGTGCTCCTGAAAATTCTCGACGTTTCCGTCGATCTCGCAGAGCTGGCTAAAATAGCTGAAGAATCAGACCAGCAAATGAAACGGCTGGCTGCCCAGGCTATGGGAGAATATATCGACCGCTATACCAGGCCGATATGGCCCCCGCCTGAGGATGAAGAGGAATTCGAGGAAGACGAAGAAGACGAGGATGAGGAGGACTAAATGGAGTCAAAGCAACAACAGGTCGGCGAAGTAATAGATAAAATTTTGAACTCCGATCAAGAAATACTGAATTCCGAGATCGCCGTGCTGTCCGACCTCAATGACGCCGACCTCGCTAAATTCAGAACAGCCTGGCAAGGCGTTGATCTCAAGAAAAGATTAAGCTTGATTTCCAGATTGGTAAGCATCACTGAAGATGATTTGATCCTCGATTTTACCCGGATTTTCAAGGTGGGGCTGGATGACCAAGAGGAAAACGTTCGCATAAAATCGATTGAAGGGCTGGAGTTGGAGGATAAATACGTCTTTGCCCGGACTATCGTCAAAGTTTTGAAATCGGATGAATCGGAGGAAGTGCGGGAGGTGGCGGCGCGTGCGCTCAGCAAGTTCGCCTTGATGGCAGAGCTCGGCGATGTGCCGGAAAGCGTCAGCCAGGATATATTCAACGCACTTCTGGGTGTCCTGGAAAATGTCAAAGAATCACTGAGCGTCCGACGGCGTGCTCTGGAAGCCATAGCGCCGTTCCGCCAGGAACTGGTGGATGACTATATAGAGGACTACTACCACAGCGAAGATGCCAAGGTTAAAGCCAGTGCTATATTCGCCATGGGGCTCAACTGCAACTCACGCTGGATCGACTTTCTCATCGACGAGATGCAGAGCAAAACACCGGAGTTCAGATATGAGGCGGCCAAAGCCAGCGGCCTGATCGAGGACGAGCAAGCCGTCCCTTACCTGCTGAACTTATTGAACGACGAGGATCACGAGGTGCAGGATGCCGCTATTATGGCACTCGGCAAAATTGGCGGTAAAGAGGCGAAACAGGCTTTGCAGAGGCTCGGCAAATCCAAAGAACTACGGATCAAAGACGCGGCCAACGCCGCTTTAACAGAGCTTTCAGCTTGCGAAGATCCACTATCTTTGAATTTCTAAACAGACAGCCTGATCTGACCGGAGAAAAAGTTAGGCTGCGGTCGAGGCGTCTGGAAGACGCTGCCGACGAATACCGCTGGCGCGTGGATGAGGAGTTGTGCAAGCTTGATGCGGCTACACCGGTTACCCTTCCCTACAACGAGTTTCGGGAGCGTTATGCGCTGGAGCTTGAGTGCCCTGGGCTGACCTACACCCTGGCCGTCGACGTCTTTGATGGCAGACATATAGGCAATTGCAGCCTTTTTAACTTCGATTTCCTCAACTCCGTAGGTGAAATCGGGATCCTGATTGGTGAAAAGGCGTACTGGGAACGTGGTTACGGTGCTGATGCGGTTAAAACCTTCTTAACCCATATATTTGAGACTTCGGAAATAAACAGGATCATTTTGAGGACGCTTAACTGGAACGGCCGTGCACAAAAATGCTTCGAGAAATGCGGCTTTAAGGCCTTCGGCAATCTGTCTAAAGGCGAGTATGACTTTATATTGATGGATATTAAACGGCGGAATATGCTGAAGGACGATCAGTAGACAAATATCGGGGCTTCGTCCGTTATAATCCGCCTGGCCCGGCTGAGCTTCTGCCTGAGTCTTTTAGGCAAAGAGAAGAGTCCCCTATGCGCAATCCCGTCATACGATCTTAAATTTCCCGATAACCTCTCGGCAATTCGGCTGTTTATTTCCCGCGGTGATAGCCGTGTTGGGTCCAGGCCGTCCGATGCAGTGTGAAAACCCCACAGGTCGACGAACGAGGGGACATATACCTGGTACGGACGCACGATCTTGAATATGCTTTTTAGCGTATGGTTAATGGCGCAAAAATTGTGGAGGTTTAACCAGCCAGATTGGCCTGACTGCACCACCATTATGCCGCCCGGCTTCAACTTGTCTTTAACCAATTGATAAAACTCACGGGTGTAGAGTAAACGTGCAGGTCCCTCTTCCACCGGATCGGCCAGGTCGATAATAGCAATATCGAAACGTGCCCTGGTCTCAGCTATATATTTCCTGGCATCGTCATAGATAATATGCGCCCGCCGGTCATCAAAGGCGCCGCGGTGGAAGGTGGGAAGATGTTTGCGGCAGAGCCTGACCACTTCCTGGTCGATATCCACCATCACGGCCTTTTTGACTGTCCTGTGTTTTAATACGTCCCGTAATGTGGCACCCTCACCCCCGCCGGCTATAAATACGTCCCGGGGATCGGGATGGGCCAGCATGGCCGGATGGACCAGTGACTCGTGGTATATGAACTCGTCCTTTTCGCCCGACTGTATCTTCCCGTCGAGAACGAGGCATATGCCGAAGGTATGCGTCTCAACTATCTGAGCATGCTGAAACTTGGTAGTGGTGTCATGTAATACGCGGTTGATCCCGTGTATCTGTACCAGGTCCTGAGAAAGCTCGTCGATAAGCCATTTATTCTTATTGAAGTAATCGGGCCGGGGCGTCATTAACTTACCATCACCTTGCTTTCAATAAGCACGCCCCTCTTCAATTCAATGTAGGTTGTCGACTTGGCCTTTAACCTCTCTGACATCGGCTTAACAGCATTTTTTGGTTCGATGACATCACCGCAGGTGAAAACGTCCACGGCGGCGAAACTGTATTCCGGCCAGGTATGTATTGAAATATGCGATTCGGCTATTATGACGACCCCGCTGACCCCCTGCGGTGTGAACTGGTAGAAGGAATCTTTGATAACGGTAGCCCCTATCAACCTGGCAACGTCGGCTAACAACGTCCGCAGGTATTCGACATCGTTCAGCAACTCTGCATTGCAGTCTTTTAACTCGATTAGGATTTGTTTCCCCAGGGCAGCCAATTGGTTATCCTCCTTTAATGTGTTCCAGAAGCTAATATTACATTTTCATAAACTTTTGAAACAGGCCGTAATTTTATATTTTATGTTGAGCAATTTCAAGAAAATGTACCCTTTTGGCTATTGACAAAGTCTATTTGACCTTGTAAAATGCTCGCAAAATTCAACATAAGGAGGCGTATGCCGTGAGGAGAATTTTTGGTACCCTCGTTGCACTCATTGTGGCCGTATCATTGGTGCTGATACCTGCCACCGTTTCAGCCGATCTTGGTAAGTGCACAGGTTGGGACAAAGTTAAATGGGAAAATAACCAGAACTCCTGGAAGATATATCTCCAGCACTGGGGAAGGACACCCACAAGTGCCATGTCCAGGCTGGCGGGTCTTTGCGGTCCGGATAAACTTTGTTCCGGCGTATGCAACATCTCAAAATGTCCGCAGCCCACTGGCTGTGACATCAATCAGTGCCTGGGTGGCTGCAGCAACGCCAACACACAGACTGGATCACTGGGAACTGCCTGCACAACTACTCAGAATGCTCTGGATCCCGCAACCAAAGCCACCTCGCTGCCGTTGGACGATTGTACGCTGAACTGCCCAGCGGCCACAACCGCTGCTGGCCTTGGAACCTCCAAGTGCTCCGGCTGCTGGGGCAAGAGCCTGTCTTTTGCCGGCAAGAGCTGGGCTACTGCTGACGTCGGCACCAACGCGCTCGTCGTCAACACTCAGCCTAACCACGGCGCCATAGGCGGCGGCGGACTGGGTGGTGACTGGGGCATTACCGGCTGCATGCATCCGGAGTGCGTATCTCAGACCTGGTGTCTGCAGAACAACCTGCTCTCCAAATGCTCCATCTGCAAGTAAGTCAATTTAGTTAAGGAAAAATAAATAAGCGCGACCGATTTGGGTCGCGCTTATTTATTTATAGCGCAGATTTATAACTATGCAACAGGAAATTAGGCTGGTTACAATATATAAAGCCTGTGGCCAACCCGAAGCTGAAGTAATTAAAGGCAGGCTCATGGTCGAGGGAATACCGGCCGTCCTCAAGTATGAGAGCGTGGGAAGTGTGTACGGGCTGACCATGGATGGCCTGGGTCAGGTGGATGTGCAGGTACCCGCTAAGTACGAGAGCCAAGCCAGGGCTGTTATTGCGGATTCCAGCGAGTTGGAAGAGCCAAACTGAGCCCTATTTAAGGCCCAGGGCCGTATTCAGAGTTTTATAATCGAACCGGCTATCTAGAATAGCAGACATCGCCTGTAGCTTCCCGGAGTTCTGGAATCTGGCGCTTGCAATGGCCTTTTCAATGCCTGAAACAATATCCGGGATATCCCTGTTGACTAACATGACCGGCACCTTCTTGTCCTCGGCCTTGACCATCACCGTAGCATGCGGCCTGGTTCCGGAGACGATGAGGCACTTAGTCGATGTATCAAGGGCTGCCAGTTGCATATCAGGCCTTTCCGTCCTGGTAACAACCGCCTTATTTTTCTTGCTGCTGTAATATTCCCTCACCAGATCGGGGGTCATAGCGCCCAGCATGAAATTTTCAACCAGGTCGTTCGATTTCTCTTTAGAAGATATGATCTCTCCGCCTACGGCCGCGGCAAGCTCAGCAACGCTGACCCCCAGAAGGGCCCTTGAATCGGGCAGTACACCCAGCACCTGTATCGACTTGGACTTGAAGTACTCGGTGCATTCCGCTTGTACTTTGCTCAGCTTGGATTCAGGTACCTGGTTAAGCACAATGCCGACCAGCCTGCCGCCCAGTTTAGCGGCCGCCTGGAGGATCCCATCGTCCTTAAAGTCAGAAGAGTAGCATATCAGCATAACAACCCGGGTATCCATTTTTTCGCTTATTGTATAACAGGCTAACGCTGAAACCTTGTCATTTTTCAGGCTGCCGGGGCTTTCGAGAATGAGGATATCAGCTCCCGCGGCTGCTTTTTCGCAGGCCGCCTTTACCTTGGCAGCGAAATTGTCGGCATCCTCTGAGAGGCTGTGCCATAACTGCTCCTGCGAAACATGAATAGGGCACATCTGTTCCTTGTTTTCGCCGAGTTCGAGGGCCTCATTGATAAAAGCGGCATCGGAACAGTCATCCAACTGATGCTGGCCCTTAACATGGATGGGCCGGATATAGGCTATTTTCTTGCCGGCGCCGGCCAGCTTTTTCCCAATGCCGGCACATAAAGCGGTTTTGCCGCAGGGTTCATAAGATAAAATTTGCAGTGTAGCCATGGTTCCTCCTGACTTTTAGCCGGCAGGTATTATACCACTCTTTACTTCTCGGTTGCATCGGAATATAATGTTTTGAAAGTTGTTAAGAGCTGAGAGTTATTTCGACTCTCAGTTTTTTACTATTTGGCATGCCGGGAGGTGAACCCATGACACAGAAAAGGTTTGATATTACCGGTGAAGGATTGGAGAAACTTAAAGCTGAGTATGAACAGCTTATCTCGATTCGCCGCCAGGAAGTAGCAGACAAGATCAAACGTGCTCGTGAGATGGGCGGCACTGAAAATAATGCCGAATACGAGGATGCCAAGAACGAACAGGCCTTTATCGAGGGAAGGATCAGCTCTCTGGAAAATATTATTCTTAATGCCCGTATTATAGAAGCTCCGCATCATCTGGGAGTCGTAGAGTTGGGTGACACGGTATTAATTCAGAATCAGGATGGCAAAATTGACCGTTACACCATTGTCGGAACTACTGAAGCGAGCCCCGTTGATGGTAAAATATCCAGTGAATCCCCGGTAGGTAAGGCATTGCTGGGCAAGAAGAAGGGTGACAAAATAGAAGTACGGACGCCTGCGGGGATAATGAAACTACACGTGATCGAAGTAAGTTAATAAAATGGCCGGGCAGGAACGTATAGAAAAACCGCGCCTGGAAAAACTAGACGATCTCATCAAACGCGGCATTAACCCTTACCCCCACAAATTTTACCGCACTCATACCAACCGGGAAGCGGTAGAGCTCTTCCAGAAATTATCCGAAGCCGACTCACATGCAACATTGCCGGATATAAGCCTGGCCGGCAGGATAACCGCCGCCCGTTTTATGGGCAAAGCCGCATTTTTCGATATCCGTGACGGGTCAGGCAAAATACAGCTTTTCCTCCGCCGTGACGACCTGGGCGACGAAAAATACGAACTGCTTCACGACCTGGACCTCGGCGATTTTCTGGGCGCTTCCGGAAAGATCTTCAAAACCCGTAGCGGTGAAATTACTCTCGAAGTAGCTGATTTTACCATTCTCTCCAAGTCCATATTGCCGCTGCCCGAAAAATGGCACGGCCTGGTTGATGTCGAAAAAAGGTACCGCCAGCGGTATCTCGACCTGATTTCCAACGACGAAGTCAAACATATTTTCTTAACAAGAAGCCAGATTATCACCGCTATTCGCAAGTTTATGGATGACCGGGGCTTCCTCGAAGTCGAGACGCCCGTGCTTCAGCCCACCTTCGGAGGCGCACTGGCCAGGCCGTTTACGACACACCATCATAGCCTCGATCAGACCCTCTACCTAAGGATTGCGCTGGAGCTATATTTAAAGAGGTTGATTATCGGCGGATTCGACAAGGTCTATGAGATCAGCCGGGTCTTCCGCAATGAAGGCATATCCGTTAAACATAACCCCGAGTTTACCATGATGGAAAGCTATGAGGCCTACGCCGACTACAATGATGTTATGCAAATGACTGAGGACCTGGTCAGCACCGTCGCCGTAGGGGTTCTCGGCACCAGCGAGATAAATTTCGGCGGAGAGGTAATCAAGCTGGAGCCGCCCTGGACGCGGCTGCCGCTCAGGCACGCACTTATAGATAAATGCGGCATAGATTTTATGGACTATCCGACTGCGGAGGCGCTGCGGGCCAGGATGGAAGAGATGGGCATGAAGGTCGATCCGCTCAAGGATAGGGGTCGGCTGATCGACGAACTGCTTTCGACCTACGTCGAGCCCAATCTCAAACAGCCCACCTTTATCGTCGACTATCCTATCGAGATGTCGCCGCTGGCCAAGAAGCATCGCGATGATCCCCGGCTGGTTGAACGCTTCGAAGCTTTTATCGGCACCATGGAATTAGCCAATTCATTTTCCGAGTTGAACGACCCTCGGGAGCAGCGCGAAAGGTTTGCCGGGCAAAAGCAGTCGGAAAATACTAAACTTATTATGCAATCTAAATTGGCCGGCGATGTTGAACCTGAGATCGAACAGATCGATGATGATTTTGTTACAGCTATGGAACATGGTATGCCGCCTACGGGAGGCCTCGGTGTGGGCATTGACCGGCTGGTTATGCTGCTTACGGACAAGCAGTCCATTCGCGAGGTAATCCTCTTCCCGCAGCTCAAAACCAAATAGGGCACAGAGAATATGCTAGATATTAAACTGATACGTGATAACCCCGACACTGTATTCAAGGCTATGGAAAAACGCGGGGAAGACCTGGACCAGGTCAGGGAGATAATCGACCTGGATAACACCTATCGCCAATTGTTAAAAGAGGCGGAGACGTTGCGCGCCAGGCGTAACGATGTCAGCAAACAGATTAGCCACATGAAAGATAAGCCTGCCGACCTGATAGCCGAGATGCGCCAGGTGGGCGACCGCATTACGGGGATTGAAGCCGAAGCCAACCAGGTTGCCGGCAGGCTGGAGGATAAATCCTTGCGTCTGCCCAATATGCCGGCAGAGGACGTGCCGGTCGGCAAAGATGCAGCGGATAACAGGGAGGTAAGGTCCTGGGGAAAGCCTAAAGGCTTTACTTTCGATCCATTGCCGCATTGGGAGTTAGGAGAAAAGCTGGGCATCATCGATTTTCAGCGTGGCGTAAAGCTCTCCGGCACCCGGTTTTATGTACTCAGCGGCCTGGGCTCCCAATTGCAACGGGCGCTAATCAATTTCATGCTGGACACACACAGCAAACAGCATGGATATACTGAAATATATCCTCCCTTTATGGTCAAGAGGGAATGTCTGGTAGGATCGAGCAACCTGCCCAAGTTTGCCGATAACCTGTATCACGACGCTGAGGAAGATTACTGGTTCATCCCCACCGCCGAGGTGCCTCTGACCAACTTGCACCGTGATGAGATCATTCCGCCTGCCACGCTCCCCATTTACTACGTATCCCACACATCTTGCTTCCGCCGCGAAAAAATGGCCGCCGGGAAGGATACCCGCGGCATCAAGCGCGGACACCAGTTCGAAAAGGTAGAGATGTATAAATTCGTCGAACCCGAGACCTCGGATGGCGAACTCACCAGGCTGGTGGCCGATGCCGAGGACATCTGCCAAAAACTGGGTTTGCCTTACCACGTTATCCAATTGTGCACCGGCGACCTGGGGTTCGCCGCCGTCAAAACATTCGATATTGAGATGTGGGCTCCCGGCTGCAAGGAATGGCTCGAGGTTAGCTCCTGCAGTAACTGCGGCGATTTTCAGGCCAGGAGGGCCAATGTCCGCTATCGCCCCGATCCCGAAGCCAAACCCCGTTTAGTCCATACCCTGAACGGCTCGGGACTGGCCCTGCCGCGCGTCATGATAGCTATCATGGAGAACTACCAGCAGGCGGACGGCAGCATCGTGGTACCTGAAGCGCTCATACCCTACATGAACACGACCATCATCAGATAAGTCCTTATAGTAAAACTCCAGGTCGATATCAACCAGACTGTTTTTTCCTGTTATAGATCGGATACGTATGCTTCCCAAATATGCCCGGTCTTGACATCCCCTTTAAATTCAATTTAACTATATATATAATTAGGTTAATTTCAATATCAGCTTTTTTCTATTATGCCTGAAGCCGAATCACAGACGGGCCCACGATTCTGCCGCCAGTGTGGCGCAGTGGTACCTGAAGGCACGGCAGTTTGCCCGCGCTGCGGCAAGCGCTGGTACATGGACCGTGTTGAGCAGCAAGGGGTGGAGCTCTGGCAAAAGATACTGGAAAAAAGGTCCTCTGTCGGGCAGGGAGACGCTGAGGTAAAGGAGCAAAAGGAATACCGCTGCCCTAACTGCATGGCAATATTGAAGGGGCCGGTGGCAGTCTGCCCTCATTGCGGCAACAGCACCGTCAAAGCTAAAATCGTTCCTCAGGACCGCGATTCAGGCGACTTCGAAAAATCTACGGGCGGGACCGAGGGTTCCCCCGATATGCCTGAGTCTGCCAGGGGCTTAGCTTCTATTAAAGGCGCTTCCAAGCGCGCCGGCAAACTGCGTCTCAGAAAAAAGTTAAAAACTCTGGATATAATCATCATTTGCGCCATAGTGGTTGTGATAGCTGCAATGTGCTTTTTGCTGGCGCGGCAGTACGGATTCCCCTCCCTTTTCCCGGCCTCCAAACCCGTTGAACCGACCCAGACATCTACAACACCTCCAGCCAAACCTGTAATCTCCAATATCTCGACATCGGATATTACTTTAGATGCGGCAACCATCAGCTGGAGCATAGATATACCTGCCTACGGAAAGCTACTATACGGGACCAGCGCCGCTTACGGCGCCGGATCCCAGGTGGACAATATCTCTGCTTCCCACAGCATAACGCTTTCGGGGCTGCAGCCGGCTAGTGCCTACCACTTCGCGGTACTTGCAATCGATGCGGTCGGCAACGAGCTCTCACGCAGCGAAGATGCCAATTTCAATACGCTTACCCCGCCTGTTGCCAAACCGCCTGTGGTGTCGCAGTTCAAAGTTCTGCCCACGGATGTCAGCGCTATTATCACCTGGACCACCGATAAACCTGCAACCAGCCAGGTGCTGTATGGACTGGATAAATCCGCCTCGAATTCGACGCCCGAAGATTCAAAGCTCGTTACCAGCCATACTGTAAAGGTAAGCGGGTTAAAGGCCAATTCCACGTATTACTACCGCATTAAATCCGTGGATGCCGACGGTAACGCCGCGACCATGGATCCCCCCGATTTTTTTAATACCCCGATAACGGTGCCGGTTGGTCCTGTTATCGGTGAACGCGCACCTGATTTTACTTTAAATATATTCAATACCCAGGATAGCTTATCGCTGCGCAATTATAAGGGACAAAAGGTACTGGTGGCGTTCTGGGCAGTGTTCTGCCCCGAGTGTGACCGGGAGCTGGCGCTGCTGCAAACATTGAAGAACAAAAATATGCCCGGTGTAAACATAATCGCTGTCTTTATCGATAGTAAACCCGAGGATATTGAGAAGACCATTTCACAATATAAGTCAGAAAACGGAGACCTGACGGTTCCCATATGTGTAGATATGTACAAGACAACCGCTCATGTCTATAATGTGGAAAAGGTACCCTGCACCTTCTTTATCGACGGGGATACGATTGTCCGCGATATTGAGTATGGTAACTTCAATAGCGATCAAATTGCACAGATACTTAACGGCCTTTAATTGTTAATATTGATATTCCTTGACAGCATCCTCATCCCGTTGTAGTGTAGATATTAAATGATCTTAACAATTTCACATATATACTGCGCTAGCTGCGGGTCGATCGCTGCCAAGAGATATCCGCAAATTTGTTTATCGAGGAGATACGACATTGGAAAGCCAGTTCAAGTGTAAATGCGGAAATCCCATGTCCTCAATAAACCAGCAATGTTCGGAGTGCGGCAGCCTGGGTCCACATTTATTTTCAGGTAAGACCGGGGACACGGGTGAGCCCTCTCACGGAAGTCAATTCGCTGCCAGGAAGGAAGGCTACCCTGCGGAACGAGTTGAAAGGCGGGAACCACCTGCCCGATTCGAAAGCTCCGGAGGCGGTGAAGCGGTGGATATCTCTTCTGAAGCCTCTCCTCGTATGCGCGGCGGGGGTGGTGACGACGATGACATCAGATTCCCGGCCGGCATGCGTTCCAGAAGCCCGATTCTCGACCATATCGAGGATATAGGCGATGACTACGATGAGAAGCAGTCCAGAAAACGCCGGGAGAAGGATAGAAGCACGGATGACGAAGATGTCTCAGATGAAAACGTTGACGACGAGTATGTCGACGAGGAACAGGATGAAGGAGAACCCAAAAAGAGCGGTGCCGGCACTACTGCTATCGTAGTTAGCGTCATATTGGTCCTGTTGTTAATCGCAGCGGCCGTTTATGTAATTTATAATTTCGATACGCTCAGTACGTGGCTGGCATCGCCTACAGTGCCGGAGACCTTGAAGCCGTCGCAATAACATAACTCTCCCATGTTTACACTCGAATTTGAGGTCCGATTTACTTGAAGTCTCCATTTGTTTGCGAAGGTTGCGGAAAGCCCAGAAGCTATATAAACCAGTATTGTCCCAATTGTGAATCCACCGGACCTCACATACCCAGTTCACAGGCCAGCGCCAGGAAACCCTCAGGGAAAAGGCTTGAATGGCGAACCCGTGCTTCTGCTGATAAGGAAACCCCCGTTCGTAGAACGCAAGCTTCTGCTGACCGGAAAAAACGAACCTCTTTATCTGCTGATGACGGTGATAAGGATATACGCAGCCTGTATGCCAGAAAACCGCGTAAACGCCGTATAGGCACTGCCTTCTGGCGGAACGCAGCTGTATTTTTGGCCTCTGTATTTGTGATAGGTCTCATCTATATGAATGGGGAGGCCCTTGTCAAAAAGGCCGTTTCCTGGGACCTGCCAGCCTGGCTGGGCAGCATCGTTAGCAATATACGTGTTCCAGCCGAAAATAAAACGCCCGCCCCCGTTGTAACCAGCACGCCTCCGGAAACTGCGGTCAACACTCCAGCCTCTACCAACAACAGTGGGGATAAAACTCCCGTCGTAGCGGCTGATAACAGCACCGCCTCAAATACTGGCGGTTCAACCGTTCAGAGTCCCCCGGTATCAACGGATACTCAGGCGCCGCGCATAACCGATATCGCTTATGTCTCCAGTGATTATTCAGTGACGATCTCATGGAAAACCAGCGAGAATGCCTCGTCCTTTATAAAATATGGCACCGATCTGTCGTTACCCTTCCCGTCGACAGAGATTCCACAACTAAGTACGGATCACAGCATTTTTATAAACGGCCTCACGCCCAATACTCGCTACCACTATCAAATAATTTCAAAAGATACGGCGAGCAATACTGGGACGTCCGGGGGGACGACCGAGGACGATAGGACCTTTTCAACCCAACCCATAACCAATTCCGCACCTTATTCTGGCAGCGTGGCGCCCGATTTTACACTCAAGAAGCTAGGGGTCAATGGCCTGCAGAAAGAGGAGATTTCGCTAAGCCAGTACCGCGGCAAGAAAGTTATCCTGAATTTCTGGGCAAGCTGGTGCACCCCCTGCAAGATGGAGCTCCCGCATCTGCAGACGGTTTGGAACAAGTACCGTAACAGCTCCGATGTCATGGTGCTGACCGTGGCCGGCAGCCAATCCGATGTGGAGGCCATCCAGGACTTCATGGCCCAAAATAATTTCGATTTTACAGTTTGCCTGGATGAATACGAAGGTGTATTCAACAACTATGGCATTACCAGCATTCCCAGGACCTACTTCCTGGATAAAAACGGCGTCATACATAAGATACAGCAGGGCATGTTTACCAGCCCCGGTGAAGTTGAGTTCATGCTCGACTCCTACTGATTCACCCTCCGCCTGCATTGTGCTATACTGCAATATCCAATGAAATTTGCCTCACTTTCAGGTATGGACGCCTTCTTCAAACTTGACATATGAAATATTCTGCCTTAACTTTAATATTAAAATTTAAGTTTACAGCCATGGAATATAACTCATGCCCAGCATAATCTGTCAGCGGTGCCATGATATCAACGAATCTAACGCCATTACCTGTCAGAAATGCGGCGCCAGATTCTGTCCCAGCTGCCACCTGGTAATTGACTCACCCAGTGCCAGCATATGCCAACATTGCGGCAAAAAAGACCTGAACTTCAGGCCCGGTAAATTTGCCGCCACGACCTACATTCCGCCCAGCGCACAAAGCACCACCAGCGTCAGTCAGACCTATTGCTCCAATTGCGGCTCTAAGATCGATCCGGGCATGAGGAAATGCCCCTATTGCGGCCGTTTGGGCGATCTCATAACTCAGACGCCGCAGCAGGGCTACGGAGTTATGAAGCCGGCACACGGTGAACCCGTCTCCGGTTATTCCCGTTCCGAGCCGGAAGCCCCCGCCGCCCAGAAAGTTTGTATGAAATGCGGCACGCCCATCCCGCCCGGTTCCAGCCTTTGTCCTATCCACGGAAAGTTCGGCGGGGGAGCGAAGCTTACCGAGGGCTTCACCCCACAGAAAGACAAGAGGTTTGAGGGAGAAGTCTACAGGCGTATGATGGAGCGCAGTTCTGCTGCGACGCAGCCAAGCAGGGCTCCGGCCGGATACACACCGCCCGAGCAGATCTATCCTCAAATGAACACTCCTCAGCCTGCGCCGAGAGAGGCGATGATGCAACCTGAATCGGCAGAGCTGCGTATTTGTCCCAACTGCGGTGCGCAGGTCCCCGACCGCAGTAAAATATGCCCTAATTGCGGGAATAACCGCCTGCCCCATCAGAAAAGCGGCCCCATGCTCAAGGCGGAAGAGTACTATAAGACCAGGGTAGCCTCCGTTCCGCAGCCCCTACCTGCATATCGGCAACCTGCCGAGCAATATTATGGTCGGCCGGCCGTACAGCCCTATGAAATGGCCCAGCCGGCCCCATATCCCGAGATGGTGGCCAGGCCTTATCCCGAACGCAAAGGAAAACAGAAAGCGCATAAAAAAGAGGTTGGGCATCCCGATAAGGCGCACCGGCAAAAAAAGTCACCTCTGCCCATCCTGCTGGCCCTGCTTGCAGTGACAGGCGTCATAATCATCTCTGTCGTCCTGGTTATGGACCAGCTCCAGACGCCTCAACAGCAGGTTATCGCTCCCTCAACCACCCCTAAGACCACCATTGCTACCTCCACCAACCCGGTGATATCTTCCATCCAGTATAGCGATGTCACCTCGACCAGCGCTCTGGTAACCTGGAAAACGGACGTGCGGTCAAACAGCCTGGTTCAATATTGTCTGGATGGCGGCGTACAGTGCCAAACCCAGAGGGATGATGCCCTGGTAACGGAACACAGTTTGAAGCTGCCGGACCTCCAGCCGGGCACCGACTATCACATCACGGTGATATCGAGGCTTGGCTCCGATCCGGAAGCTGCCGAGGGCAGCATGGAGGCAACCAATGTTCTTCAAACCCCCTCTATCCAGGATATTACTCCACCCAAGATTACCGGCCCCGACGTGAGGAACCTGGTCAGCAGTTCCAGCGCCGCTACCGCTACCATCGAATGGGCGACCGACGAGCCGGCCACCAGCCAGGTCAAGTACGGCACCTCTGCAACCTACGGCACCTCACAACCGGAGCAGACCGATACCACGCTGGTAAAGGAACACAGTGTAACATTGAATATGCTGCCGCTGACGGCCACCATACATTATAAAGTCGTATCCAGGGATGCCGCCGGCAACGAGACCTCTTCGGTGGACACCACCTTCCTGACTCCCGCGGCATCGGGTACTGGCCTCGGCCAGCTTGCGCCTGATTTCACCCTGACCTGTACCGACGGCAGCGACTTCACGCTATCCAGCGTGCGCGGCAGCAAGGCCATACTAAATTTCTGGTCGATCAACTGCGGGCCCTGCAGGGATGAGATGCCGGCCCTCCAGCAAATGCATGATAGATATCCCAGCCTGCCCATTATCGCGGTGCATGCCAATATACTTGGTTCACCCGAAGACTATCAAATCGGCGGCTATATGACGGATAACAATTTAAAACTTACTGTGCCCATCGACAAGGTCGGACAGGTCGGGACCCTCTACAATATCACCACCATACCGCGTACCTTCTTCCTCGATTCCACCGGCAAGATCAGCAAGATACAGGATGGCGAATTCACCGGTGGCGGGATCAGCGCGATTGAGACGATGCTGAACTCATACTAGGCCCCACCCGGCACAACTTTCGCCTTCAATTTGCTACCTCAGCGACGATTAAATATACTAATATGTCTTGCGGAGGGGTGACCGAGTGGACGATGGTGACGGTCTTGAAAACCGTTGTCTCCTCACGGGGACCGTGGGTTCGAATCCCACCCCCTCCGCCGCTCAGACCTTACTCCGGCTGAGTACCCCGCAACCTTTCAAATGCCAAATTACCCTGTGAACCCGCTATTTCTGGATATAAACCTCGTTGAGCGCGACCTCGCCAAGTTCATTGACGCTGTACCCTTTGACGTAGGTCTGAACCAACTGCATGTTTTTCCCATTCCAGAGAGGGATGCAGGCAACATCGTTAACCAGGATCTGCTCGGCCTGCTGATATAGAGCAAAACTTGCCGCCTGGTCTGTGGCTGCGGCAGCCTGTTTCAAAAGACCGTCAACCTGGCTATCGGTGTACCCGCCGATGTTATATGTCGTGCCTGTTCCGAACAGGACCTCAAGAAAATCCTGAGGATGGGCGTAATCGGCGCTCCACCCCCAGTAAAACATGTTGTCTTTTTCCTGTTTGAGATCATAGGAAAACTGGAAAGGGTCCAGTTGCCTTACCTCTATATCTATGCCGAAAGCCTGATCCCAATCGTAAACTATCGCCGCAAGATCGCCCGGTATCAACCCGCCGTAGCCCCCGGTAGTGATTATAATCGGGGGCAGATTGGCGGCCGGACCGTATTTTGAACTTGTGAGAAGGGCTTTTGCGGCTGCGACATCGTATGATATTGTCTTGAGCGCAGTGTTATAGCCCGGCATCCCCGGGGGGAGAATGCCGCCGGCAGGGGTGACCACGTCCCGGAACATCAGATTTGCCAGCTTTTGTTTATCTACAGTCATGGCGAAAGCCAGCCGGACAGAAACATCGTCAAAAGGAGGTTTCGTCACATCGAACCCAAGGTATGTGAGGTCAAGCACGGGCGTGATCGATAACTGGCTGAAAAATGGACCCGCGGGGTCCATCACGCGGTCATAGTACGCTATGTCCACATCCGCAACATCTATAGAACCCGATTCATAGAGGTTCATGGGGATGCCCGAGAGCAGTTTATAAACGACCTTGTTCAATTTCGCCCTGTCGCCGTAATACAAGGGGTTGCGCTCAAGGACCAGCTGGGTCCCCTCTGTCCATGAACTCAAACGGAAGGGCCCGGTGCCGTTGGGAGACCGCCACCAGGAAGCGCCGCTCGCAACATTGGCTTTGTCTACCACGAACGCCGTAGGATAAGTGAGCTTGGATAAAAATGCAGAACTCGGACCGCTCAAAGTGACCTTGAGCGTGTAGTCGTCAATTACCTGAACACCGCTGAGGCCCTGGCTTTTCCCGGCCAGCATATCGGCTGCCCCGAGCACGTCGCCAAGG